>CAZCDY010000147.1:7126-9713 GCA_964497145.1 uncultured Gammaproteobacteria bacterium
GATTGGAAGGGGACGTATCAGGTACCGCGACTCCTTGCCGGGTTGGCCGAGTAGCCGGGGCTGAGCTTCAGAAGTTGTCCGGCCAATCGTTCGCGGCCAGGTGACGCCTGTCCGCTGAATGCCTCGACTAGCGCTTGTCGACCAGATACCTCAGGTGTTCTCCACTGGTCCCACAGCACCCACCCAGTATCTGCACGCCGTAGGTCCGGTTGAGTTCGAGCATCAGATCTCCCCAGTCGGATACGCTGTCTGCCGCCAGGTCGGCTGCACCATCCAGGTCGCAGTGGTCGAGGGAGGACGCGTTGGCCTGGTAGCCGATCAGGCGTCGATAGAGTGTCGCAGGTTGTTGGGCGGCAGACAGGAAAGACGGGTAGGCGCAATTGACCATATAGCCGAGCGGCCTGGTTTCCGTTGCCGCATCGATGAGATCGACCGCGTCCGGCAGGCCGGTGCCGTCCAGGACGCGCCCGTCGCGGCCGATCACGAAGCTGATGACATAGGGCAGGCCGCTGGCCTGCATGGCCCGGGCGATGCCCAGGGCCTCCTGCACATTGGGCAGGGTCTCGGCGAGCAGGAAGTCGACCCCGCCCCGTGCCAGCTGTTCTATCTGCCAGCCGTGGAACTGCTCCGCCTCGGTGGCCGACAGCCCCTCACTGGGTCTGTAGCAGTCGTTCTTGCAGGCCAGCAGACCGCCAATCCTGACGTTTGCGCGGGTGGCGCCGTGGGAGTCCCGCAGATCCTGCATGAAACCCGCGGCGTCTGTATTGATCGCAGGACTGACGTCCGAATCCGAGACCCTGATCCTGTCCGCCCGCCATGTCGGGGTGCAGAGCAGCAGGGGTAATTCGGCCGCGGCGGCGATGTCCATGTATTCGCCGTAGATCCGGGCAAGTGCTTCCCTGCCGGCAGGATCGTATATCAGTGGCGCATTGACCAGGTTCGGATGCAGCTGCACGCAGGCAGAGCGGCGCAGCCGTTCGTTGATTGCCGCTTCCATCAGTACCAGTGGCCGGTCCTGCAGCAGTCGCTTCATGCCCTGGCCTTGATCAATTCAACGGCAGGATCGATGCGCGGATCCGCCATTGTCTAGGCGCACTCATCATTGCCGTCGGCGAGTTGATCCAGCCAGCGGCCCAGGCGCTCCCTTTCACGGCGCAGGAAGCCCGGGTCATTGTGCACATGTGCCATCACATTGATCCCCTGACCCTGAGCCATCAGGCGCAGTGCCAGTTCGTGCGCGCGGCCGGCATAGCCCAGCTCGGCGAACTGATCGACCAGCCAGCTCTCGAACACCTTGAACAGGTTCTCTGCCTGTGCCTGCAGGTCTCGTTGTTCCTTGCCCAGTTCGGTGTTCAGACTGCCCATCGGACAGCCATAGCGCATGATGGCGTCGGCGCTGTTGCTGAGGATGTCGAGGAATCGGTGCAGGCGTTCGATCGGGGTGCGATAGCTGCCCGACCACTGATCCAGCATCTGGCTGATGCGCTCGGTTCGGTACTTTATCGCGGCCTCGAGGATCTCGTCCTTGGTCTTGAAGTAGTAGTAGATATTGCCGCGCGGCACGGCGGCGGCCTGCACCACGTCACTGAAGGAGGTCTGGTTGTACCCCTTGTGATAGAAGAGACGGTTTGCGGCCTCGACGATCCGCTGGCGTGTTCGTTCACTTTTTTTGGGCATGGCGATTTTAATGAGACGGACGTACGAGTTACTGGGCTTGTCTCAGAGTATAGCCCGATGCCGGACGCGCGTACCAAAGCTTATTTTCGCCACGGTTTCTTCGTGGCAACCGAATGGTGATAATGCCGGCTTAACTCCCACCATCGCCCGGAGACCCCGATGCCCCAGTACCGCTCTCGCACCACCACTCATGGCCGCAACATGGCCGGCGCGCGGGCGCTCTGGCGCGCGACCGGCATGAAGGACGGCGACTTCAACAAGCCCATCATTGCGGTCGCGAATTCGTTTACGCAGTTCGTGCCGGGGCACGTGCACCTGAAGGACCTGGGCCAGCTGGTGGCGCGCGAGATCGAGAAGGCCGGGGGGGTGGCGAAAGAGTTCAACACCATCGCGGTGGACGATGGCATCGCCATGGGGCACGGCGGCATGCTCTATTCGCTGCCCTCGCGCGATCTGATCGCCGACAGCGTCGAGTACATGGTCAACGCACACTGCGCGGATGCGCTGGTGTGTATCTCCAATTGCGACAAGATCACCCCCGGGATGCTGAATGCGGCATTGCGCCTGAACGTCCCGACCGTGTTCGTCTCGGGTGGTCCGATGGAGGCCGGCAAGGTCAGCCTTGCCAACAGGGGCGAGGTCAAGCTGGACCTGGTGGACGCCATGGTCTCGGCTGCCGATCCCAATGAGAGTGATGAGGACGTGGCCTCGATCGAGCGCTCTGCCTGTCCGACCTGCGGCTCCTGTTCGGGGATGTTCACCGCCAATTCGATGAACTGCCTGACCGAGGCCCTGGGCCTTTCTTTGCCGGGCAACGGTTCTTTGCTGGCCACGCATGCCCAGCGCAAGAACCTGTTCCTCGAGGCCGGGCGCCTGGTGGTCGATATCGCGAAGCGCTATTACGAACAGG
>CAZCDY010000148.1:0-1821 GCA_964497145.1 uncultured Gammaproteobacteria bacterium
GCCTGGTCCCGGCGGTTCGATGCCGGACGACTGACAGAGCTTCTGGCCAAGGCAGACATCCCTTCGACGCTGATCTACACTGCCGCAGAAATTGCCGATGATCCGCAGTTCCGCGCGCGTGGCATGGTGCGCGAAGTCAGCGACCCGCTACATGGCGACCTGCTTCATCCCGGCATTGTGCCGCATTTCCCCGATTCCCCCGGCACGATCCGCTGCACCGGCCCGGAGGTCGGACAAGATACCGCAGCCGTTCTGGCAGAGATCGCGGGCTACTCGCAGGATGAAATCAAGTTGCTCTACCAGAAGGGAGTAATAGCATGACTGCCGTCCAGATCGTCGAAGTCGGCCCGCGCGACGGGTTCCAGAACATCGGCCCCTTCATCCCGACCGAGACCAAGATCGCCGTGATCCGCGACCTTGCCGCTGCAGGATTGAAACGGATGGAGATCACCTCCTTCGTCAGTCCGCGCGCCATTCCTCAACTCACCGACGC
Organism: uncultured Gammaproteobacteria bacterium; assembly: GCA_964497145.1. Classification (GTDB taxonomy): domain Bacteria; phylum Pseudomonadota; class Gammaproteobacteria; order Chromatiales; family Chromatiaceae; genus Thiosocius. The sequence goes on from CAZCDY010000148.1 coordinate 494, forward strand.
CGGCGAGGTTCTGGCCGATGTTCTGGCCCAGGGTCATGTCGTGCCGCAGGTCCTGGTTCCCAATGCCCGCTATGGCCTGAAGGCAATCACGGCGGGAGCGGAGTTTCTGTCCTATGTCATCTCGGTCTCGGAAAGCCACAGCCGTTCGAACGTGCGCGCCACGCCGGATGAGGCCCTCGCCGATTACGCCCGGCTTGTCGCCGAGGCGCCCGATGGGCTGCGGCTGCGGTTCAACCTCGCCACCGCATTCCATTGCCCGTTCGAGGGGGTGACACCTGCCAACGCCGTGCTCGATCTTCTGGAACGCGCGCTGGAAATCTGCCCCGATGCCGAGATCTGCCTATGCGACACGACTGGCCGCGGCGAACCGGCGCAGGTCGCGGAATTGTTCAGGGCGGCGATGGCGCGCTTTCCCTCCGTTTCCGCTTGGGCGATGCATGCGCATGATACCTACGGCCATGGCACGGCGAATGTGCGCGCGGCTTATGATCAGGGTGTACGCGTCTTCGATTCCGCGATTGGTGGGCTTGGCGGCTGCCCTTATGCTCCCGGTGCCAGCGGCAACGTCGCCACCGAGGATGTCGTGAGCCTGTTCCGGGATTGCGGCGTTGAAACCGGCGTGGACCTTGCAGCCCTTGCCCCGATCGCCGCATTCGTCCAGGCCCTTCCGGGCGCGACTTGCGGCTAAAGGCAGATCGCCGCAGAGGAGCGTGCCGCGCACGTGGGGATAGCGCGAAAGGCTGAAGCTTCATCTTCGGACATGGACAAAAGCAAGGGCGAGTCCAAGTTGAAAATTGACAGCATGCTTACGAATGCCTATGTTACAAGCTGTTCATTGATGTGGAATACAGGGGGGAAAAATGACCGGAACCGCGAGAATTGATCAAACAGACTCTGAGAAAGCGCAAGCTTTCAATCTATTGGCTCCGCCGGATGACTATTTCGACGATCCGAGCAAGTATTTTCGCCTGTTGCGCGATGGTGATCCTGTTCACCGGCAAGCAGATGGCACAGTTCTTCTGACGCGCTATGACGATGTGCGTCAGGTTTGGCGCGACCTGTCAGGTCTCGTTTACAAGGGCGAGTACTTTGAGAAGAAATTTGGCAAGGGCCCCCTGCTGGAGCATCACACATCGACGATGCTCTTCCGTGACAACCCCGATCACGACCGGTTGCGCGATATCGTCAACCCCTTTTTCTCTCAGACATCCATCAAGTCTCTGACGGACTTTACCCAAGACGTGATTGACCGTGAGATCAAGAAGGTCAAGCAAATGGGCGAGTTCGACTTCGTGCGCGATTTCGCTTTCCGCATCCCGGTTGCACTC
>CAZCDY010000148.1:1874-2470 GCA_964497145.1 uncultured Gammaproteobacteria bacterium
GTGCTTTTCCCGCTCAACCCGCAGGTGCCGGCCGAAGCGATCAAGCAGGGCCATAAAGCAGTAACGGAATTCATGGGCTATCTCCTGCCATTTCTCGACGAGATCAAGGCGCGCCGCACGATCGACCCGAGCGAGAGCATCCTCTGCGCAATGGCTGCGGCGCAGCGAAATGGCGTTGAGGTCAGTGACGCCGAAATTCTTCACATGTGCATCGTGACGCTCAATGGCGGCCATGAGACCACGACAAACCTCATCTCTCAGTCGATGCATTTCCTGATGGATGACCCCGAGAGCAAGCGTCAGCTGGTCGAGGGTGAGGTTGCTCTGCCCACGGCACTCGAAGAGTTGATCCGCTTCATCACGCCGCTCCAGCTTCAGGGGCGGCGAACGACGAACGATGTGGAACTTGCCAGTGGTAATGGCACGATCCCGGCGACCCAACGCGTCAAAGGTTCACGCCGGCAATTCAGGCTCAATCCTGAGCAGTCGAGCGGCCAGAGCGGCCTGCTGCAGGGGATTAGGATGTTTGATCTGAGTCGGATCACCACCCATCATCTGGGTCAGCATGCCCATCAGCACCGGATCTTGCTTAACCT
>CAZCDY010000148.1:2480-9498 GCA_964497145.1 uncultured Gammaproteobacteria bacterium
GGCGGACACCGAGGTGGTTCTTGCCCAGGCTTCAGCGAACAGGGACGAGCGTGTGTTCGAAGACCCCGACAGGCTGAATTTTGCGCGCCGCCCGAACAATCATGTCGCGTTCGGTGCGGGGATCCATGTCTGCCTCGGTCGGCCGCTTGCCAGGATGGAGGCCCCGATCGCCCTTGCGTCCGTGCTGAAGGAGCTGCCGACCTTGGTGCGCAACGGCGAAGCTCGCTTTCAGCACAACACACGGTTCAGAGGTCTGGAAGAACTCCCCGTGCGTTTGGCTTGATCCGCGACGACCGCTGAGAACTAGTCACCCCGGCCCGGCGACCCGACCCCAGGATCGCCGGGCCGGGTGTCCGTTGATAAGGAGAAGAAATGAAGATTTGTCGCTTCCACAAGGACCGTATCGGTCTTGTTCAGGACGATGAGGTTGTCGATGTCACCTCGGCCCTCGACCTTTTGCCGCAACTGCGCTACCCGTTGCCGCGGCATGACCCGTTGATCGCACATCTCGATCAGCTCAAGGAGGCATTCCTTGTGGCTGCCAGGACCGGAGAGCGCAGACCAGTCCGTGAACTGGCCTTCGATTCACCGGTTGCAAACCCCGGCAAGCTTGTCGCGGCGCCTGTGAACTACGTCAAGCACCTGGAAGAGGCGCGCGCGCAGAAGGATCTGCACCAGGGCAATGCAGCCCAAGTGCGGGTGATCCACGAGACCGGCCTGTTTCTGAAGGCTACCAGCAGTCTTATCGGCCCCTCCGAGCCGGTGACACTGCGCTTCCCTGATCGCCGCAGCGATCACGAAATCGAACTTGCGGTCATCATCGGCAAACGCGCCGACAGGGTGTCAGCGGAGCGCGCGCTGGAGTACGTCGCAGGATATGCGATCGGGCTTGACATGACGGTGCGCGGCGCCGAGGAACGCAGCATGCGCAAGTCCATAGACAGCTATTCGGTGCTGGGACCGTGGCTTGTAACAGCCGATGAAATCACCGATCCGTCCCAGCTCGACTTCGAACTGAAGGTGGACGGCGTCACCAGGCAGAAGGCCAATACGCGTGATCTTGTGCTGAGCGTGCCGGAACTGATCGAGATGGCCAGCCGATTCTATACACTGGAAGTGGGCGACGTCATCTTCACCGGGACTCCCGAGGGCGTCGGGCAGATTGAGCCGGGCAACAAGATCCATGCCTGGATCGACCGGATCGGCTCGATGGAAATCGACGTCACCTGACGCCAAGAAAAGCTGGCCATCTGCTTGTGGGTGGCCAGCTGCAATCGCTATGACTGTCTCAATCCATGTCGGCGTCACGTGCGGTCGGAATTGACGGTCGTGTGTTCTTGCGTGTTGCATAAACAAACGCTGCCATGGAAGTCAGGAACTGACGCTGCACCTCTGGATCAATTTCATCCAAGAGCAGCGACTTCAGCTTCATGACCTGAATAAACGCCTTGCCGTACAATTCCTCGCCAGCAGGGGTGATGTCGAGCAGTTTCTCTCTGCCATCCGTATCACTCTTCTTGATCGAAAGCAGCCCGCGCTTCTCAAGCGCGCTTGCAGTTCGTCCACAGCTCGCCTTGTCTATTGCGGCGCGCCGGGCAACTTCAGTCACGGACAGGCTCGGGAAATTTCGCACTGTTGCGATAATGATCCAGCTCACAGGCGACAACGGCAGGCCAGCCATAGCCTCGTCGAAGGCACACAAGAAGACTTGGTAGCTACGCCGAATCAGATGCGCGGGATGGCCCTGAATGACCCGAAAATCGGAGTCGCCACCTAGGGTTTCGGGCTGTCTCCGTTCGGTATCATCTTTCATTCGCCGACCATCTTCTTTTTCATTGTTGATTGCTTATAGCATAACACCCTTCGATACCACCGACAATCTCGGGCAGCAGATGGACGTCTTTTACCCTTGGAGCGCGTTACCGGAAAACCCGGGCTCGGGTTTGGTCATGTCTGAGTCAGGGCCTTGGCCATCAATCGCTTGACTACCAGCAGCAAGATATGCATATAAGGTATGCATGCTTAGTTTATGCCATTGATCCGCCTGAATGACCATGGTCAGGCGGGATTAGGCACGAAAAAGGCAGCCAAACGGAGGAATAAGTTCGTCGTTATTGTTCCCAAATGGGTGGGCAAGCCTGCCTTGAGTGGAGCAGTTTCGATTCGAACGACGTGCTGGGAGGGAGAATTTCTATGTCGATCCAAGTGGTGTTCATTGATTCGATGGGAGAGCGACGTGATGTATCGTCGCGCGAGGGGCAGTCTCTGATGGAGGCTGCGACGATGGCTGGCGTGCCGGGAATTGATGCGGATTGTGGCGGCGCTTGCGCATGCGCGACCTGTCAGGTCTATGTTGACCCCAAGTGGCTTTCTCTGCTTCCGCCGACCAGCGAAGGTGAAGCCAGTATGTTGGAGTTTGCGGCCAACAGGCAGGACAGCAGCCGGCTTGCTTGCCAGATTCGCCTGACAGCAGATCTTGATGGTCTCACCGTCACCACCCCAGAGTTCCAGTTCTGATATATGTGACGCTTTCTATCTGATCGCGTCAAACGGAGGATAAATATGTCGCTGACCGAAAAGCCTGTGGAAACAGCAGAACGAAAGATGTTCTACGACAAGATCGATAGCGGGTCCTATACCCCACTTTGGACTGTTTTGTCGAACATCATCACTCCTGAGCCCAAAAGCGGTTGCTTGCCCCACCTTTGGCATTTCGACGAGGCGAAATCCTACCTGCTGGAAGCAGGCGGTCTGATCACGGCGAAGGAAGCCGAGCGGCGCGTCCTTGTGCTTGAAAATCCAGGCCTGCGCGGTCAGTCCCGGATTACCACGTCGCTTTACGCTGGCCTTCAGATCGTCCTGCCGGGCGAAGTTGCCCCCGCGCACCGCCACAGCCAGTCAGCTTTGCGCTTCGTGATGGAGGGCAGTGGTGCGCATACGTCGGTCGATGGCGAGCGCACAGTGATGAACTTTGGCGATTTCGTAATCACTCCGCCGGGAGCCTGGCACGACCACGGCAATGACAGCGACGCGCCGATGATCTGGCTCGACGGTCTGGATATTCCAATCGTGTCGGTGTTCGACGCCTCTTTCGCAGAAGAGCATCACGCGGATCAGCAGCCAATTACCCGCCAGCTTGAAGACAGCACCTGGCGCTACGGTGCCAACATGCTTCCGGTCGACTACGAAGCGACCAGAGTAGCGTCGCCGATCTTCAATTACCCTTACGAACGCTCGCGCGAAGGCCTCGAGCATCTTTTGAAGCAGGGTGAGGTCGACCCCTTCCACGGTATCAAGATGCGCTATGTCAACCCGGTCGACGGCGGCTGGGCGATGCCGACGATTTCGCCCTGCCTTCAACTGCTTCCGAAAGGCTTCAAGTCGCGGCCGTATCGGTCGACAGACGCAACGGTCTTTGTCGTCACTGAAGGCACCGGTCGCAGTGTGATCAATGGAAAGACTTACGAATGGGGTCCGAAGGATCTGTTCGTCGTTCCGAGCTGGCATACCGTCACGCATGAGGCGGACGGCGATGCAGTGCTGTTCTCTTACTCCGATCGCGTCTGCCAGGAGAAACTCGGGCTTTGGCGGGAAGACCGTGGAAACGCGGTTCCGCTCGGCGCATAGTGACACTGTCCGGCATGGTGCGCCCTAGCTGCGCACCATGCCAATCCACGCAAAAAAAACTCACATAAATCGGGACTTCAAGCCATGAAACATGAACTGCTCACGGTCGATGACGTGACAGGTTGCTGGGCGATCATGCCCACGCCGTCCAAGCCCAACGCGTCGGATCCGCGCGCTGAAGACACGGTCGATCTGGACGAAACGGCCCGTGTCGTCGAGGCTCTGATCGCCTCTGGTGTGAACGGGATTCTTTCTCTCGGCACCCTGGGAGAGGGAGCCACGACAACATGGCAAGAGAAGCAAGCCTTCATGCGCACGCTGGTCGAAGCCGGTCGCGGTCGCATTCCCATCTTCGGCGGGGCGACCGCCCTTAACACCCGCGACTCCATCAGCATGACCCGTGCCGCGCGCGAGATCGGGCTTAACGGGGTGATGATGGGGCCGCCGATGTGGGTTCAGCCTGATGTGCCGACAGCAGTTCAGTTCTTTCGTGATGTGGCCGAGGCGTGTCCGGACATGGCTATCTGTGCATATGCCAACCCCGAGGCATTCAAGTTCGAGTTCCCGCGTGCTTTCTGGGCGCAGATCTCCGAAATTCCGCAGATCGTATCTGCCAAGTACATAAACACGGCAGCGCTCTATACGGACCTGAACCTGACCAAGCGCCGCATTCGACTGATGCCGCTTGATGTGGACTATTACGCCGCCGCCCGGCTCGACCCCGAACACTGCACGGCGTTCTGGACCAGTGGCGCGGTTTGCGGGCCAGCACCTGTGATCCAGCTTCGCGACCTTGTGGCCAAGGCGGTAGAGACTGGCGATTGGACCCAAGCCAAAAAACTGACCGACAGGATTGGTTTCACCTATCGGACCCTCTTCCCCAACGGCTCGTTCAAGGAATTCTCGGTCTATAACATCGGCATCGAGAAGGCCCGTATGGATGCGGCAGGTTGGATGGTCGCTGGACCTTGCCGTCCGCCCTACCACCTGGTTCCCGCATCGGCTCTGGAAGGCGCGCGCGAGTCCGGGCGTCAATGGGCAAAACTCGCTGCGGAGCTTGAGACGGAGAGCGGCAAGTGACCAGTCGGCATCTTGACTTCTACTTCGATTTCATGAGCCCCTTCGCTTATCTGGCCTTTCACAAGGTGCCGGGGATCTGCAAGCAATACGGTCTGGAGTTTCGGCCCCATGTCGTGAACCTGCCGCAACTCAAACTCATGGCGGGGAATACCGCACCACCAAATGTCAGCCTGCCGTTGAAGATTCGCTATTTGAGCAAGGATCTCAACCGTTGGGCTGAGGAATATGGTTTGCCTTTGACCTTTCCGAAGTCACTCGCGTCCGAGAAGCTCAACAAGGCTTTTCTTTATGCAATGGCGAAAGGCGAGGGAGAAGCCTTCATCCGGACTGCGTGGGACCGGGTCTGGGGAGAGGGTGCAGACTTGGCTGACCCGGCGTTGCTGGATGAATTGGCGAAGCAGTTCGGCTGGAATCCCGATGCTCTGTCGGCTTGGGTTTCATCGAAGGATGCTACAGACCAATACGAGGCGAGCACGCAGGCCGCGCATGAGGCAGGTGTGTTTGGTACGCCCACGATGATAGTGGGTGATCAGATGTGGTGGGGGAATGACCGCATCACATTTATGGAAAGAACGCTCCAGCAGGAGCTTTGACATCAACGCCATCCATCCATAGGGAGGAATAGTATGGCTCTTCAAAAACTTTCGCACGCGCACTTGCGGGTTAAGAACCTCGAGGAATCGGTGCGGTTTCACACCACTGTACTGGGGCTTGAGGAAATTGCTCGGCAAGACGGTACTGTTTACCTGACCTGTGGGACCGACGGAACTTTCGATGTGGCCGTGACCGAGGGTGGTACCGGCGTCATCAGCTTTGCGATCGCTGCGGATGATGAGGAAGACCTCAAGCGCTACACCAAGCGGGTTTCCGATGCCGGCGTCCAGGTCCGGGAGATGACGGACTGCGATCCGGGTGTCGAGAAGATCATCGAATTCGACCTGCCGCCCCAAAACCAGAAGATGCAGATTGCATTGCTGCGGTCTGAGGCGCGCAAGCACTACTATAACCCGGCTGCTCGCAAGGCCAACCACCTGAGCGGTCTGGCGCCGCTTGACCTCGACCATATCACGCTGCGCGTCGGTCCGGATGCGACCCAGACGATCGAATTCCTGCGCAAGCATGTCGATTTCTATGCCTCTGACATTGTCGAGTTCCCCGGAGGCGCAGGGCGTCTTGCGGCCTGGATGCATGTCGGCGACTATCACCATGACGTCGCAATGTTTGCGGGCGCGCCGCATGAGACGCTCGACCATCTCGCATGGACGATCCCGAACATGGAATACATGAAGCTCATGCTCGATCAGGTCGCACGCGGTGGGGTCATGACGGAAGCAGGCCCGGGTCGGCACGGTGTAGGCTCGAATCTCTACTCCTATTTCTTCACGCCGGATGGCAACAGGTATGAGCTTTCGGGGGAAATGCCGCGTTGTGTGGACCACAAGGCAGGCCCGTTCATCTGGAGCGCGGACAAGCCGGGCATCTTCAGCTCGTGGGGGGCTCCGTTCCCCGAGAGCTTCAAGGTGGGTTCCTAACTCAGGACAGTGCCGCGCTGCGGCGCTGACAAGTAATCAACAGATGACGCGCGGCACAGGTCTGCGCGTCATCTGTATCATGGTCTGAGGAAAACTCCGATGGAACGTATCATCATCATAGGCGGTGGTTTGGCTGCGGTCTCCGCGGCGAAAACGCTGCGAACAGAAGGCTTTGAGGGCACTGTCACGGTCCTCTCCGAAGAAGGGCAGTTCCCTTATGACCGCCCGCCGCTGTCGAAGGCGGTTCTTCAGGGTACGGCAGATGCACAGAGCACTTGCTTGCTGAACGCCGAGGCCGCGCAAAATCTTGGCATCGACCTTCAGCTCAACCAACGCGTCGAAGCAATCGACCGCGACGCGCATGTGGTACGGCTCTCTTCGGGAGCAAGCCTGCCCTATGACCGCCTGCTGATCGCGACCGGAAGTCGCGCCCGCATGCTTGATGGCCCCTTCGCGGGAAAAGCCAATGTTTTCTATCTGCGTACGATTGCTGATGCCGAGCGTTTGCGCGCGCAAATGGTGCCTGGAAAGCGGCTTTTGTCGATTGGCGCGGGTTGGATCGGTCTTGAAGTCGCAGCAACAGCCCGAAAAAGCGGGATGGAAGCGGTGGTCGTCGAACTGGCCGACCGGCTTTGCGCCCGCAGTCTGCCAAAGGATGTCGGTGTCGCTTTGGCTGATGTGCACCGTGGCAATGGCACCGTGATCCATCTGAATACCTCAATCGTGACGGTAGGCGGAGATGACCGGGTTGAAAGCGTGACTCTGTCAAACGGGGAAAC
>CAZCDY010000149.1:0-2167 GCA_964497145.1 uncultured Gammaproteobacteria bacterium
ACGCGTTTGACCGGCACTGTGTCGGTCGGCCTGATGCAACAGGACGACGATTTCCTACCCTATGGCATCGACGGTTCTGCTGCCGCCACGGCACCCTTGCCGCGCAACTCACTCGACGGCGAAGTGTGGCTCTATTCCTTGCGCACCGGCCTAACCTCGAGACCTATCAAGCCGCTGAGACTGAAAGCGCAATACAGTTACGACGAACGCGACAACCGGACGCCCAAGGAATCCTATTTATACAACGTCATGGATTCCGGCAAAAACCCGAACCCGGCCGTCGCGGTACGCAATGAACCCCTGAGCTCCCGAAAACACAAGGCGAAACTGGGTGCCAATTACCGCTTTTCCTCGATCTGGAGCGGCACCGCCGGCTACGAGTATCGCGATACGGAACGCGACTTTTCCGATGTTGAAAAAACCCGCGAGCACATCGGATCAACCGGTCTCAACTGGCGCCCGAGAGACGATTTCGATGCCGCCCTGCGCTTCGGCATGAGCACGCGGGACGCATCCGATTACGAGGCCGAACTCACCAACCAGAATCCCCTGCTGAGGAAATACAACCTTGCCGACCGTGACCAGACCAAGGCAGGTCTGTTGCTGAATTACGCACCGGCGCCGAACATCCATATCGGCTTCAGCACAGACCTCATAGAAGACGATTACACGGATTCAGACCTTGGCCTGACCGATGCCGACAGCAAAAACTACAATCTGGACGTTTCGTACCTTCCTGTGCCCGACATCCAGCTCAACGCATTCTATAGCCGTGATCGTATCGAATCCCGTCAGCTGGGCAGCCCTTCTTCCGGCACGAAATATAAGGTGAACTACGACGACAAGGTGGACACCGTCGGGCTTGGGGCCCGATTCGACAACGTCTACAAAGGCCTGGATCTGGGCATCGATTACCGCTACTCGAAAGGCACGGGCGAGACCAAATATAGCAGTCAAAGCCTGGCATCCGGCAGCAGCTCCTATCCCGACCTCAAGAACAGGCTCCATCATATCGAGCTGTCTGCAGGTTACGATCTGAAGGAGAATACCCGGGTCAAGTTTGCGGCCATCTACGAGAACATGAAATCCGACGACTGGGCGGTCGACGGGGTTCCCGCCTATCCGACGAACCAGCTTCTGACACTGGGAAACGACACCGAAAACTACCATGTGTACGCCTTCATGGTCTCGGTACAACACCGTTTTTGATACCGGTCAAACGGAGGCGTCTGGCGCTTTCCTTATGTCGTTTTGTCGTGTAGAAGTTAGAGACAAGGATTGATGAACAGATCGCCAGGGCCGGCATCTGAAGTGAGGCCCTCTGGCTTTTGAACTAGGAGGGTAGTCATGCGTTATTTCAAGTCAATGCTGCTTGGGCTGCTTTTGTTGCCTCTGGCGGTCAATGCGGCGGATGTCATCCCGGACGACAAGGCCGTGGTCCAGTTCCAGACCAAAACAGGCCTTGTAACCTTCAATCACACCCTGCATGCGACCCTGCGCACCAGTGAATGTGAAAGTTGCCACCATACCCACGAACCCGGCACCCCCATCAAACCTTGCTCTGACTGCCACAAGAAAAAGAAAACCAAGGTCCCCGGTTTCTCCGTCGTGGCACCCAAGAACTCCAAGGCCTACCACCTCAAGTGCAAGGGCTGCCACCAATACACCCTCAAGGAATTGGAAAAGCCTGCCGGGCCTACCAAGTGCAAGCTCTGTCACATCAAGTGACGGGTTGAAAGGCGCCGAGCAAGCCAGCGCGGACGAGCTACCAGCCCTGGTCATGCTCGTCCGTGTCTTCCAGACGTTCGCCGGGGTCGTCAACCCGACCTGAGGAAAGGGCCGTTTCAACCAAGGCGCGCTGCTGCGCACGGTGCAACCCGGCATTCCCACAAGCCGGCGAGGCGGATGGTGCCCTGCCGGCATAGCCAAGCGTCTGGTCGTCTCGGGTCAGCACCCGCAGATGGTGCTGGATCTGATACCAGGCACCCTGGTTTCGAGGCTCCTCCTGACACCAGACGATCTCCAATGCGTTGGCATAGCCTTCCAGCAGCTGCCCCAGCCTGCGCCTGGGGAAAGGATAGAGCTGTTCGATACGCAGGATGGCGATATCTCCGATATCGCGCTCACGACGTTCGGCGAGCAGGTCGAAATAGACCTTGCCGCTGCA
>CAZCDY010000149.1:2267-9297 GCA_964497145.1 uncultured Gammaproteobacteria bacterium
GGTCACGTAGCAAGTGGAAAAACTGCGCCGGGGTGGTGGGCACCCACACCCGCATGTTCAGCTCCGCACACAACTGCAGGAAACGTTCGAGTCTTGCCGATGAATGTTCAGGACCCTGACCCTCGAACCCATGCGGCAGGAACAGGGTCAACTGGCACAGGCGCTCCCACTTCAGGTAGCCACTGGCGATGAACTGGTCGATAACCATCTGGGCGCCATTGGCAAAGTCACCGAACTGCGCCTCCCAGATCACCAGGGTATTGGGGCTGGATGTGGCATAGCCGTATTCAAAGCCAAGCACCGCCAGCTCAGAGAGCAGCGAATTGATCACCTCGAAACGTGGCTGCCCGGCAGAGAGATGCGCCAGTGGAATATGACTTCGGTATGACTTCTGATCGTGATAGCCGGCATGCCGATGCGCAAAGGTGCCTCGTATCGAGTCCTGACCCGACAGCCTTACCGCATAAGCTTCATCCAATAACGTCGCGTAGGCCAGAATCTCCGCCATACCCCAGTCAAGTGGGAGCTCACCCGCCAACATGGCCTGGCGTTCGGCCACCACCCGGGCCACCCCGCGTTGCAGTTCAAAACCTTCCGGCACCTTCAAGGCCCGAGCGCCGAGCAGTCGCAAGCGCTCCTGTGCTACCCGCGTATCGACGATTTCATTCGGCCTCGCATTCAGGTATTTCTCCCAGTGTGCCTCGTAACCGGTACGCGAGCCCTGAAGGAATTCACGTACCACCACCTCGCCCCGCTCCAGAGAATCGCGATAGGCCTCGCGCATGGCCTCAGGCCCGTTTTCGGTCAGCAACCCGTCTGCAACCAGGCGTCTTGCGTAGATTGCCCGCGTGGTCTCCATCTGGCGGATACGCCGATACATCTGCGGCTGGGTCATCATCGGCTCATCGGCCTCGTTGTGGCCCTGGCGTCGATAGCAGACCAGGTCGATGACCACATCATTCTGGAAGGTCAGGCGATAATCGAGGGCCAGACGGGTGACGAACAGAACCGCATCCGGGTCGTCTCCGTTGACGTGAAAAATGGGCGCCTGGATCAGCTTGGCGACCTCTGTGCAATACAGGGTCGAACGCGCCTCCTGCGGATGGCTGGTGGTGAACCCGATCTGATTGTTGACCACCACATGGATGGTGCCACCCGTGCCATAGGCCGGCGTCTTGGAAAGATTCAGGGTCTCGGTAACCACGCCCTGACCGATGAAGGCGGCATCGCCATGGACGATCACCGGCAGAACCAGATCACTGCCCTCCTCCTCATGCCTGTCCTGGCGCGCCCGGCAACCCCCCTGAACCACCGGCGCTATGACCTCCAGGTGTGAGGGATTGAATGCCAGAGACAGGTGCACCGGCCCGCCCGAGGTCTGAATATTGGAGTAGAAGCCCTGATGATATTTCACATCACCCGAGCCACTGCGCGGATCGCGGTCGCCCCCGCCCTCGAACTCGGAAAACAGTTCGCTTGGCGCCTTGCCGAGCAGGTTCACCAGCACATTGAGACGTCCACGATGCGCCATCCCGATCACGATATCGGTTACACCGCGCTTGCCTCCGCCCTGCACGATCTCGTCCAGCAGCGGAATCAGCGAGTCGGCACCCTCCAGGGAAAATCGTTTCTGGCCCACGTAGCGCCGATGCAGAAACTGTTCGAGCCCCTCCGCGGCCGTCAGGTCGCTCAGGGTATCGATGCGCATCTGTGCCGAATGCTGATCCGCCCAGTAACCGAGGGATGACTCCAGCCTGCGTTCTATCCAGCGACGCTCATCGGACGCCATGATATGCATATGCTCACTGGCCACCTTGCCGCAGTAGACCCGCTCGAGGATCTCGATGACCTCGCCCAGCGGCCGCTCGCCCTCCGCATCGATCGAGATGACATTGACCGGCTGCCGCATCACACTGTCGTCGAGACCGTAGTAGGCCGGAGTCAGCTCTTTGCTGCGTTTTCTTTCCATCAGGCCCAGGGGATCGATATCCGCCTGCAGGTGCCCCAGCATCCGGTAGGCCATGATCAGGCGCTCGATGCCCGTTTGCGGTTCTGCGCCGTCTTGCGGAAGGCTCGGTTGCTGTCCGGGCATGGTGCCGCCCGCAGCATGCTCGAATCCATAGAAAAAGCTGCGCCACTCTGGTGAGACACTCTCAGGCGAATCCTGAAACGCCTCGTAAAGCTGATCGATATACTCCGCATTCGCACCGCTGAATGCGGAGGAGCGTCGCAGCGTGTTCAGGGGTCTGTCCATCTGGCCGTCCGGTGAGCAATGATGCGGCGACCGCCCGCACCCTGCCCGGGCACGGCGCGATCAACTGCGTGGAAAAACATATGCGGAATCTACCGCAGAACCGCCATGTAATTCATTGACTGACGGCAGCAAAAACCCCACAGCCGGTCAAGTGCACCTAACCGCAATGTCCGCGAACAGTGCAGTCGGGCGCGGGACATGGGGCTGTGTTGAGCGCAACCGGATGTCGGAGACCGGGCGAAACTATGCAAGCAGCCCGATCAGGCCCAGCAACCAGGGCAGAATCACTGCCGTGACAAATGCCGACAGCGCCATGGCAAGACCGGAGAAAGCCCCCATCTCCGAACTTACCTGGAAGGCACGGGCCGTGCCTATGCCGTGCGCAGCAACGCCCATGGCGATCCCTTTGACGGCATCGTCCCGCAGGCCCATCAGCGCGAAAAGTTTGGTACCGAGCACCGCACCGATGATCCCCGTCACCACTACCAGGACCGCCGTCAGCGAAGGCAGGCCTCCTATCTTCTCGGATATCCCCATCGCCACAGGTGCAGTGACCGATTTCGGCGCCAATGAGAGCTGCGTCTGCAGGCTGGCGCCCAGCAACCTGGCAATAAACACCGAACTCAAGGCGCCAACGGTAGCCCCTATCATCAGCGCAACGGATAGGGGAAACCAGAGCTTCTTGAGATTGGCACACTGCTTATACAAAGGTATGGCCAGCGCAACCGTTGCGGGACCCAGCAGAAAATGCACGAATTGACCGCCTTCGAAATAGGCCTCGTATGACGTATCCGTCACCAACAGAAAGACGATCAGTACCGCGACCGCCGTGACCACCGGGTTCAACAACGGATGTGAACTGGAGTGCAGGTACAGGCGATAGGCAAGGCTGTAGGCCACCAGGGTGATTGTCAGACCCAAAAGCGGTGAAGCGGAAAGGTATACCCAGATCGTTGCCAGGCCCGGTTCAGTCATCGTTCCTGGCCTGGTTTGAAAGCAGGCGATTACCGCCCGACATCACCAAGGCCGTCACCGCCATGGTGATCACGGTACTCAACACCAGGGCGATACTGATCGGCAGCCATTCAGAAACGATCCGGTCGAAATGGACCATCATTCCGACCCCTGCGGGCACAAACAACAACGACAGGTGGCCCAATAATCCCGATGACGCAGAATCCAGCGATTCGCTCGAACCTCGACGCAGCATCAGGGTCAGAAACAGCATGACCATACCGAGCACAGGCCCGGGTACGGGAATCCTAAGCAGCATCACACTGATCTCACCGACCAACTGATAGATCAGCAGCAGAGTCACCCCATTTAGAAAACTCATTCCGTGCATTCCCGGGTTGCATTGCTTTGCGGCAGGCTGGCGCAAGGAAACGACAGGCGTTGCATCGAACCGTCCTGCCAAGTTTAGCGGTACTGTAGTACGCCAGGTGCCCGCTACAGTTTCAACCGGACCGCGGATTACCACAAGGGGCGGCCACCTGCGATGGTGCAATTCAGTTCGTGGATCGGTGCGGATATCCGAGGTCGATCGATACCCAATTCGATGGTGATACCTGCTCAGGCTGCTTTTGGACCGCCCGTGCTGCATCGCGCGGAACATGGCTGCAGCAACCCGAACTCAGACGGCCGCAGGAGTGAATGCGGTGACCGAAAGGAACCGTACTGGAAGCCCCTGAACGCTCAGGGGCCTCGTCGTCTCACTGGGAGACCCCACATCGCATATCGCTGAGGAAAGCGGGAGCCCGCAGACCGACAAACCTGATCAAAGCGGCCAGCCTATTCGCCATGGCGGCGATCACCGGGCATCCACCCATCAAAAAGCACCGGATGACTGCACGCAGCAAGGACTGATTACCCATCGCCAGGTCCATACCCAGGGAGACGATCGCCGCGACGGTCAAGGCCAGCGGCATATCGTCGAGCAGAGCACCGAACATGCCGCCATAAAGCAATGGTACCAATCGGATGATGACACGCCCGATGGACTCCCTTGTGTCGTATTGCAGTTCATGCGTGTAATGCACGTACTGCTCTTTGTGCATTTTTCTCTTCATCGTCACATCTTCCGAAGCCGGCTCATGACCCAGTTCCGATTTGTTGCCCGACAGCATCTTCGCACCACACCTTGTCAACACCACTCACGTTTTCTTTATCGTCCCCGCGTGGCAAAAATTGAGTCGTTGGAAACAGTCGTTTTAGGCGATTATTGCGCTGCATCAATCACACCTGAATTCGGCCCACAGCGGCCTGCAGTGCGAGGCTGTGAAGAAAAATCCGCACAATCCCTGCATCTGGCAGTCCATGGCGCAGGTGCTAGTATCCTTCCCAGATTCAGAGCGGACGGGATAAAAGCCGGCGGCAGGCAATGGAGGAAAAAAAGGTAAAAAAAGTCGTCAAAGACGACGCTTCGACGCCGGAACTGCTCGAGCGCATCAACGCGATGTCACGCGGCCGGAAGATAGTGTTGGTCATCTTCATCATCTGGGCGATTCAGGCGATCCCCAAATGGACGGTCGCGGTCATCGGAGACGGCGAGACCTCCGCCGCCATCATGAAGTTCTTCATCACACCACGTTGAATTCAGGTTGGCAGACCGAGCCCGAAGTTCGGTTGCAACCCGCGCGTTTGCGGACGCTTGGCTTCCTTCCGGCCTGACCCGTCCGCACCCGTGAGTCTCAACGCCGGGGCACACCACAGTGCATATTGGCCAGGAACGAAGGTGCCCGGAGACCGACAGACCGGATCACCCAGGCCAGACCATGAGCGATGCCGTCTACCAATGGACACAGGGGCACGAGCAGCGGACCCAGCAGCGGCAGAAAGAATGAGTGCCTGCCCATCCGCATATCCAGTGCGATGGTCAATACCGAGCCCATCGCGATACCGACCGGCCAATTGCTCAGCACCAGTCCCAGCAAAACACCGTAGACCATCGGGACGGTGCGAATGAGCGCGCGCGCGGATGCCTCGGCGGTTTCATCGGGCATTTTGTGCGATAGCTTAACGTACCGCCCCTGGTGACTGTTGTTCAACGTCTCGACACCATCCATGGCCTTCAATACTTGTGGATGTACTTCATTGCCGATCAACATGACTTTACTGCCTCTGTTCCTTTGTGATTTCCAGCAACCATCTCGCGCCAAAAAGAATGTCGCTAAATGATCTTGAGCCGAAATTGTCGCGCCGCACAATGGGCTTCACATTGACAATTCGCAATTGCTTGAAGAAAAAACTAGGGAAAACCCTAAATTGCGACCCAGCCGGAATCAGTCAGCGGAATGTGGCAGAGAAATGACGATTCGTGGCCAATGGCAGCCGACCGGGGCCCTCGGCCGATATTCGCGGGATCTCAGAGGTTGTACCAGCGGACGTTCAGCAGAGAGCGCAATACACCAACCAGGAAACAGACTACCGCGGCACCGCTGACCGCGCTGAGCCAATACGACTCCACGTGCTCGATCAAAGACAGGTGATACGACTTGGCGAGGAGATCCGGATCGAGCGTCCCGGCCATGATCATGAACAACAGACCCGTCGCGGCGCCGGCACCCGTGCCGACCAGACCACCGTTCACCACCGGCGGTAGAAAGCGGTGACACCGGTCTACGAACCAGCCTGCCGAAGTGACATAGATAAGAATCGCGGCAGGCGCACCGATCATCGCCGCCCAGAGATGTGCGGGCGCGTCGAAAAACAGGCCAGGAAGGTAACCCAGGACAGCCGCAAGCGCACCGGAAAACAGCCCGGCCACAACCTTGGCCTCGGCGCAGAATATCCTCGACTGCTTCTCCTTCGCGCCGTAAATCGTACCGACCAAGAGACCGACAATGCCACCTATGTAGATCAGTGGCTCAAGCGTGAGCTGTGCATTGCCCCATGTGTAGAACACCATCGCGATGAAAGTGAAATTGGCGACCATTACTGTCAGACGCATGCTGCCGTAGAAGAGGGCCGTCAGCCCCGAGGCACCGACAGTTGCGGCAAACAGAACCAGCGGCGGCGAGACAATGCCATCGAGATAGGCGCTCAGGACCACGAACAGGAACCCGAAGACCACGCCGACAATGGCCCAGATCGCACCTCGAAGTACCGTCTGCCCTAGACGCATCGTTCGAGGACTTGTGTCTATCGTTTGGGCGCTCATCCGGAAGGTGCCTGCTACTGCGTATCAACGTTTGAAGACTACTACGGGAAGCTCGGCGGCACAGACCGTATCTTGAGCATAGAATGCGCGAATATTGTCGCATCTCAAGTCAGCGGCAGATTTTTCCTTGCCGATTCGTCAAGTGATGCGCATTCGCTGCAGCCGGCACCCCGAACGAGGCAAACCCCGACCGGTGGCCGGGGTTTGCGCACTTCCCATGCGCAGGGGTCCGCGGCTTACATTGCCAGTTTCAATACCACTTCCTGACCGCGCTTGGCCGACTCCACAAAGTCCGGCATCTGGTCGAAATTGAGATACCTGTATATCTCCGGCGCCATGCTGTCGATCTTGCCCGCGTACTCCATGTACTCTTCCGGTGTCGGCAGCTTGCCCAGTATCGAGGCAATCGACGCCAACTCGGCCGAGGCCAGATAGACATCGGCACCCTGCCCCAACCGGTTCGGGAAGTTGCGGGTCGAGGTCGAGACCGCAGTCGAATTGGCCGCTATCCGCGCCTGGTTGCCCATGCACAGCGAACAACCCGGCATCTCGGTACGTGCACCGGCAGCTGCGTAGATGTTGTAGTAGCCCTCTTCCATCAGCATATGCTCGTCCAT
>CAZCDY010000150.1:0-9262 GCA_964497145.1 uncultured Gammaproteobacteria bacterium
TGGGCGGTGTGCCGATCAGGGTGGTCATGCCCCCCAGGATGGTGCCGAAGGCCAGCGGCATCAGGATACGGCTTGGCGCCATGTCGAATCTTTTCGACAGCTGCAGGGCGACCGGCAGCAACAAGGCCATGGCGCCGACATTGTTCATGAAGGCCGACAGCAGGGCGCCCAGCCCGGCGAGGGCGGCGATGCCGGTTATCAAGCCCATACCCTTGGGCAGCAGCCACCGGGTCAGCTGGTCGACTGCACCGGTAGCCTGCAGGCCCCGGCTGAGGATCAGCACGCAGGCCACGGTAATGACCGCAGGATGACCAAAGCCGCGGAACGCCTGATCCGCCGACACCAGGCCCAGCAGGACGCAGGCCATCAGTGCGGCCAATGCCACCAGGTCGTGGCGCCAGCGTCCCCACAGAAAAAGCACCACTGTTGCCAGCAGGACCACGAGGATTTCGATTTGCGATACGGTCATGGTTGAGTGTCGACGGCTGGGCCCCACCTTTTTGAATAGAGCGTGCATCATAAACTGACACCCCGGGTCTCCACGATCGCGCCGAGGCGGAAAACCCATTCCGGGAGCTATCCCGTGTTTGCTTTGACCGTCGATATCGTTATCGGTCAGTGAGGAGCTGCGCCCCTTTTTCCGGAAACTCGAGGATCAGGGCTTCGGGCTGATGATTACCCGGCCCCATCTTTTCAGAAGACGGGATTCTTGGCTGGGCTTGCGATGCGGTGAGAGATTCCCCCGAAGGTCACGCAGGCGGGGCCCCTTGAAGGGATATTTCTAGTCCGCGTCTGAGATCCCAGTTGGTGGCATGTCTACCCGCGGTCGGATTCGCACCCTGTCGATGCTGCGATGAGTGGCCTCACGGATTTCAACCTCAAGCCCGTCGATGACAAATTTGTCGCCGGGCGCCGGGATCACCTTGATCTTCTGCAACACCCAGAGACTTACCGTATCGGTAGGTTTTCCGGGTATCTCGGTGTCGAAATAACGTTCGACGACGCGCAGTTCCGTGCTGCCGTCGACCGTGATCTCGTCGTCTGCACCCCCGTCCAGGGACGGGGGGCTCAGGTCGGTCTCGTCGTAGATCTCGCCCACGAGTTCCTCCATCAGGTCCTCGAGGGTGACGATACCGCGTACCTCCCCGTATTCGTCCACCACGATGGAAAAGTGACGGTGGTGGCGACGGAAGTTGTTGAAGAGTTCATCCAGGGACTGGAACTGGGACACATACAGCGGTTGGTGGGCGATGCTTCCGATGCGTACGTCCAGTTGCTGGCTGGCCGTCGCGTTCAACAGGTCACGCAGGAAGATTACTTTGACGATGTTGGCCGGATGGTCTTCGTAGACCGGGATCCGCGAGTAGGGCTTATCGGTTACCAGGGGGACGGCCTCGGCCACACTGAGACTGCCATCCAGCACGAACAGCTTTCCTTTTGGCGTCATCACGTCTTCGACCTTGAGGTCGTTGAACTCGAACACCCGTTCGATGATTTCGCGCTCGCCGCTTTCTATCTCACCCTCCATCACGCCGTGGCCGAGCATGCCGATAAGCTCGGACTCGGTGACCGTGGGCTCCTCCTGGCCGCCGCTGAGCCGGTGTATCCAGCTGGTGAAGTGGCCAAAAAGCCAGACCAGCGGATAAATGAGTTTCATGAACATCAGCAGGGGCAGCGCCACAACCAGCGAGATGCGCTCAGGGCTTCGGGTTGCGAGGCTTTTCGGGGTGATCTCGCCGAATACCAGGATGAAAAAGGTCAGGGCGCCTACGGCAATACCCGGACCTGCATCGCCGAACTCGCGGGTGGCAATGACCGTCGCCATGGCCGAGGCCCCGATGTTCACCAGGTTGTTACCTATCAGGATGGTGGTCAGCATACGTGATGCGTCTTTCTTGAGGTGATAGAGCGCCGTGGCCCCCGCCCGCCCTTCATGCACCAGTGCCTCGACGCGTGCCATGGAGAGGGCTATCAGGGCGGTTTCGGAGCCGGAAAAGATTCCGGACAGGACGAGCAGGCCGATCAGGGCAGCCAGTTCGGTGAACTCAGGGCCCATGGTGGTACTCCGGGGTAATCATTGGGATGAAAGTGCTCAATGCTGTGCGGGCCCTCGACCGGGCGAGGGGTGGGAGATTCTCGTTTGCGTCTCTGCAATTCGCCTCGGGAGCGATATCGGGTTGATTCAACAGGGTGAATTCTTGCGCACAATTCGGTTCGTCGCAACGCCATAGGTCCATATTGACGACTGGCCGGGGCGTCGGGGTGAGTGGTGCCAGGGGTCGCGTTGCCAGGGTGCGCCCGCACTTAAGGCGCAAAACCCTACGGACATAAGGTGTTGAACAACAGCCATGGCGCCGGTTCTTGAGCACCACCATCGGCCTCCATCCAATAGCGGGGTGTTAGTGATTTCAATCGTTTACTGCCGAGCCGGCGTTGTACTGCCTTGTAATATTTCCGTAATGTACAGGCCCGCCGGCGTTAGCCAATGGGGGGATTTTCGGATATCACACTCGTCATCGAATTGATTCTGTTCGCGGTGTTGATGTTATTTTTGGCTATGTCACCGTTAAGTGCTGGTTTTCAGTTTTCTGGCACGCATGCTCGGGCGCCTGTTTGGTGGCAAGAGTGACGGCAAAAACCCCTTCACGCTCCGTGAAGAGATTCAGACCATAAGGACCTCACGTTCACTGTCGTGACCCGGCCTCAGTGACCGTGCTGGATGTCCCCGGGGCGGTGGCTATCGGCCAGCCAGCTGATCAAGTCGTCGATGGGCTGTGGACGGCAGAGGCCATAGCCCTGGGCCTGATCACAGCCCATGGCGCGCAGCATGGCCAGGGTCTCCTTGTCCTCGACGCCTTCTGCAATCACGTCGAGTGAGAGATTGTGCGCCAGGGCGATGGTAGAGCGCACGATGGTGCTGTCCTGTTGATTGGTCAACATCTCGGTAACGAATGAACGGTCGATCTTCAAGGCCGTGATTGGCAACTGTCGCAGGTAGGACAGTGACGAATAGCCGGTGCCGAAGTCGTCAATTGCGATGTTTACACCCATATCGCTGAACTGCTGCAGAAGGACGGCGGCATTCTCCTGGTCGTGCATCAGGGCCGTTTCGGTCAATTCAAGCTCGACCTCGGTGGCCGGAACATCATGCTTGAGAATAGCCTCCATCAGGTTGGCAAAACTGCTGGCGTCAATGAGGTTGTTGACTGACAGGTTGATGGCCACAGCTTGATCGTAACCGAGGTCTTTAAGTCTTCGTTTGTCAGCGACGGCAAGTTCCATCACCGCGCGCGTAAAGGGATGGATGACCTCGCTTACTTCCACCAGTGCCATGAAGTCACCTGGGTAGAGCAGGCCGAGGCGAGGATGCTGCCAACGCACCAGGGCCTCGTAACCGACAACATTGCCGCGATTGATATCGAGTTTTGGCTGATAGTGCAGAATCAGCTGCTCGAGCCCGATGGCCTGCATCAGTTCATTGGCGAGGGCCAGGCGCTCGGCGCTGTAGTCGTCGTAACTGTTGTCGTAGACCATGATTCCGGCAGACAGTTTCTTGGCCTGGTACATGGCGACATCCGCTGCCCGCAGCAGGGCATGGCTGTCGTCGCCATGATCCGGATAGCGGGCGATACCGATACTGGCACCGATGTGCAGCTGCACGCCTTCGACCAGGAAAGGTTGACGCAGGGTCTCGATGATCGCCTTCGCTACGTCCATCACCGGTAGGGCGGCCTCCTCCCGATCGAACAGGATGGCGAACTCATCCCCACCGAGACGGGAAATCAAGGTGGCACGACCGCGGCAAGCCTTCTCAAGGCGCGGGCCGATCTGGGTCAACACCCGGTCGCCGATATGGTGCCCCAGGGTATCGTTGATATCCTTGAATCTGTCGAGGTCCAGCAGAATCAGGGTGGCTCGGGTGGTCCGCATGGCTGCCGCGTCCATCAGACCCGCAAAGGTTTCATGCAGCAGCACGCGGTTGGGGAGGCCGGTGAGACTGTCGTGGCGTGCCTGGAATTCCAGGTTGTCCATCTGACGCGCATTGGTGATGGCCAGGGCGACCGTGTTGCTCAGAGAGAGCAGTGTCTCTTGCGCGGTTTCTGTAAACCGCTGTTCTTCCTGAAATGTCAGGACGATGCTGCCCAGAGGCTCTCCCTGGCAGATCATGGGTATGACAATCACCAGCTTTGCTGCCAAGACCTTCACGGCCGCCCGGGTCTGCGCATGCAAGTGCTCGTCGTCCGCAGTTTCCGAGATAATCTGCAATTTACCCTCTTTTATCGCCGATTCTGAGAGACTGCCCTGCAGCGGCGCACTGCCGATCAGCTGCAACAGGGCTGCATCAAAACCGCGACTTTCAGCCAGATGCAATTGGGTCTTGCCTGCGTCGAGGAGATAGATGGCGACTTGCGCCGTGTGATCCAGTCCGACCAGGGCCTGAACCGTTTCATGCAGGATCCCCCCGAGTTCCTGGGTCCCGTGCAGGCGTTGTGACAGCTGATTGAGCAGGCGCAGGCTGTTGTTGCGCTCGATGAGTGCCTGCCTCGACTGCGTAAGTTCGGCCTCGTCGCGCTTGCGCGCGCTGATGTCGCGAACGGTTGCCTGGACGTGCTTTCTACCTGCTATCTCTACCGCATTCAGCGTGACCTCGGTATCGAACGTGCTGCCGTCCCGGTGCAGATGGCGCCATTCGAAGGATTGGGGCTCGCCGCTCAATGCCGCATCGAGCTTTTCCCTGGCCTTTTTTGCCGATCCCTGTTGGTCCGGTTGCATTAAGGGCGAGAGGGCATCGGGTGGCGAACCGATGATCTGTTCCCGGGTGCAGCCGAAGATCTTCAGGGTTGCCGGATTGCAGTCGACGAAGCGGCCGTCGCGTATCAGAAGGATGGCATCCCCTGCGTGCTCAAACAGCGATTTGTAGCGGGCCTCGCTGTCGCGCAGGTCGGCGCGGATCGCTTTCTGCTCGGAAAGGTCACCTGCGATCCCGAGGAAGCCGATAATGTCACCGTCCGGCGCAGTCATTGCGGTGATCGACAGCAGCACCGGGATACGTGACCCATCTTTTCCGATATAGGTCCATTCGCGCTCATCGGTCTGGCCATTTCTGGCCTTGGCGACGAAGACCTCGAACCCCGGAGCAATCGGCCTGCCCAGCTCCCGGCTGAGTTCGGCCGCCCGCTCTTCAATCTCCTGGCGGTCATGGATGATCTGCGGCGTGTGCCGCCCGATCAGTTCGTGTGGTCTGTAACCGAGCATGCGCTGGGCCGCATGATTAAAACTGACAATGGTGCCGTCGATGTCGGTAGAGACGATGCCGTACTCGGCGCCGTCCAGCATGGCCTGCTGCCAGGCCGTCAGTTGCCCGATCTCCGCGTCGGACGACGCCTGCTGCTGGCTGGCGCGGCGGTAGGCCAGGGCGCCGCCAAAGAGAAACACCAGCAACATGGCGGTGGGTGCCAACAGCCTTCGCAGCCAGCCCTGGATCACCGCGGAGGCCGGGATGTGGGCCCCGGCGTGCAGGCCGTATTCGGGGATAGGGGCATAGGCGATATAACTGCCTTCGCCGGGTTCAGGCAAAGACAGGGAGGCAAAGTCGGAGCCTGGGTTCAGTTTGGCCGCAATCTGCAGTGCACTTTGTTGCTGCGCCTTTCCATACACAGCCTCCAGTGCCTCGGCGCGGGTCGACTGCGGCAACGGCTGGCTGTAGAGCATGTAGCCGTCGTCACGGATCAGGTTTACCGCGACATGGGGTGGCAGCGTAAGGTGCGTCCACGCGGTGGTGGCGTCCTCTATGGCATAGCCGGCGGTCATCACGGCGAGGACCGAACCCACCGAGTCGCGGATGGCCACCCGGATCGGTACCACCCAGCGTCCGAGCGAGTCGAAATAGTAGGGCCTGCCTGTACGCAGATGGGGACTCTCGAGTACCTCTGCGAAGCTGTCCCTCGCTTCCGGCCGCTGGCCGAGGCTCGGCAATGGTTTGCCCGGACCGATACCGCTGACCAATACCAGCTGGCCATCGGCCCTGGCCAGGCCGAGGCCTGCCATGCCCGGATCGATGAGTTGCATGCGTTCGATCAGCTCGCGACCCAGCTCCGGGTCGTTCAGGGAGCCCAGGCGCACCAGCTCGTGCCCCAGACCGCGCAGTACGAGCTCATGTCCCTTCAGTGTGGTGCGCGCACCCTGTACCAGCATCGAATTGATATAGGCGAGGCTGGACCGTGTTTCGGACAGATTATGTTGCCACAGATGCACCACGGCGCCGATGTAGGCGGCCAGGAAGAGCAGCGTAAGTACGCGGAACAGGCCGCGGAGGGGGCGGTTGTCAGCCGATTGTTTCATGCAACCTTCTTCTTGTTACTGCGTGTCACCGGGCCTGCCGCATGTTGCCTGATGCCGCGTCCCGGCGGCGACGACCATCCCCAGGCGTATAGCGATTCCCTGGTGACGGATTTGTTGCTGCATCATCGCGGGTTTTTTGCGCCTTCGACCTCGTTGAATGATAACTGCTCCAATGTCGTTGGGCGTAATAAATGCCCTGCATAAGTTATTGAATCTCGCAGAGAATACGAATTCAGTGACTATTTTGCCAACGGACTCAGGAGCAGGTCCCAGGGCATCGGCACGCACCATCCGGGGCATATGGGACGGAAAAGCGAACCGATTAACGAACCGATTAAGGGTTTATACCGATTGTTGCGCCGGCCAGCTGTACTAGGACTTAGTTCATGCCGCCCCGCCTGGGGTGGCCATGGCGAAGGGGACGATCCAATGCATCGATACTGCTCTGATGTGGTCATCCATATCGACGAAGAATTACCGGACGATGATATCTACCAGCTGGAACGCGACCTGGGGTCCGTTCCCGGCGTCTACAGTGCCTGCGTCAACGACCGCGCGCGGCATCTGCTCTTGGTCGATTATGATCCGGAGGGGGTGCAGGCGGCCGATCTCTTGAGCCTGGTAAGGCAACATGGTGTTGGCGCCGAACTGATCGGGCTGTGATTCAGGTTGCTGCCGGGCGCCGGCCAGCGGGTGCAAATTCCTGATTTCAAGCGTAAAATCTCCGCCCCTTTGCAGTGATTTGGCGCTATGGCGGGCAAACTATACATTCGCACCTTCGGTTGCCAGATGAACGAGTACGACTCCCGGAAGATGGAGGATGTGCTGCGTGAGTCGCACGGGCTGGAACTGACCGGGGATCCGGAGCAGGCTGACGTACTGCTGTTGAATACATGCTCGATCCGCGAAAAGGCGCAGGAAAAGGTCTTTTCGCAGCTCGGCGTGTGGAAGGACTGGAAACAGACGCGCCCTGACCTGGTGATCGGCGTCGGCGGTTGCGTGGCCAGCCAGGAAGGTGAGGCCATCCGCGAGCGCGCACCCTATGTTGATCTGGTTTTCGGCCCGCAGACATTGCACCGCCTGCCGGAGATGCTGGTGCGCGCGCGCGAAGACCATCAGCCGACGGTCGACATCAGTTTTCCCGAGATCGAAAAATTCGATTGTCTGCCCGAGCCGCGTGCAGAGGGACCGAGTGCATTCGTGTCGATCATGGAGGGTTGTTCCAAATACTGCACCTTCTGCGTGGTGCCCTACACCCGTGGTGAAGAGATCAGCCGTCCTTTCGATGACGTGATCGCCGAGATCGTGCAGCTTGCCGCGCAGGGCGTGCGCGAGGTGAATCTGTTGGGCCAGAATGTCAATGCCTACAGGGGCCGGATGCACGACGGTGAAATAGCCGACCTGGCCCTGCTGATCCGCTACGTCGCCGCGATCGAGGGTATCGACCGCATTCGTTACACCACCTCGCACCCGGTCGAGTTTTCCGACTCGTTGATCGACACCTATGCCGAGGTGCCGGAACTGGTGAGCCATCTGCACCTGCCGGTGCAGTCCGGCTCGGACCGGATCCTGGTGGCGATGAAACGCGGCCACAGCGCCTTCGAGTACAAACAGAAACTCAAGCGATTGCGTGCCATCCGTCCGGATATCAGTCTGTCATCGGATTTCATCATCGGATTCCCGGGCGAGACCGAGCAGGATTTCCTGCACACCATGAACCTGATCGAGGAGATCGGTTTCGACCATTCGTTCAGCTTCATCTACAGTCGACGGCCCGGTACCCCTGCGGCCGACCTGCCTGATGACGTGCCGCTGGTGACCAAGCAGGAGCGACTGGCAAAGCTGCAGCATGTGATCAACGACAATACCCAGCGTATCAGCCGGGCCATGGTCGGCACCGTGCAGCGGGTCCTGGTGGATCGACCGTCGCGCAAGGACCCGAACGAAATCGCCGGCCGCACCGAGAACAACCGCGTGGTCAATTTCCCCGGACCTGCTGAGTTGATCGGACGGTTCGTGGATCTGCGCATCACTGCGGCCTACCCCAATTCACTGCGTGGTGAACTGTTGGAAGAGGCACCTCCCGAGGCCGCAAGCGCCTGATGACGGAAGCCAAACAAGTCTATACAGCCGTCTGCCGCCAGGCATCCGGGGCGAGGTCGGAGTTCTGAATGTCTGAACACCCTGAATCACTCGAAATGGTCCTCGAACCCGTGGACAACGAGCGTCTGCGCAACGTCTGTGGTCAACTGGACGAGCATCTGCGCCAAGTCGAACGCCGTCTTGGGATCGAGATCAATAATCGCGGAAACAGCTTTCAGCTGCTGGGCGATGCGAAGTCGATCGCGGCCGGCGGCGAGGTGCTGCAGGGACTCTATCAGGCCACCGCAGAAGAGGATCTGAGCCCCGCGCGGGTGCACCTGTTCCTGCAGGAGTCGGGTGTCGACGCGTTGACCGATGTTGCGGATGAAGTTCCTGAGAGTGTGATCAAGACGCGCCGTGGTCTGATCCGTCCACGGGGCCCCAATCAGGCGCAGTATGTACATCGTGTGTTGACCCATGACATCAATTTCGGCGTGGGGCCGGCCGGTACCGGCAAGACCTACCTTGCGGTCGCCTGTGCGGTCGATGCGCTGGAGAGGGACCAGATCCGCCGTATCCTGCTGGTTCGCCCGGCGGTCGAGGCCGGCGAGCGCCTGGGCTTCCTGCCAGGGGATCTGGCACAGAAGATCGACCCCTATCTGCGTCCCCTGTATGACGCGCTGTACGAGATGCTGGGCTTCGAGCGCGTACACAAGCTGATCGAGCGCAATGTGATCGAGGTGGCGCCACTGGCCTACATGCGTGGACGGACCCTGAACGAGGCCTTCATCATCCTGGACGAGGCGCAGAACACCACCACCGAGCAGATGAAGATGTT
>CAZCDY010000151.1:0-9195 GCA_964497145.1 uncultured Gammaproteobacteria bacterium
AAACTCTGGGCGTACCCAACCCACTAACGTGTCATCGACGCGCCACGGCCAGAAGATCTCCCGAACCGGCGGATTACACGCCGCCACGTGTCGAAAATAGCTCATTCAGATTGACCGCAGGTATGCTGTAAAGTTTCTTCCATCGGGTTATACCGCCGCTGGCGGACTACTCAACAAGGCGTGCATCGCTCACGATGGCGGCATAACGCCGTGCCGTTTTGACGTCCATCGGGCCAAGATCCGTGCGCAGGCTCGCGCTGCGCCCCGGCGCAAGCGTGCGATTAAGGCGGAAGGAGGCCTTCTCTCGAATCCCTCCACCGACCGGGACGCCAACTACCACCCGCACCGACTTGACCGCCACCTGGGCCTTGTTGCTGACGCTGACCACCAGATAGCCATCCTGGGTCAGACCCAGGGTGGCCTTGAGGTAGCGCGAGGGATGGTCCTGCAGCTCCAGGCGGGCCAGCTGTTTGCCCGCCAGCGCGCCCGCCTGCGATTGCGAGGTCGCCGCCTTGCGGAAATAATCGACCGCCTGATCCGATTTGCCGCTGAGCTGTGCGACCCTGCCCAGCCCGTAGTAGCCTTCGGCCGTTGGCAGCAGTGCCACGCTCCGTTCCAGATCGAGATTGGCACCTTTCAGCGCTCCGACCTCGCGACGCGCCATCCCGCGCACCAGAAGCGGCCGGTAATAATCCGGGTTAAGCACCACGGCCCGATCCAGATCCTTCAATGCCGCCTTGTCCTGACCTTTGGCCACCTTGATCTCGCCACGCAGGCTGTAAAAACTCGCCTCCTTGGGTTCGATCCTGATCGCCTGGTCTACCTTTGCCAGGGCGGTTTCGAGCTCACCCTTCTTGAATGCCGCCCGCGCCTCATCGTAGGCCCTGTAAGCAGGCTTGGTCCGCTTGAGGCGCGCTATTGCCTTCTGGTAGCGCGCTTCGCCGAGTTCTCCGCCCGGGTTGCCGAGTCTCTTGACCTCGGCGCGATTGGCCGCGACGCGCGCACGCGATGGTGGGTGACTCGCGAACAGGCCGGCCAGCCAGTTCGATTCCTTACCTTCGGCCAGGCGAACGAATGTCTCCTGCAGCCTGACCGCCGCCGCGGGATCGTATCCCGCCCTGACCATGTAACGCATGCCGTACTGGTCGGCCTCGCTCTCATCATCACGCCCGAACTTCTGATTGGTCAGCTGTGCACCCAGGTTGGCCCCGGTCATGCCAAGATCGCCATAGTTGGAGTCACCCAGGGCCACACCGGCGGCAATCAGGGCACCCTGCACGAAGACGCCACGTTCCATCGACTGCGCACTGTGACGCGCGGCAGCGTGTACCACCTCATGCGCCAATACCGCCGCCAGTTCGGCCTCGTTGTCCAACTCGACCAACAGGCCACGGTTGATCGAAATCTTGCCGCCCGGCAGGGCCCAGGCATTGGGCGAGGAATCGTTGATCACACTGAATTCGTAAGGCAGTTTGCGATCGCTGACCCTGACGATCCGCTCGCCGACCGACTGCACGTACGGAGTCAATTCGGGATCAGCCACATAGTCGCCACCCTGGGCCTGACGATAGGGAGCGTAATTCTTCTGGCCGATCGCCGTCTCCTGCGCCTCTGAGACGAAGGTGACCTCATTTTTCCCGGTCACCGGATTGACCGCACAAGCGCTCGTGACAATCGCAAGCACGGCCGGAATCAGGCCACGCAGGACGTAAACCACCGGCATTATCTTGTCTCCTGTTTCATTGTCGCGGCCCGCAACCATGAGACCGCCCGGCACATCTTCAGGTTCCGGCCTCACGCCGTTTCACGGCCTCCCAGGCGGCATCCAGTTCTTCCAGTGACAGTTCCTGCATCTGCACACCACCGCTGCTGCGCAACGTCTGCTCCATGGCGCGAAAACGCCGCTCGAACTTCTCGTTCGCGCGACTCAGCGCCTGTTCCGCATCCATCCCCAGCAGACGTACGACATTAACCATGGCGAACAGCAGATCACCCAGCTCATCCTGTAGCCGCGACCGATCCCCACCGTCGATCTCGGCCTGCACCTCATCCAGCTCCTCTCGGGTCTTGTCAAAGGCACCACCCGCATCAGGCCAGTCGAACCCCACCCGCGCCGCCCGTTTTTGCAGTTTCTCTGCGCGAATCAGAGCTGGCAGGGCGCGCGCCACGCCATCCATCTGGCTGGCCTCGACGGTGGCCCCCCGATCGGCACGCTCCTCGGCCTTTTTTGCCTCCCAGGCCTGGCGCAGCTGTTCGTCATCCGCATACTCGGCGTCGGCAAAGACGTGCGGGTGGCGCCGGATCATCTTGTCACAGATGCCGCGAGCGACGTCGTTGAAACCGAAATGCCCCTCTTCGCGCGCGATCTGGCTATAAAACACGATCTGAAACAACAGATCACCCAGCTCGTCGCGCAGTTCGGCCATATCACCGCGCTGGATCGCATCGGCCACCTCGTAGGCCTCCTCCAGGGTGTAGGGCACGATGCTGCCGTAGGTCTGGCGCTGGTCCCAGGGGCAGCCGCCGTCAGGATCGCGCAGGCGCTGCATGATCTCGAGCAGCTGGCCCATGGCGTCCATCAGGATGTACCCCCCAATGGCTCGAGCAGACTGCCCGCGTCCGCCCTCGGATTGTTCACCGCCCGACTCACCGGATAGATCTCGAGCTCGGGCGCCTGCTGCACCGCCAGCAGGGTCTCCAGCGGCTGTGGCTTCTGCGCGTGGATATCGAGCCATAGATCGAACGAGTCCGGGCTCATGATCAGCGGCATGCGCTCATGCACCGCTTTCACCTGCTCGTTCGCCTCCCGGACCAGGATGGTGCAGGACTCCAACTCGTTGCCGTCGGCGTCCTGCCAGTGTTCCCAGAGGCCCGCAAGTGCCAGTGGCCGGCCGTCACGCGGACGCAGCACATAGGGCTGTTTAGCCGCGCGCTCGGCGCGCCACTCGTAGAATCCGTCAACCGGGATCAGGCAGCGTTTGTAACGGAAAGCACTACGGTAGGCCGGCTTCTGGGCCACCGTCTCCACCCGTGCATTGATCATGCTGAAGCGGCTGTCCGGCCCTTTCGACCAGGACGGTATCAGGCCCCAGCGCACCAGGACCATCTCGCGCTGGCCAGCCGGATTCTGGCGCACCACAGGCACAGGCTGGGACGGCGCGATGTTGTAGCGCGGCTGAAGCATCGGCATCGGCATTTCACCGAACAGGGCGCTCAGCTTGTCGGCTGTCGAATGCAAGAAGTAACGACCGCACATTTCAGCCTCCCGGCAAGGAGATACCCGTAACCTTTTTGTACAGGCTGACCGCATACGAATCGGTCATCCCGGAGACAAAATCAGTCAGCATCAGCAGGCGTTGATAGGCATCTTTCAGCGGGACCCGGTCCGGACCGATAAACTGTTCGGGCACCAGCCGGATCAGCATCCGGCTGTGCGGCGAGGCCTGCTCGCCCCTGTGCGCAACGTCATCGACCACCCGGGTAAAACGTTCGAGCAGGTCGCTGATCACCTGGAAACCGGCGGCCTGGATGCCAACCACCTCGGGTGCACAATAGATGCGCTGGCGCGCGTTCCGGATCAGCGCGTCGAGCGCATCGCGCACCGGCAGTTCCTGCAACAGGGGAACATCGAATCGTCCGGCCAGCATATCCGCTTCGTTGTCCATGAAGCATTCGAGCACCTGGCGGATGACCTCGTTGATGACCTTGGCGCGCAGGAACTCGACCCGATCCTTCGGATCCTTGATCTTCGCGAGGCGCGGGGCCTGTTTGTCGGGATCGCTGATCAACGGCCAGAACAGGTCCAGAACCTCCTGATAGCTGAAATGCCCCAGGCGGTAACCGTCCTCTATATCGATCACGCGATAGCTGATATCGTCCGCCGCCTCGACCAGAAAGGCCAGGGGGTGGCGGCACCACATCGCATAATGATTGTCGCGCGGGATCAGCCCGACCGTCTTTGCAACCGTCTCGAAAGCGGCTCGGTCAGCTGCGGTAAACCCCTGTTTCTTGGCGCTGACACCGTCGTAGCGACTGCCGGCCAGACAGGACTCGCGCGGATACTTGGTGAATGCCGCCAGGGTGGCACTGGTCAACTGCAGGCCTCCCTCGTTATCCGGATTCTGCAGGCGAGTGATAATGCGAAACCCCTGTGCATTGCCCTCGAAAGACAGAAAATCCTCACGTTCACTGCCCTTGAGCATGGCCACCCGCGGCCCACCGTATTCGGCACTATGCGCCCAGTGCCTGATGGCATCCTCACCCGAGTGGCCGAAAGGCGGATTTCCGATATCATGCGCCAGGCAGGCTGCGGCGACGATACTGCCGAAATCGGCCGCCTCGAATTGGCGCAGGCCGTGCCGTGCGATCACCTGTTCGCCGACCAGGGTACCGAGCGAACGTCCGATGCTCGAGGCCTCCAGACTGTGAGTCAGGCGGGTGCGGACATAGTCGACCTTCGATAGCGGAAACACCTGGGTCTTGTCCTGCATGCGACGAAACGCCGAGGAGAAGACCACGCGATCGAAATCACGCTGAAAATCCGTGCGGGCGGACGACGGCTTGGGCGGCTCAGCTGAGCCCAGACGGGCACGCGAGAGCAGTTGCTGCCACTGCATTGCTGTTTGTTCCGGTAGGGTTGGCGATCGGACTCTGTTCCCCGCGGACTCTACCACTGGGCGCAAAGGACTGACCACCACGCCCTCGCCCACACCACAGCCCTCATTGGGCGGAAAACGGCAAAAAGACGCCTGTCGACCGGCCACCTTCGAACAATGGGGGAGATAGGACGATATGCCGAGGTATAACAAAAAACCCTAACCGAATAAGTTTTGCTTATAATAATATAATAATGTACAATTCGCGGTCAGTTTCAGGGCCGCCAGGCGTGTTTGGTGCGCCCCATCCCGTCCACGCTGCAACGGACGGCCGGTAACAATGTTTTTGTCGCACGATGCCGTGTGGCCTGAAAATAAATTGACGGTCGCTGACCAAACCCGGGAGTCTGTGAAGTGAAGCTAATCCATTTCGTCATTGCTGCAGCGCTGGTTGCAGGCCTTGGTCAGGCAGTCGCCGCCGACGGCAAACCCGCCAAGTACAAGATCCACAAGGTCAGTCGGGAGTCCCTCGCGCTGACCGTCTCGTTCGCCGGTACCGTGGCGGCCGACAAGACCCTGCAGCTGACCGCACAGATGCCGGGCAGGATTGCGCTAATAGCCGGTGAAGAAGGTGATGCCTTCGACACTGGCACCGTGCTGATTGAACTCGACGACACCGCCCTGCTGGCACGCCTGGAGGCAGCCGCCGCCAGTCGCGATGCCGCCGCCGCCGACATCCGTAATGCGCGGGTGCAACTGCAACGCGAACTTTACTCTCCACGCTCGA
Organism: uncultured Gammaproteobacteria bacterium; assembly: GCA_964497145.1. GTDB lineage: Bacteria > Pseudomonadota > Gammaproteobacteria > Chromatiales > Chromatiaceae > Thiosocius. The sequence continues at coordinate 5,383 of CAZCDY010000151.1, forward strand.
ACTCGGCCGGCAGCGCCCCGGGTGGCATGGGCATGCCCGCGATGATGGATCAGGCCTTCACCAACCCGATGCAAAGCCTGATGGGTATGCGAAATCGTGGTTCGGAAAGAACATCGGACCTGGTCGGTGCCGAGACCGTGCTGGCCCAGGCCACCACCCGTTACAAAAGCGCCGAGGCCAATATGAAGGAGATCCAGTCGATGCTGCGCGACACCCAGGGTGTCGCACAGTTCTCCGGCGTGATCCAGAAGGTGCACGTCGAGGTCGGCGATACCGTTCAGCCCGGTCAGCCGCTGCTGGACTTCAGCGAATCCGCGGCCTTGAAGGTCGAGGCCGACCTGCCGATCCGTCTCAGCCGGACCCTGCAGCCTGGCCAGATGCTGGATGTCGCGTTGGCCGACACCCTGCTCCAGGCCCCGGTGAGCCGTATCTATCCGGTGGCCGATCCGCGCCAGAACACCGTGCGCATCGAGCTCGCACTCGACGTCGCCAGTGGCGCCACACCCGGCCAGTACGTCGAGATCCGCGTACCGGACAATGCTGCCGGGCTGCCCGCCCAGCTCACCATCCCGAAGAGCGCTGTCATCACCAAGGGCGGTCTGCCACTGGTGTACGCGATCGATCGCGAAGGCAGGGCCCGTCTGCGGGTGGTGCGCCTGGGTAACGCGCCCGATGGCATGACCCAGGTGGTGCTGTCCGGCGTGAATGCCGGTGATCTGCTGGTCGACCAGCCACCACCGGGACTGCGCTCCGGCACCCAGATCATGACCCCGGCCCAGCCGGAAACCGCCCAGAACAGCCAATAAGAAGGGTTCACCGTGTCAGACATCGACCGCAAACAAGACGCGGCCGTCGAGCTCGGTCTCGCCGGCAAAACCGCACGCGCATTCATCCACTCACCGCTGTCGCCGCTGTTGTTCCTGGCGATGCTGGCGATGGGAATACTCGGACTGATGGCCACCCCGCGCCAGGAGGACCCGCAGATCTCGGTCCCCATGGTGGATATCTTTCTGCAGTACCCGGGGGCATCCGCCGAGCAGGTCGCGGCCATGGCGGTCGACCCGCTGGAACGGATCATGAGCGAGATCCCGGGCGTCAAGCATGTCTATTCGGCCAGCATGCGCGGCATGGGCATCGTGACCGTGCGTTTCAAGGTCGGTGAGCAGACAGGACCCTCGCTGGTCAAGGTGCACGACAAACTGGCCTCACACCTGGACAAGATGCCGACCGGGGTGCAGATGCCACCGCTGGTCAAGGTCAAGGGTATCGACGACGTGCCGGTAGTCACGCTCACCCTGTGGTCACCTGAACTCGACGGCGGCAGCCTGCGCCGGCTCGGCCTGAACCTGCTGCAGCAGCTCAAGCAGATCCCCAACACAGGGCAGGGCTTCGTGGTCGGTGGTCAGCAACAGCAGATAAAGGTCGAGATCCTGCCCGACAAGCTGTCCGGCAAGGGCCTGACCTCGAGCGAGGTGATCCGCGTAATCCGCGGCAGCAATGCGGAGCAGATGGTGGGCCGCTCGGAATCGGACAACTATGAGTCGCGCATCTATGCCGGCAGCTTCCTCAAGTCACCTCAGGACGTCGAAAACCTGGTGGTGCGGATGATCGACGGCACACCCATCTATGTGCGCGACGTCGCCAATGTCAGCTGGGCCAACGAGGAGGCCTCGAACTACGTCAACTACTACACCGGGCCTGCCCATGCCGGGGCCAATGGTATCGGGAAACAGGCCGACGGCGATCTCGCGATCACCGTCGCCATCGCCAAGAAGGAAGGCTCCAACGGTGTGACCGTGGCCAACGACATCCTCGCCATGGTCGAATCGCTCAAGGGCCGTCTGATCCCCGAGCAGGTCCAGGTCGAGGTCACCCGCAACTACGGCGAGACGGCACAGGAGAAGGTCAACGAACTGCTGTTCAAGCTGGTGATCGCGACAGGTATCGTGACCATCCTGGTGTGGTATGCGCTCGGCCTGAAACCCGCGATCGTGGTCACCATCGTCATCCCGGTGGTCATCCTGATGACTGTATTCGCCGCCTTCGTGATCGGCATGAGTATCGACCGTGTTTCGCTATTTGCGCTGATCTTCTCGATAGGCATCCTGGTCGATGACGCCATCGTGGTGGTCGAAAACATCTACCGGCGCTGGCTGATGAAGGGCGAGCCCTCCACCGAGGTCGCGGTGGATGCGGTACGTGAGGTCGGTAATCCGACCATCCTGGCCACCTTCACCGTGGTGGCGGCACTGATGCCGATGGCCTTTGTCAGCGGCCTGATGGGGCCCTACATGGCGCCGATCCCGGTGCTCGGCTCGATCGCCATGGTGATCTCACTGTTCGCCGCCTTCGCCTTCACCCCGTATCTCGCGATGCGCATCCGGCCTTCGATGGCACAGCTGGAGAAGGCAGAGCAGGCAGAGCATGCCAGCAACGAAAAGCTCGAAAAACTGTTTCGCAAGGTCATCCCCAAGCTGCTCGACAACAAGACCGCCGGCTGGGGCTTTCTCGCCGGTCTGATCGTGCTGTTCTTCGCCGTGATCGCGATGTTCTATACGACCGCGGTCACCGTGAAGATGCTGCCTTATGACAACAAGGCCGAGTTCGCGGTGGTGATCGACATGCCTGAGGGTACCGCCCTGCCCGCGACCAGCAACATGGCGCGCGAATTGGCCGAAAAGCTGCGTGAGATCCCCGAGGTCACCGCATTGCAGACCTATGCCGGTACCGCGCGCCCGTTCGATTTCAATGGCATGGTGCGCCACTACTACCTGCGCACCGACCCCTGGCTGGCCGAGATCCAGGTACAGCTGACGCACAAGAGCGAGCGCAGCCGCAGCAGTCACGAGATCGCCGAAGAGGCTCGAGCCCTGCTGACGCCGATCGCGCAAACGGACGGTGCGAAGTTGACGGTGGCAGAGATGCCGCCCGGTCCGCCGGTGGTACAGGCGGTAGTCGCCGAGATCTATGGCCCGGATGCCGCAACGCGGCGCCAGGTCGCGAGCGACATGACCGCGATGTTCGAAGCCACCGATGGTCTCGCCGATGTCGACAACTACATGAGCCAGCCCTACGAGGCTTGGCGCTTCGTCATCGATACGCAAAAGGCCTCGACCAAGGGGGTTTCGCCCAGCACGGTGATCGAGACCCTGTCCACCGCGATGGGCGACTACAAGATCACCGATGTACGTGAGGGCTCGGCCCTGGAGCCAACCTGGATCGTGATCGAGGCGCCGTTGGCGCTGCGCGCCAACCCGAAGGCTCTGAGCGACCTGCCGATCCCGGCGCCGGGTGGCTCCACCCTGCCGCTGGCGGAACTTGGCAGCTTCGAGCGCATCCAGGAAGACCCCATCATCTATCACAAGGACCTGAGGCCGCTGGAGTACGTGGTCGGTGATGCGGTTGGCCGTTTGGGAGCGCCGATCTATCCAATGGCCAAGATCGATGAAAAGCTGGCCGACTATGTCACCCCCGATGGCCAGACAATCTCGGGCACCATGATGGGCAAGCCCGAGGACAACGGCCTGTCTGCCTTCGAATGGGCCGGCGAATGGACCGTGACCTACGAGACCTTCCGCGATATGGGGGCCGCCTTTGCGGTGGCCCTGGTCCTGATCTACATGCTGGTGGTCGGGATGTTCGGCAACTTCCTGGTACCGGCGATCATCATGGCGCCTATCCCGCTGACCCTGCTGGGCATAGTCCCCGGCCACTGGCTGGTCAGTCTGCTCAGCGGCAGCAACGCCTATTTCACCGCCACCTCGATGATCGGCTTCATCGCCCTGGCCGGCATCATCGTGCGCAACTCGATCC
>CAZCDY010000152.1:0-9143 GCA_964497145.1 uncultured Gammaproteobacteria bacterium
TACCCCTTTCGCTATGGCCCAGCGCCATGCCCCGGATCATCAGCGTAAGGGTCTGACTGCCGGCGATCCCCCCCATGCTGGCCACGATGGGCATCAACACCGCCAAGGCCACCACTTGTTCGATGGTGTGTTCAAATAAACCGATGGCCCAGGCGGCCAAAAAGGCGGTGGCCAGATTGGCAGCCAGCCAGACCGTCCGCCGTCGACTGCTGGTGATCACGGGGGCGAATATGTCTTCTTCCTGATCCAGGCCCGCCATGTTCATCATGTCATGTTCCGACTCGTCACGAATAACGTCCACGACGTCGTCCACCGTGATCCGCCCCAGCAGTTTGCCTTCTGTATCAACCACCGGCGCCGAAACCAGATCAAAGTCCTGAAAGCGCTTGGCGACTTCGCGGTTGGACATCGCTATCGGTATGGCGGGAAAAGTGGATTCCATGGCCTCCTTGACCGGCTGCTCGGGCGCGCTGGTCAGCAGATGCCGTAACCGCAACACGCCCACGTAACGGTTTGTTTGATCGACCACCATGACCTTGTCGGTGTTGTCCGGGAGGTCTTCCAGCAGGCGCAGATAGCGCAGCACCGAGCCGATCTCCTCATCCGCGCCCACCCCGATATGGTCGGTGTTCATCAGGCCACCGGCGGAATCCTCAGGATAGACAAGCAGAGACTCGAGTTGCTCGCGCTCGCGCCGATCCATGGCCTGGAGAAGTTCCAGGCCGGTTTCTTCCGGCAAGTCCTGAATCAGGTCGACCAGATCGTCCCGCTCCAGCCCCCGTGCGGCAGTGACCAGGTCCTCATGTTCCATCTCTACAGCCAGGCGGGCGCGCACCTTGTCGTGAAGATGCACGAGCACATCGCCGGCCCACTCGCTGTCCACCATTTCCCAGGCCGCCGAGCGTTCGTCCGGCGGCAGAGATTCCCACAAGCCCGCCACCTTGGCGGAATGGGTCGCTTCCAGCATGCGCCGAACACGTTTGTATTTTTCCCGCTCCAGGGCGTCGCGAAAAAGTTCCAACTCGGTGGGCGCGCCTGGAACCTGTTCCGAGTGAGCTTCCGCATGTTCGGCGTCCAGCAGCAGGGAATCCCGCAACTCCTCACTGACATGAGCGAGCACCTCTGCCTCCACCTTTTCATCCACCTGCTGCCAAAGCGCCACCCTTTCTGCCGGTTGGCTCGACTCCAGCAGACCGGCGATCTTGGCCGGGTGCATGCTGCGCAAGGCCTTGCGGACGCGCTTGCGTTTGCCTTTTTGCAGCGCCCAGCGAACCGATTCGATACCGTTCATTGCAGTTGGGGACGTATCAGCCACGAGGAGCTCCAGATTGTCCAGTTAAAACAGGCAAGACACATGGATTGGGTTTCGGGTGCGACCAATCATCGTTGAATCTATAGCGAGCGAGCCAGCCACCGACCAAGTTGCGGTGATCCCGGCCGGTTGGCATCACCGCTCCTGACGCTGTCCAAAGAAGTTGCTCGCCTCGTCGCAGCGGTGAGTCCATAAGGGACCTCATGAAGGCGTGAACCGCTCAGTCATGTTGATGCCGATGCAGATACAGAGTCTGGGTTGGGTAGGCAAAATTGATCTGCTCGCGTTCGAACTGCTCGTGGATACCCAGATTGACGTCCTGCTGGATATCCATGTACACGTTGTAATCCGGTACGGCGACAAAGTACACGGTTTCAAAGACCAGCGAAAAATCACCGTATGATTTGAAATGCGCGCGGTCGAAACGGGTTTTCGGCTGTTTCTCGATTGCCTCCCGCAGCATCTGCGGTATGCGCTTGAGCTTGTCTCGTGGTGTCTCATAGGTCACACCAATCTCGAACGCAACGCGGCGCTCCTGCATGCGCCCGAAATTTCGGATCCGACTACCCAGGAGATCCGAATTCGAGAACACCAGTTGCTCACCGGTCAGCGAGCGCACGCGTGTGGTTTTCAGACCGACGTGCTCGACGCTGCCCATGAAGTCGTCAATGACCAGAAAATCGCCAACCACAAACGGTTTGTCGAAGATGATTGAAAATGATGCGAACAAGTCCCCAAGGATGTTCTGTACCGCCAGGGCAACAGCAACGCCGCCGACCCCGAGGCTGGCGACCAGTGCAGTGACGTTTACGCCAAGGTTGTCGAGGACCAGCAGCACGACCACCGACCAGACCACTATTCGCGCGACGATGCCAAGTGCGATCAGTCCTGTCGCAGCCGCCGGGGAGTTGGCCATGCGCCGCCGGCGCGAATGCTCGACCCATTGACCAACGATACTAGTTGCCCAGATACCAATCTGTAACAGTACCGCAACCATGGCCGCCCCTTCGATCCATTGCGCTGGACGCAATGGCATATCGAGAAAACGCGTCGCGGCGTATACCCCCAGAGTTGCCAACACCCACCAACGCACCTGGTTCAGCATCGCCACTGCGGCATCGTCGACCTGCGTTGCCGAACGCTCGGCCAGCGAGGCCAGGCGTGAGGCCAGAAAACGCAGCAACAGGCGTAGCGCCACCGCCGTCAACACCAGCGCCATTGCGGCATACAGCCAGTTACGCAACGGGTTGGCCAGAAACTCCAGCTGCAGGAGATGTTCGATATTCATTCAGCACCTCGTCAATTCGTTCTTTCTCGCGGCGATGTGCACCATCTTCAGATGACGCGCCGCAGCGGCTATGGCAAATCGGCCGGTCCGGTATGCCGCAAGGTTGGCGCCAGGGTTTGGAGCCGACCCACCCGGGTCAGCGCATATATCGCCCTTGGCCGCCATGTAGCCATGCTCAGTGACCAACGCCATCGCATCCTTCTATCACAGGCCTTAACCTGCATCGCTCTATCTCAGTTGCCATACTTCACCTGGCTCGGTAGTTTAACCAACTTAGCGAGGTATCCGGTCAGATCAGACAACTACACCAGTGCCTGAAGGGTGACCCGTTTTCCATAGCTCGAATTGTCCGGTTTCGACCTGAAGCACGCACTCTCCGGACATCGGTGAACGTCAGTTCATGGCCGGTTAGGGCTGTAGCCAGAGTCGCCCCGAAGTTCCGCTTACAGTCGGAGAACCCGATAGCTGACCTTCGTTTGTGCAGTGCAATAGTCCGTTGTCGACGACCAGTTGAAATCGCCACCCACTAAAGTCACTCGCCGATGTGGTCGCTGGAATGTCAGATTGCTTCAGACACAGTCATGCTGGAGCGACAGCAACTGAATCGCCCCGGATATTCTAGACACTCCCGAGCCGTTCGGATTCGCGTTGCTCGTACTTTACCGGCGACAGGCCATCGTTGTAACCGTGGCGGCGCCTGGTGTTGTAGAACAACTCGATGTAATCAAACACATCAGCCCGTGCTTCGTCCCGCGTGCGATAAATTCGCCGCTTGATCCGTTCATGTTTGAGCAGTTGGAAAAAGCTCTCGGCAACGGCGTTGTCATGACAGTTGCCGCGGCGGCTCATCGAGCAAATGAGCTCATGCTCCTTGATAAATTTCTGCCATTCATGCCCAGTGTACTGACTGCCTTGGTCGGAATGAATCACCAAGCCCGGCTTCGGCTTCCGGCGCCATGCCGCCCTCGGTAGCGCCTTGAGTACCAGATCAGCGTGGATTCGGGACTGCATCGACCAACCGACGACCTGACGCGAGAATAGATCGACCACGACGGCCAGTTACAACCAGACCTCGTGGATACGAATCATCGTGATGTCGGTCACCCAGGCTTCGTTCGGCTCCTGTGGATCGAACTGCCGATCTAACGTGTTGGGTGCTACTACAGCGGGCTTTCCGCCATAGTGGCCGCGCCGCTTGTTGTAGCCAACTTCCGCCTTGATCCCCGCCAACGGCATCAGGCGATAGACCCGGTTCGGGCCGCAGCTCTCGCCCCAGTCACGCAGGTCGTCACTTGAAGCATTGCCAGGCTCGGAAAAAGAGGCGTTTCTTTCGAAGTACTATCTAAAAGAAGACGATTGGAAGAACGTCCTGAGGCACTACCAACCAAGGGGGAATCCGGCAGTTTATAAATTCGTGTGCCGTCATTGTGGAACCATAATGTACGGCATGGATTTCACGTGAATACGCTAACAAGGCGTTAGCCAAGATCCGTTCAGGGTCGGAAATACGCGTTCGCCATATTGGAAAGCTGCCGTTGCGGGTGGATTCATCGCCGGACATGGGCAAGAAATCCGACCGAACGGTAGTTCTGATCTCCCGACTATCAGGACACGACCCGCTGTTGCCTATCGACGCAGTCTGCTAACGGCGGGTGACTAACGCGAAGCGGACACGGCCCCCACATAGCGCAGCATGGCGAGAGTCGCGCAATTCACCAGGAGGCCTCAATCCTATCGCGGCGGGCTAATGAGCATTTCGACGAGAGAGCTATCGGCTCGAGCTGCACTATCATATATCCTTCATGTCTTATCGTTCATGTCTGAAGTAAAAAATCGAATCAATATTCGATCCGGTGTAATTCCTGACTTCGCACGTAATCTCGGTGAATTCAACCGATTGATCCCTGGCATTCGGCAAGCAGTCCAGCCATAGGCCGGCAGCGCCTACGCTACCGTGAGCAATCCAGCATAACCCAACACTTGTCGTCGGGAAGTCCGAACTCGCTATGGCCTCCGACCCACATCTCCGAGCGAGGCACCGACTAAGCTCGGTAATGCCATGCCCTTCAGAAACTTGAAGAGATCACTGTCCGTAGAAAGAACAAGGGTCGTGTTCTCGGCGATAATGGTGCGGTAAGACTGCATCGTGCGCGTGAATTCGTAGAACTCCACCGCTTCGGGACTTCGGTTATACGCCGCCGCGTAGATCTCGGTAGCCTTGGCGTCCGCGACGCCGCGAATCTCTTCGACCTGCCGGTAGGCTTCTGACTGGATCTTGTTCAGATCGCGCACACGATCACCACGTATTCGCGCCGCCTCACCATTGCCTTCGGAGAGGAAACGTTCCGCGATCTGGCGCCTTTCGCTGATCATTCGATCGTATATCTTCGGGCGGACACTCTCGTTGTAGTTGATCCGTTTGAAGCGGATGTCGAGCAACTCGATGCCAAATATTCTCACCTTGTCCGCAGCCGCGGTAAAGATTTCCCGTTCGACCATTTCGCGGCCCTTCTGAATGGGCACCAGGGAACCGATATCGCGCTCGCGTTCAGCCGTGGTCAAAAGCGCGTCGCGCAACGGGACGCGGTTTTTGGTGGTGCGGATGATCTCGATCAGTTCATGCTTGGCGACCGCATTGCGGGTCTCGCTGCCCAGAATGTCGTCGAGGCGCGACTGGGCGCTGCGTTCGTCGCGCAGCCTCAGGAAATACTGCAGTGGATCCGTGATCCTCCAGCGGGCGAAGAGGTCAACCGAGATATAAAGCTTGTCCTTGGTCGGCATATCCGAAGGACTTCCGTCCCACTCGAGGACCCTTTTGTCGATTGCATTGACATCCTGAACAAAGGGCACCTTGACCTTGAGGCCAGCGGAGGTCACCGGTTCGCCGACAGGCTTGCCGAACTGGGTGATGATGACCTGCTCGACCTCGCTGACCGTATACAGCGAACTCACTGCCAGAAAGCTTCCGATCGCAACAACGATCAAAGCGGCTATCCACTTGTTCATGATCCGTCTCGCTTCTCGGTGTCCAGATTGAGCAATGGCAAAATGCCACTGGTTTGCTCGTCGACGATAATCTTGGAGCGTATGCCCGGCAAGACGTCCTGCAGGGTCTCGATATAGATTCGCCGGCGCGTGACCTCCGGTGCCTTTGTGTATTCCGCCAGGAGAGCGCTGAACCGAGCAACGTCGCCTTCGGCTTCATTGATCCGCTTGAGCCGATAGCCGTCGGCCTCACGGATGCGCTGATCCTTCTCACCTTCGGCCAATGGGATCACCTTGTTGTAGTCACGACGGGCCTCGTTGATCAGCTTTTCCTTCTCCTGCTGGGCCTGGTTGACCTCGTTGAAGGATTCCTGCACCGGCTGGGGCGGATTGATGTTCTTCAGTTGCACCTGGTCGATGCTGATCCCCATCGCGTACTTGGTCGAAAGCGCCTGCATCTTGGTCAAGGCTTCTGACTCGATCTCCTGTCTGCCGATCGTGATCACCTCGTCCACGGTGCGATCACCAACGACCTCGCGCATGACCGATTCGGACACGTAGCGCAACGTTTCGCTGGGTTCGCGCACTTCGAAGAGAAACTTCTTGGGTTCAGATACGCGGTACTGAACCACCCATTCCACGAGCGCGGCATTCAGGTCACCGGTCACCATCTCGGTTTCCCGGATCGTTTCCCGCTGGCCGCCACGCGCAACCTGGTGGGGATCGCCGGCGTTCGGCGTGGCAAACCCGAATTCCTGTTTCAATTGCCGCTTCACCGGAACGATCGTTGCCGTATCAATGCCCAGGGGCAGTTTGAAATGCAGCCCTGGCGGAACATCCTTGAGATACTTGCCGAATCGTTGCACGACCGCGACAGAGTCGCTTGGAACGGTGTAATAAGCGGTCCATGCACCAAAGCCTGCCAGCAGCAGCACGCCAAGAACAATGAGGCCACGCGGCCCACCGCCTGGCAGCATCTGCCTCAGCGAATCGCTGCCTCGCCGCAGCACATCGCCGAGGTCCGGCAGGTTCGTTCCGCTCCCCCAGGGCCCGGCGCGCGGGTCGCTATCGTTCTGCATCGACACTTTGATGTCCTCTTTTCCAGTTTCTATCAACCGCCCGGTTTCGCTACGGAACCGGCGAAGCCGCCCATCCGGCCGCTCTCGACATGTCAGCCCGCTTTCGATGGCGGCGGAAGATGCGGAAATTCAGACTAGGTGCATGGCCGTGCACGGTCTGTACGGTTCCGTACATAGTGCGCCTCGCCACATCACGAATGCGACTGGACATGGGACGGGAGAATTGTGCGCCGAGTGACTCGCGCCATGATTATTTTCACCTGGAAAACTGGTGGGCGCCCGAATCTTGGCTCGACACCACTCGACTCGGCGTCAATCTCCGATTGCCTGCCGGCCGGTCGCTTCTCGAAGGTCACCGATTCATTGCCGCGCAGATACTCCTTGCTAATCCCCGCAGGAAGCGTAGTTTGAAAATAACTGAGCAATTTAGTCAGTTTCTGGACACCCACCTCCCCCAGACCATCGGAAGTGGACTTCGCCCAAGGAGGGAGAGTCATGACACGCCCGCATTTTACATCTGCGCCACTGCCGCTCGGTACCCGGAGCTTCGCTTTTCGGTCGCGCCCTGCCCGATTCATCGATGACCGCAAGATCAACCCGTCAACGATGCATTTCGAATCAGGCGTTGCCGCGCACGCCTGCTGCGACATTCCCCCCACCAGACCACCAGAACGGCATCCGCGAAAGATACTGACGGATCCGACCGACGAGTTCGCGGTGGAACTCACGCTCATCTGATGCGCCTAGCACAACCCCGCCGCGAAAACCGATAAGGAGAAACACAAGTGAATCATCAACGACGAGTTCCCTACGAGACCGAGCCTTCCGGACACGACATCGGCCTGCGCCATACCGAACTGGCCGATCAACACTGGGACCGCGGAAAATCAACAGCACTGGCCGAAGCAGAAGGAGTCGCTTTCAACGACCAGCACTGGGAAGTGATCGTTTTTATGCGCAAGTACTACCTGGAGCATGGTCTGCCAATCAGCGCGCGGACTACCGCCAGAGCACTCAATCGCAATTTTGCCAGCCGGGGTGGGAGTGGCTATTTGCGCCGACTGTTCAGCGAGGGGCCTGTTTCCCAGGGCAGCCGACTGGCCAACCTGCGAACCCCGGCATCCGCCACCGACTCTTCGTTCGGAACCAGTTACTGAGAGGCGCTGTACCAAGTAAGCGGCAGGCGTGCGGCGCCTGGCATTCCCTGCCTCGGCACACGTCGCCTCAAACACATTCTTTCACATCGACCAAGAGTTCATCGATATTTGCAAGCACCAAAGATCGAACAGGGAATCGAAGAAACAGCCGTTGCTGACACCCAAGGAGCAGCAAACAGCGAAACTTGCGAAAAAACATGCAGGCGATCTTGGGCCACTGATTGTCCGAAATTCCTGACCAAAACTCGTTGCCTGCTAGTCTGATAGGCCGCTGGCATGCAAAGTCCGCCGTCTTCCCACAAGGAAAAGGAGTCCACCATGTATCACCTGATGCAATCTGTAAAATCCACTTTGGAACACTCCACAAAGGGCCCCATGTCATCTTTTCGACAGAGCCTGGTCGGCTCATACCCACAATATCGGGCGGCACTGGTAGCTTGTGAGATGGCTAATGCTAAAGACCCCAACCGCTTCTATGTGCTAAATCGCCTAGGCCAAGAGAACTACCAGGGTGCCTGGATCGACTGACAGCACTCATCAGTGGCCCTTGGTATCACGCGCTGAAACCGGGCCTCCCGCTGTCGAACCGGCACTGCTTGTTGCCGCTGCGCCTGGCGTTCGTGTCGATGGTGTTGACGATCGCGTTAATAGCCACAACAGGGGTGCTGTTGCTGGGTCTGTCGCTTGGCGCAGCCGTGTTGCTGGGCGCGATTCTCGCGCCGGCCAACGCCTGCCATTGGTCACATGGCGGGTCCTCTGACAGATCCACACCAAATAATCAACGTCAGTGGGCCGCATACCGATAAATCCAGCACGGACATGATGCGGGCAGTCAAGGGATTCAACGAACAGATGGAATCGATTGGCGAACTGGTCATCGTCCTGGTCGTGAACACCATGCTCTCATTCGCCGCACTTCCCGCGAACGCCGTCGGATTCCTGGTTCTGTTGTTCCTGGTGATCCGTCCTGCGTCCGTCTGGCTCGGATTGCTCGGCGCCCCGTTTCCCATGACCAGCGATTCATGATTGCCTGGTTCGGCATCCGAGGCATAGGATCCGTCTACTACCTCATGTATGAAATAAGCCATGGGCTGTCCAGGCCCTTGGCAGAAAAGATCACAGCCATCACGCTCGCGGCGATCACGGTGTCGATCGTACTGCATGGCATCTCGGTGCGACCGATCATGCGACTCTACTGGAAAAAAACGACGAAGGAGGAGTCCTGAGGCTCGACCGCGGAATCGGGCAAGGCAAGCCATGGGCGAACCAAATGCAGGCGGACCTTGCCCTGTCTCCTGACTTCCACCTCTTGATCAGCCCCG
>CAZCDY010000153.1:0-7813 GCA_964497145.1 uncultured Gammaproteobacteria bacterium
CGAGCAACCGAAAAACGGGTCGGCCCCGTTCGATCTCGAGCGGGTTGTGCTGGGGGCGCGCGAGGGTGTTACCGCGAGCACCCTGCCGCCGGTTCGAATTTTCCTGGGTACCGAAACCGCACAGCATCGGGCCGAGCGCATCTTTGTCTGGTCCATCGAAAAGGTCCGTGATCCCTCACGGGTCTACGAGATCACCTTCATGAAGGAGCTGCCGGGCTTCAACCCGCGGCGCTGGCTCACGGGTTTCACCAACTACCGCTTCGCCATCCCGGAGTTGGCCGGGTGTACCGGCCGGGCGATCTACAACGATGTCGATCAGATCTATCTCAGCGATCCCGCGGAGATGTTCGATCTGCCGATGGACGAACACGGTTTCATGTCCATTTCCGACCGCGACACCTCGGTGATGCTGATCGACTGCGCGCGCATGGCCGCAGTATGGCCGTTGGCGGCGGTGCAACAGGAGCGCCGCAAGCAGCTCGAGGAGAGGGCGCGGCAGATCGCTGGCCTCTGGGGCCCCCTGGATCACGGATGGAATGCGCGCGACGACGAATACCAGGCCGGCCGCTCACACCTGATCCATTTCACGGTATTGCAGACCCAACCCTGGCGACCACTCCCGTACCGATTCGTCTACCAGGCAAATCCAGTGGCGCCGGTCTGGGAGGCGTTGGAGCAGGATGCCGACGCAGCGGGATTCCACTCGTTCAGCGCCCGCCGGCCGAGCGCCAAATTTACTGCCCTGACCGCACGGGCGGCGGCCGGAGAACTGGCCGGGCCCGCCTTTGCGGGTACACCGGACATGGACGCCTGGCGCGGGCTGTCTGACATTCTCGACCGGCCCGATATCACGAATCTGATCCACTATACCCTGGCCGATGCAGATCCCGGCGTGGAGGCGCGACGCCACAATCCTCTGACCGGTACCCTGGATAAGGGGCAAGCTGCCGCATCCGGCGTCCTCTGCAGCCAGCTGCTCGAGTATCTGCCCGACGAGGACGTGCCCTGGATGCTCGATCAGATGTTCAGGGTCGCAGGCAGATTCTTGTTCCTCGTGGTCGACGATCAGGGCAGGTCGGCTGCGACCGGGCCTGCCCGCAGAACCCGGCACAAGGCCTGGTGGCTGACGCTTCTCGAGGGAGCGGCAAGACGGCAGCCGGGTGTGCATTGGCGAATGGCCCTGCATATCCGCCACATCGGCGGCCGGATGTCCTGGGGCCACTACGGTGGCGGTCACAGCCTGAACCAGCCGCCAAAGATCTGGATTCTGGACGACGACAAGGTCGGCCATGTCATCCAGTCGCGGGCGCTGGCCGAAGCCCTGGGCTGGCCGTTCGAGATCAAGCAGCTGCGGTTCAACCGCTGGCAGCGTCTGAGCAACAAGATTCTCGGCGCCGGCCTGCACCACCTGGACCGCGAGCACTCCGCTGCCCTCGCCCCGCCTTGGCCCGACCTGGTCATCTCGGTAGGTGGGCGCAGCGCCTCGGTGGCGCGCTGGATCGGCGCGCAGAGCGCCGCCGGTTCGCGCCTGGTCCACCTGGGGCGCAAGGGCGGTGAAGTGGCCGACGATTTCGACCTGACGGTGGCGTGCTCCCATTTCCGCCAGTTCGCCCATCCGCGTCGCATGCAGACGATTGCACCCCTGAACCCACTGGACGACGATACCCTGCAGGCCGCCGCCGAACGCTGGCGCGGCCTGTTCGCAGACGCGCCAGGGATGCGGATTGCGCTGATCGTCGGCGGCGACTCGGCCCTGCACCGCCTGGATGACAGCACGGCGCGCACCCTCGGACGAGAGGTGTGCGCCTTCGCCGAACCGCTGGGTGCCTCGGTGTTTGCCATCACCAGTCCGCGCACCGGCATTACGGCGACGGATGCGCTGAGCGATGCCCTCGGCCCGGAAAACCACGTTCACCGCTGGCGGGCCGATGAACAGGAAAACCCCTACCGGGGTTACCTGGCGCTGGCCGATATCATCATTGTCACGGGCGAGAGCGAGTCCATGCTCAGCGAGGCGGCCGCAACGGGTAAGCCCTTATTGATCTATCCGCTACCCGAGGTGCCCCCGGTATTGCGCGCCAGGGTCGCCGAGTCGGTGATGCGCCGCTCGCGCAAACCACGCATCAACAAGCGCGGAACCATCCGGCCGCAACGGGGCCTGCAATACCTGTGTGCACGCCTGATCGACCGCGGTTGGGTGCGTCCGCGCAGGGACCTGAAGATGCTGCACCAGGCTTTGGTTGAGGCCGGGGTGGCACAGATGTTTGGCGAAGCACTCAAACCCGGTGAACGGCCGGCACTGCGCGAGGCGGAAACCGTCGCCGCGCGCGTCCGCCGGATGATGGGGCTGGGCGATGAGTAAAGCCAACCTGGTGATCGTCCGTCACGGCCGGAGTGAGTGGAACAATGATCGACGCATGACCGGCTGGAGCGATGTCAGGCTCAACGAGCGCGGGCGCAAGGAAGCCCGGGCGGTGGGCAAGATCCTGCGCGGTGAGCATTACGCATTCGATCTTGCTTTCACCTCGTGGCTGCAGCGGGCCGAGGAGACCCTGGCGATCGTACTGGCGGAGCTGGGCCAGGAGGACCTGCCTGTGCAACGCACCTGGCGGCTGAATGAACGCCACTATGGCACCATGCAGGGCATGAGCCGCGACGAGGCCAAGCAGGTGTTCGGCCTCGAGCAGTTCAATGCATGGCAGCTCGGCTACTCCGACCGACCCCCGGCCGTACCCGAAGACGACTCCCGCTATCCGGGGAATGATCCGCGCTACGCGGACCTGCCCGCATCGGTGCTGCCACGCTCAGAGAGCATGCAGGACACCCTGCAACGGGTGATGCCCTGCTGGGAAGAGGGCATCGTGCCGGCACTCAAGGCCGGCCAGCGGGTGCTGGTGGTGGGCCACAAGACCACGGTGCGGGTCCTGCGCAAACAGCTGGAGGGGATCTCCGACGAGGAAATCTCCGAGCTGTTCATCAAGACCGGAGCGCCGATGGCCTATGGCCTCGACAGCAATCTGAACGTGCTATGGCAGAAGTCCCTCGACCCCGCCGGGCGCGTCAAGCGCCTGACCCAGCGCGCGATGGATCTCCTGACCGAGCGCGCAAGCTCCATGAAGGCGCCCTGAAGGCGCTGCAATACCTGAAAGACGAGTTGACGGAGAGCATATGATCACCATCGTAATCGGAACCGACCCCAGCCAGTATGTGGCGCAACGGGTGCTCGAATACACCATCCGCAAGCACACCAGCGCGGAAATCAAGATCATCGCCGGCCAGCAAACGCAAAAACGGCTTGGCGGGACCCGTTTCGGGTTCGTGCGCTTCCTCGTTCCAAGCCTGTGCGAATACCAGGGGACCGGCATCTACATGGATGCGGATCAACTGGTGCTCGGCGACGTGGCAGAACTTGCCGCAACCGTGCAGCCCCCCCACGCTATCGGCATCGTACGCAATATCGAGGGCACTTTCGGCGGCAAGCCGGTAGAGCCCCGCAACGAGACCAGTGTCATGGTGCTGGACTGCGCGCGCCTCACGGACTGGGACCCGGACACGATATTCGATCAGGTTGTGCCCAACGACCAGCAACCCGGACCGGGCCAGATCCGCTACAAGGACTTCATCCGCCTCGGCTGGGTGGACCAGGATCTGATCCAGTCGATCGACCCACGTTGGAATCACTACAACATGGTGCGTGAAGATACCCGGCTGATCCATTTCAGCCACGTGCGCGAGCAGCCGTGGAAGCGCCCGGAACACCCGATGACCGCGCTATGGGAAGAATGGCTGCAGGCGGCCATGGGCGCAGGCTACATCAGTCGCACCGATATTTTCAAAGCGGTGTCCAGAGGGCGCATCCACCGGCATTTTCTGCGTCACGTCCTGAAAGTCGCCTGACGCGGGCGGGCGCGAACATGCCTAACGCCCGACCAGTTTCGCCTTCAGGCGCTCGAGCCGCCCGCCCTGACGCTGGCGCAACTCGGCCTCCAGGTAATCCACGTGCCGGAGCGCCGGGGCATGGGCCTCCAGCTGTGTCTCGATGCGCGCCCAATCCAACCAAAGATCCCCATCGTCGGCCGATACCGCGTCGGTGGCCAGACGACGCAACCAGCGGTAAGCATCCCGTACCAGCGGGTTGAGCCGGGGGTCCTGTTCGAGGTCCTCGTCCTTGAAGCGTGTATGGCGCATGCCAGGCTTGAGGAATTCATTGGTGAACGCCTCGATGCCGCGCTGGGTGGCAGCATCCACAGGGATCGCCAGACGCTCGGCCAGGCGTGCAAGCTGGGTGCGCGAATCCTCCATCAGCAGATCGTATTCCACCACTACGAATCCATGCTCTGCCATGCGGCGAAAATAGGGCACCACATTGACCAGCCACTCCAGGTCAGTCTTCTCCTGCAGCCCGCGCAGAGGATCCAGCTTGGTACGGGAGCTGGCGACGCTGAGTGGGTTACGCGCAGCCACCACGAAGCTCAGGTCGATTTCTGCGCGCGCCGCAACCATCTCCCAGAACGGCAGCATGCGCAGTGTCTGCGCATACTTGAACCCCCAGATCGGGTACTGCGCGAATCGCTTGCGGATGGTGGCCACGGCCTCGTCGGCCAGTGCATCGACTTCCGCCCTCGCCCATTCCGATTCGTCGACCAGGGAGACACTTTCGGCACGCAGCCCGAGTTCGCTGCGCATACTCTTGGCAATGCGCAGAAGATCCCGGTCCTCGAAAAACCCGGTCGGGTTCTTCTCCGTCGGCGCCTTCAATCGGTCGCCGAGCTCCACGCCCAGGGCCTGCAGGCCACGCGTGATCGCACTGGTGCCGCTGCGCCCGGCACCGACGACGAAAATGGCCCGCGAACGGCTCGCGGAACCGGTCACCTTGGAACTGTCTGTTGCCGGCATGGGTGCTGCCTCCAGGCTGCTTCAGGGAATGGCAGGGGGCCCAAAGGATGTGGGCCGATCTGCTGGCGATTTTATCAGTTTCCGGATGCGATCGACGGCCAGGAAGGCAGAATATCCGCGCCTTCAGCCCATGTGCCCGAGGACCTCCAGGGCGTCGTGTCGGACATGGTTCTGACGCATCTCGTCACGCAGTTCGCTTTCGGACACGATGCCCTGGTCGAGGCATTCGCGCAGCAGGCCGAAGAAAAAACGTTCCTGTTCGGGGTCGGGATGCGGCTGGTAATGGCCCGCAAGGCCGTAGTCGCCGAAAATACGGCGCCGGGCCTCCTTGAGCCAGCCCTTTGGCGGGAACCAGCGAAAGTTCAATTGCCGAAAGTCGATCGGCAAGCCGGTTTTCCAGGGCTGGGTCATGCGTTTGGTGTTGTGCAAGAGCCGGGTGTTCTCGTCGAGCCGATCGAAATCGTTCCAGTAGTTTTCAAACAAGCCAATGGTTTCCCGGTCTTCCAGTTCGAGGCTGATCCATTGCGAGTAATCGCGCTTGAACTCGAACATCGCGGCGAACTGCTCGGCGCATCGCCAGTGTTGCAAGCGACTGCAGTCAAGCAGCATGACGCTGGTGGCCAACGGACCAACCGGGCCTTTCTTGCGCGAGCGCGGACGGCACATCAGGGCCTTGCCATGGAGTTCGCGGTTGAGCAGTTCATACACATCGCCCACGGCAAAGACATCCGGATCGACCACCAGGGCACGGCCCTCGTAGCCCATGAGCTCCGGCGGCATGAAACGCAGCGGCGTGAAGGACTGCAGGTCACTGTTGCGCCAGATGCGCTGGCGACCTTCACGCAGGTAGGCCTGACCGTCGCGCTCCCGCATAAAAGGGAAGTCGACGGTGTTGATTATCCGCACCTCAAACTTATCGGCATGGGCGGAATTGCGCCTCATGGAGTAGGCCGAGACCAGTGCACCGACGAGTTGCTGCGGGTTTGTATGGATGAAAACGCAATAGTCCACTGTTTGCCCCTTGGCTTGGCACCCGTGCATTCTATAACAAATGTCTGCCTGGCTCGGCACAGACCGACATCCGCGCGGGTAAAGCTCGAGCGCTCTGGCACAGAGCCAACGCGGACTCGCCGCATCCCCCGGTGCACGCGACGGGGTGAGCGGGGGAAGCGCGCGAAACGCTTTTCATGCACGCCGGTCGGGCTGGGTGTTGGCACCATCAGACATGTCGAGCAAAGCCTGAATGCGCGCGACGACAGTCGGGAGTTCGTCGTCTGCAGCCTGGCCAGCCGGCGGCAGTGGCTCTCCCAGTCGCACAGCCAACCCCCGCTGAATCAGGGTCCTGTGAATGGCGCTCAGATCACGCGGGTGGCTGAGCCAACCGCGACGATAGAACAGAAACCCGAGTGGCTGCAGCATGTGCCGCCAACCGGGACTGCCGGCCGGCGGCAACAGCACGCGGGCGAACACAGACCGCAGGCGTGCCTTGAACGAAAGCGGCGGTCTGGGCAAGGGAAAAATAGCCAGCGGTTTGCCCAGTTTGGCTACCTCCATCATCATCGAGATGCTGTCTCCGGTCACGATGAAGGCATCGGCATTGCCCAGCAGTCCGAGGTACGGATTATCGGCATCGCCAGGCTGCCATCGGTAGATTTCACTGCCCGGCGGCAAGCGCGATGCCAGTGCGTCGGTCACGGCCGCTGGCGTGCGTCGACTGGTCGTCACATAGACCGAGCCCCCGGTGTCATCGAGCATCTTGCGAACCTGCTGCATGAGTCGCTCGGCAATCTCTTCGTCGAGCAGGAAGGGTCGCGTGGGACCACCAACCAGCAGCGCGTTCAGCGGCCGACGCATAGGCGCCAGGCGCTCCCGCCAGGCATCACCGACGCGCCGGATCGCAGCGTAATCGACGCGGATGGGCGGCAGACCGATCGCCAACACATTGCCACGGTGGGGCAGCTGGTTTTGCGCGCTCATAATGATCAGATCGAAGCACTGAAGCAGACCGGACGGTTTGCCGATCAGCACGACCCTGCAGCGCCCGCGCGCCTGTTCGCGCACCCAGAGCGCAGCCATGGATGGGCGCCGACCCGAGGTCAGGATCAGGTCCGGCCAAGGGGGCTCCAGCGCGTCCGAGCGAACCCGGTCGAGATGATCGACCGACACCGCAAACGGCGGCTTTTCTTTATCGTAGGGCGGGCGAAATATCAGGGCCTTGCGGATTACGGGCCAGCCGAGTGCCTCTGCAATCACGTCAACCTGATTGTTATCGCCGATCTTGTCGCCGAGCAGAAGCCAGATCCGCGGCGGATCGGACGGCGTGGCATCGACTGACGCCTCACCTCTTGTTGGCATGGAAACCACAACGCTCACCGGATCGCGGTGCACCGCGCCCAATCCGCGCCATCCGAGTCTTTGCCCGCCAATCGTGCGCACTCTTCCAGCTTCTAGATACCCGCATCACAGTCCAATGTTAAAAGGGGTCGGTGACAAGTGCCAATTATTCGCGTTTAGCCTGCCACGCGTTGCATGCCAAATTGGAGAACCCGAGGCCGGCCCGACCTGCCGCTTGACGCATTTGTCACCAAATGGAATCAAACAGTCCGCGGCAATATGCATTTGGTGCACTGTCTTGCCGGACAGTTGGCAAGTCACGAACGCAGTTCTGGGTCGCCGAGGCATCGTCCATCAGACAGTGGCGGCTCTCCAACAGCAGATGATCCCGATTACCCATCTTGGCCGCTGTACTCTTGCTCTTCTTGAGCAGCAGGGCGTCGTCATTGTCCCGGCGCCGGCAGATCCGGAGGCTGCCGTACGCGCCCAGACCAGCCCGGTGGTTTTACGCATTCCCGAGGCATTCCCGGAACAATGGCGTGCCGGAGAGCCGGCGGTGGTCGAAGTGGTCGCGGACCCGTCA
>CAZCDY010000153.1:7823-9076 GCA_964497145.1 uncultured Gammaproteobacteria bacterium
TGCTCTTCTTGAGCAGCAGGGCGTCGTCATTGCAGGGCCTGGCCGCCGGGAGTACATTATCCAGGTCCAAGGCCCTGCAGGTTGGGTCTGAAATCCCCACGCATATTCCTGACGCCGTGCCCATTCTATTGTCCCGAGCTTTACTCCTGCCACCTGGCGCGCAACTTTGCCCATCTGGCATCACGTCCCTCAGCCGGTCTGCGAGGATGAATCCGTGCGCCTGATGATCGACGTGGTGCGCGCCCACCCCGGGCGGTCCCTGATAACCCTTTTTGCGTTGCTCCTGGCCGGCATCGTTCAGGGCCTGAGCCTGTCCGCCCTGCTGCCGATGCTGCAGGTCGTCCTCGACCCGCAAAAGAGCGGTACCGAATTGAGCGACTCCCCGGTCGTCGCCTTTTTGCGGGACCTCGGGATCACCCCCGCGCTCGCCAACCTGCTGATCATCATCGTCATCGGGATGACATTGAAGAGCGTGTTGATTCTGTTCGCGAACCGGCATGTCGGGTACACGGTCGCCCAGGTCGCGACCGATCTGCGCCTGAAGCTGCTGCAGGCCTTGCTCGGTACGCGTTGGGATTATTTCCTGCACCAGCCGATCGGGGGCCTGACCAACGCCATGGCGACCGAATCGGTACGGGCGTCTGCGGCCTATCTGAACGGTATGCGCACCATCGCACTGTTGATCGAGGTCGTGGTGTACAGCATTGTGGCCCTCACCGTATCCTGGCAGGTCACTCTGAGTGCGCTGGCGGGGGGCGCGCTCATGTTTCTGGCCTTTGGTCGATTGGTGAGGACCGCGAGACGGGCGGGGCGTCAGCAGACTGAGATCTTCGCCTCTCTGCTTGCCCGGATGACCGACACCCTGCAGTCGGTGAAGGCGTTGAAATCGATGGGCCTGGCCGAGCGGGCCAGTGCTGTCCAGGAAGCGGAAACCGGTCGCCTCAACGACGCCCTGAGGCGTCAGGTGTTCAGTGAAGAGGTCCTTAGCGCCCTGCAGGAGGCAGCGATCGTGATGCTGGCGGCCCTGGGCCTCTACGCGGTGGTCACGCACTGGGCGATCCCGGTGGCGAGCATTATGGTCCTCGTGGTCCTGCTGGTGCGCGTACTCAAAGCCACCGGCAAGGTGCAGCGCTATTATCAGAAGATGGTGTCTCAGGAGAGCGCCTACCGATCGCTGATGCGAACGGTCGACAACGCCGAGCAGGCGCGCGAGGTGGATGGCAGCCAATCCCCCCATTTCACACGGGAGATCC
>CAZCDY010000154.1:0-9060 GCA_964497145.1 uncultured Gammaproteobacteria bacterium
CCTTGTACATCGCGCCGATCTGCGGAACCGACACGTGGCTTTCGTCGGCAAAGACGATGGCCTCGTCGGGAATGAACTCGAAGAGCGTCGGGGGCGGCACGTCTGCCGTGCGCGGTCCGAAGGCCATGACGTGGTCGATCACGCCACGACGATCGCCGCGCCCGTCCAGCCGCTGCCACCGGCAATCGCCGCAATGCCAGCACCGGCCGCAGCGCCGACGCCTGCACCAGTGACGGTGCCCTGCTCCTCTTTGGTCATATTCGTGCAGGCGACAGAACCGGCAAGTGCCACTGCCATTAAAGGATAAGCGAGTTTTTTCATCATCTTTGCTCCTTCAGGACCCAAGTCTCGGCAGGGCCATCTCGATATACAGCACCCCGATCACCGGCCTTTTTATCTGATCTGGATGATCGGCATAAAACTCGTCCAGTTGTGCCACCATATCTGCGATCGAGACACCTGACAGCCCTTCCAGTAATACCGGAACAATGCTGCGGCCACGCATGGACTGATAATCGTCACCTGCCATCGCCTGCTCAATCTCGAGCAAGTTGCCGATCCCGAACAGATAAGACCGTTTTTGCTCCAGACTCGCGCTCATCCAGTGTTCGCCGTTAACAATGGTGAGATCCGCTTCGGGCTTCTCGCCTGCCCAGGCGGTCATGCTGAGTACTGCGAGCAAAATCGGCAGCAATAAATCTGTCAGTCTTTTCATATCAGGCTCTCCCTGGTTGAGTAATCACTCCCGTTTTCCAATGGTGCCGCCGATGTCCGGAGGTATACAAGCCATCATTGCAAAAAAGGCGAATGGGATGCGAGCAGAAAGGGCCGGCGGAGGAAGCCGAAGCCAAGATCGACGACGGCAGGGCGATCGACCGGCAGCTTAGGGGCGCAGAGCGCGCCCCATGGTTGGAATCAATTGTTCTGGATGACGATGTTGGGAAACTTGGACGCATAGCTTTTGGCCTGCATCGCCAGTTTGGCCGCCGCCTTGCGCGCGATCTCACGATAGATCAGGGCCGGACGCGACTCCGGCTCGGCAACCACGGTCGGCTTGCCCGAGTCCGTTTCCTCGCGGATACGGGTCTCCAGGGGAAGAGCACCAAGGAAGTTGACCCCATATTCCTCGGCCATGCGCACACCACCACCCTCGCCGAAGATGTGTTCCTCGTGGCCGCACTTGGAGCAGATATGGATGGACATGTTCTCGACGATGCCCAGGATCGGCACCTCGACCTTCTCGAACATCTTAAAGCCCTTGCGTGCGTCCAGAAGGGCAATATCCTGCGGCGTGGTGACGATGATGGCACCGGATACCGGGACCTTCTGCGCCAGGGTCAGCTGGGTATCACCGGTGCCCGGCGGCAGGTCGATCACCAGGTAGTCGAGTTCGTCCCAGTTGGTGTCGTTGAGCAGTTGTTCCAGGGCCTGGGTGACCATCGGGCCGCGCCAGATCATCGGGGTCTCTTCATCGATCAGGAAACCGATCGACATGGCCTGGAGGTGATAGCTCATCATTGGCTCCAGGGTGTTGCCGTCCTTCGATTCCGGCTTGCCCGAGATACCCAGCATACGCGGCTGCGACGGGCCATAGATATCCGCATCCAGGATGCCCACACGTGCACCCTCGGCCGACAGCGCGAGCGCCAGGTTGACCGCGGTGGTCGATTTACCCACCCCGCCCTTGCCGGAGGCCACGGCAATGATGTTCTTGACGTTGTCGATAGGCTTGAGCGATTTCTGCACCGAGTGCGCGACGACCTTCGAGGAGACGTCGACCTCGCAGCTACCGACACCTTCGACGGCCTCGACCGCCGCCTTTACTGCCGCAGCAACGTCATCGAACACGCCTTTGGCGGGAAAGCCCAGTACGATCTGGACCTTCACCTTGTCACCGTCGATGGTCACGTCCTTCACGGACTTGGCCTTGACCAGGTCGGTTTCGAGGTGGGGTTCGATGTAGCCTTTGATGGCTTCTTCGATGATTTCGCGGGTGACTTCGGCCATTTCCTTAACTCCTGAGGTCCCTGAGCAGACAAGGTCTGCCGTCACAGGACACATGAACTGAAACTTTGTGCGGCGCGATTCTACACCACGCCCCCCGCATTCCCAACCAAATCAGTCAGGATTTACAGAGACCGGGATTCTGGCGCCGCCATGCATCTGGGAGATAACGATGCAGGGTTTCAGCCCGATGATAAACCGGCGCTGTCTGGGGAAACCTCGCCACGGCACACAGGAACCCCCGCATCTGTGGGATAATTGCCAGCTGTTTCACCACCCAATCCGGCGATTTCGATGACCACCCACCAGCGCAAGATCCTGATTACCAGCGCCCTGCCCTATGCCAATGGCTCGATCCACCTCGGTCACCTGGTCGAGTACATCCAGACCGACATCTGGAGCCGCTTCCAGAAAATGCGCGGCCACGAATGCTATTACGTCTGCGCGGACGACGCGCATGGTACGCCGATCATGCTCCGGGCCCGAGCCGAGGGCATCGAGCCAGAAACACTGATCGCCAAGGTCTGGACCGAGCATACCGAGGACTTTGCCGGTTTCTCGGTGGGATTCGACAACTACCATTCGACTCATTCGGAGGAGAACCGCGTCTGCGCCACCACCATTTACGAGCGCAACCGCGACGCCGGCCATATCGCCCGCCGCACCATCTCGCAGGCCTACGACCCCGAAGCCGAGATGTTCCTGCCCGACCGATTCATAAAGGGAACCTGCCCGAAGTGCGGAGCCGAGGACCAGTATGGCGACAGCTGCGAGGTATGCGGGGCCACCTATGCGCCAACCGAACTCAAGAACGCCGTATCAGCGGTCTCGGGTGCAAAACCGATCGAGAAAGATTCCGAGCACCTGTTCTTCAAGCTGGGGGATTTCGAGCAGATCCTGAAAGACTGGCACCAGGCCGGTCACGTCCAGACCGAGGTGGCCAACAAGCTGAACGAATGGTTCGAGGCCGGGCTCAACGACTGGGATATCTCGCGCGATGCGCCCTATTTTGGTTTCGAGATACCGGATGCCGAGGGCAAGTATTTCTACGTCTGGCTGGACGCCCCGATCGGCTACATGGCCAGCTTCCGTCACTTCTGTGACCGCACCGGGGTCGACTTCGATGCCTATTGGAAGTCCGACTCCGAGGCCGAGCTGCACCACTTCATCGGCAAGGACATCATCTATTTCCATGCCCTGTTCTGGCCGGCCATGCTGCATGGCGCCGGCTTCCGTAAGCCGACCGGGGTCTATGCGCACGGCTTCCTGACCGTCGACGGCGCCAAGATGTCGAAGTCACGCGGCACCTTCATCAAGGCCCGCACCTATCTGAAGCACCTGAATCCCGAATACCTGCGTTATTATTTCGCGGCCAAGCTCAGCTCGCGGGTGGATGACATAGACCTCAACCTCGAGGACTTTGCTGCGCGGGTCAATTCAGACCTGGT
Organism: uncultured Gammaproteobacteria bacterium; assembly: GCA_964497145.1. Classification (GTDB taxonomy): domain Bacteria; phylum Pseudomonadota; class Gammaproteobacteria; order Chromatiales; family Chromatiaceae; genus Thiosocius. The sequence continues at coordinate 3,453 of CAZCDY010000154.1, forward strand.
CGGCAAGGTGGTCAATATCGCCAGTCGCTGCGCCGGCTTTCTCAAGAAGCGTTTCGACGGCCGGCTCTCGGACAAACTGGATCAGCCCGAGCTCTTCGATACCTTCGTCAAGGCCGGGGATGAGATAGCCGATCTGTACGAAAAACGTGAATTCGGTCGTGCGGTGCGCGAGATCATGGCACTGGCAGACCTGGCCAACCAATACATCGATGACAAGGCCCCGTGGGTGGTCGCGAAGCAGGAAGGCCAGGACGAACAGCTGCACGCCATCTGCTCCATGGGGATCAACCTGTTCCGGGTACTGATGGGTTATCTGAAACCGGTCCTGCCGATCATGGCCGAACAGGCAGAGGCCTTTCTGAAGGTCGAACCCATGAGCTGGGATTCGCAGGCCGATCCGCTGCTGGGTCACGCGATCAACAAATTCAAACCACTGATGACCCGGGTCGACAGGGACAAGATCAGCGCCATGATCGAAGATTCGAAAGAGGACCTGGTCGCCGAGGCCAAGGCCACATCGGCCGGGCCGGCTACGGACTCACCCCTGACCAGGGATCCGATCGCCGAAACCGTCGAATTCGACGATTTCGCCAGGGTGGACCTGCGCGTGGTTCGCATCGCCAAGGCGGAACACGTCGAGGGGGCCGACAAGCTGCTGCGCCTGACCCTGGATCTGGGCGGCGAGACCCGTAATGTGTTTGCCGGCATCAAGTCGGCCTACAGGCCTGAAGACCTGGAAGGCAAGATGACTGTCATGGTCGCCAATCTGGCCCCGCGCAAGATGAAGTTCGGGATATCCGAGGGCATGGTTCTGGCTGCGGGACCGGGCGGAAAAGACCTGTTCGTGCTCAATCCGGATGAAGGTGCCCAACCCGGGATGAAGGTGAAGTAGCCTTATCCGGGATCGCCTCATCTGCGGCCTGCGCCGCACGGTCGGCCGCCTCGGCCATCCAGCGCCCGAACGCCGGCGGCAGGGGCGTGGTCTCACCTGCCTCTGACCAGACGCGCGCATGCGCCAGCTCGCTGATGGCCTCCATACGCTGCTGGTCAAGCGGATGACTGCTGAAGATGGCAGGCAGCTCCTCGCGGCCCGAGTTGTCGCGTTGCGCGTGGATCACCGCGAAAAGGTCCCGGGCGCCGTCGATATGACCATACAGTCCCTGCACGGCCTCCAATGCCGCAATATCGGCCTCGCGCTCCATCTCCCGCGTGTAATGCAACTGGGTGTACAGCCCCGCGCTGCCCAGGACCGCCAGGTTGGGGTCGCCGAGCAGCAGGCCCGTCACCAGCGCAATCGCCGCGCCCTGGCCGATCCCCGTGATCGGATCACGGTGTTCGACATGCGCCATCTCATGCGCCAGAAGCATGGCCAAGGCGTTCTCGTGTGGCATACGTTCCAGCAGGCCGCGATACAGCAGGATATTGCCACCCAGGGTGGCGAAGGCATTGAAGGTGTCCCCACCACCCACATGCAGATGGATATGCATTGCATCGGGCATGGCCATCTGTGCTCGCAGACGTCCGCCCAGCCGGTCCAGATAGGCCTGCAGCTCGGGGCCTGCATCGCTGCTCAGCATGGAAACAGGGGCCAGGGCCGCCTCCTGTTCGAACGGCAGGAGACGCGCCAGCCGCCCGCCGAACTGCCCGAGCAGCCAGCTCAGCAGCAACAGCAGCAACAGGGCGCCGCCCGCCAGGAGCAGCAGCTCTTTGAGAGGGTGTCGGTCGCTGACATTAATGCCCTCGGGGATCTGAGGATTGCGGTATTTCACTTTGCGCGAGGTTCGATCAGCGCCGTACCGTAGGCCAGCACCTCGACGCTGCCGATGGTGTTGCCGCGGCCCTTGGAGATCGAGGCGGTCTCGTACTTGACGTTGAACACCATGCCGGCACCCAGGTCGGCGGCCTGCTGCTTCATGCGCAGCAGGGCTTCCCGGCGCGCGCGGTCCAGCAGAGACTCGTAAGCGGTGACGCGCCCGCCGAAAAGATTGCGCAATGCGGCCAGGAAGCGCTTGAAATAGTCCACCGAGACCACGGTGCTGCCGATGACCAGGACCTGGTCGTATTTTGGTTCGATCGGCGGGTAACGCGAGGCGATCGCGGGCAGGGCATTGAGCCTGCCCTCGCGCTCTATGATGGAGCGGTAGTGCCGTCGCTCGGCGTACTGTCCGACGCCATACCCAAGCGACAACAAAACCAGAAATATGATGAGATCGTACATATGTCTATTCGAGAATCACCGCCGTGCCATAGACATAGATCTCAGCCGCACCCTGGGCCACACTTGAGGTGGAAAACCGCACGTTGAGAATCGCGTTTGCTCCCACCGACTCGGCCTGCTGCTGCAGGCGCTGCATGGCCTCTTCACGCGACTCCTGCAGCAACTCGGTGTAACCCTTGAGTTCCCCGCCGAAGATATTCTTCAGCCCTGCCATGATGTCGCGGCCGACATGTTTGGCGCGAACCGAACTGCCCTGTACCAGGCCCAGGTGCTCGACCACCCGGCGTCCCGGTATCAACTCGAGATTGCTGACCAACATCTGCAGTGTTCCTTAATCTACCCGACCATTCAATGGGTGGAGTTTACCTGGAACACGGACGCAGACCGCAACGGACAGGCCTTGCTCAGGACCTGTGTTGCAACAGCTGCACGCTGAACAGGGCATCGTCATCCAACCACACCTTCTGCTGCTGAAAGCCGGCCCTCAGCGCCAGGGCGCCAAACTCCCCGACCGTGTACTTGTAGGAATTCTCGGTATGGATACCCTCGCCGGCCCCGAACACGAAGGTAGTGTCCTCGACGCGCACCTCCTGGTTGCGACGGCTGATCAGGTGCATCTCGATGCGCCCCTTCAGCGGATTGTAGAAGGCGTAGTGCTCGAAGGTCTCTGGGTCGAGGTCAGTATCCAGTTCACCACGGATACGGCGCAACAGGTTCAGATTGAACTCAGCGGTGATTCCGGCAGCGTCGTTGTAGGCTGCGTCCAGGAGGCTGACCGGTTTCTTCAGATCGACACCGATCAGCAGATGACCGTCCTCACCCACCAGCTCGGCCACGTCGCTGAGCAGATGTGCCGCCTCGTCGGGGTCGAAATTGCCGATACTCGACCCCGGGTAGAAGGCCACCTTGTGGACCGGCAGGTCACAATGCGGGATCGCCAGACCGGCGCTGAAATCGACGCAGGCCGCGTGCACCTCCAGCCAGGGGTAGTCGCGCGCCAGCGCCCGCGTGGACGACAGCAAAAACTCTTTCGAGATATCCACTCCGACGTAGGCACTTGGGCGCAGCTGTTCGAGCAGCAGGCGGACCTTTTTGCTGGCACCGCTGCCCAGTTCGACCAGCATGCATTCTGAACCGAGAAGCTGCCCCAGTTCCTTAAGGGCGCCCTGCAGGATCGCGATCTCGGTACGGGTCTGGTAATACTCGGGCAGTTCGCAGATCCGGTCGAACAGTTCCGAGCCACGCTCGTCGTAGAAGAACTTCGGCGGGATGGCGCGCGGCCGGGCTGAAAATCCTGCCAGCACCTCCTGCCGGAGGTCCGCCGCGCCCGGGTGCGCGTCGAACAGCCTGACCTCGTGGTCATCCACGGGAATCGTCCAAAAGCGCACCCCGGAGGTGCAATGCGGGCTGCTCTGGCAGATGGGAACGAAACTCGGGTACCAAAATACTGCTCGAATACTTGGGGAATGTGGGCCACCGTGCCGCACAGGCTGTCGGGGGTCAAGACAAAAACCCCCTCGAAACCGGGATTTGACCGCGATCCAGACCCGACACGGGCACGGGACATTGATAAACTGCGCGATTGTGGTCTGCGCTGCGGCATGCGGCAGAGTTGCGCAATCGCAAGGCGCCCAACGCGGCAATCAGTTAAATAGACGGGCAAGCCCGACACCGTACCCCAACTCACCGGCTAGGCGCCCCTCTCTGAGGATATTCAACAAGGCACGATGACCGAATACGCGCTCATACTGGTCAGCACCGTTCTGGTGAACAATTTCGTCCTGGTAAAATTCCTCGGCCTGTGCCCGTTCATGGGTGTCTCGCGCAAACTCGAAACCGCCATGGGCATGGGCCTGGCGACCACCTTCGTGCTCACCCTGTCGTCCGTCAGCAGTTACCTGGTAAACGAGTACATCCTGGTACCGCTGGGTGTTGCCTATCTGCGCACTATCGCCTTCATCCTGGTGATCGCCGTGGTCGTGCAGTTCACCGAGATGGTGATGCACAAGACCAGCCCGCTGCTCTACCAGGTACTGGGTATCTTTCTGCCGCTGATCACCACCAACTGCGCGGTGCTCGGTGTTGCGCTGCTCAACATCCAGGAGCAGCACAGTTTTGTCGAGTCTGCCCTTTACGGCTTCGGCGCAGCCGTCGGCTTCTCCCTGGTCCTGGTGCTGTTTGCCGCCGTGCGCGAGCGCGTGGCAGTGGCCGATGTGCCAGAGCCGTTCCAGGGCAATGCCATCGCACTGGTGACCGCCGGCCTGATGTCCATGGCATTCATGGGCTTTGCCGGGTTGATCAAGGGATGATCGCCGCTATCCTCACCATCGCGGGTCTGGCCACGGTATTCGGCCTGATACTCGGATACTCGGCGATACGTTTCCGGGTCGAGGGTGATCCGATCGCCGACCAGATCGATGCGCTACTGCCTCAGACCCAGTGCGGCCAGTGCAGTTTTGCCGGGTGCCGGCCCTACGCCGAGGCGATCGCTGCCGGCGAGGCCGAGATCAATCGCTGCCCGCCTGGCGGCGAGGCCACGATGATCGCCCTGGCGGAACTACTCGGGCGCGACCCGGTGCCGCTGGACGACGAGGCGGCCGCGGAGAAACCCAAGGCCGTCGCGTATATCGTCGAAGAGGAGTGCATCGGCTGCACCTTGTGCATCCAGGCATGTCCGGTAGACGCAATCATGGGGGCGGCCAAGCAGATGCATACGGTGATCATCGAAGAATGCACCGGCTGTGAACTTTGCCTCAAACCCTGCCCCGTCGAGTGCATCGTGATGGAACCGATCCACGCAAACTACGAGAGCTGGAGCTGGCCCTATCCGATCACGGCACACCGTAATGTCGCACAGGCGCAGGAGGCCTCATGAAGCTGCACACATTCCACGGCGGCCTGCACCTCCCCGAGCACAAGAGCGAATCGACTGGCACACCGATTCGCACGGCAGCGATTCCCGAGCGGCTCATACTGCCACTCAAGCAGCATATCGGCGCACCCGCACACCTGCTCGTGAAGGCAGGTGACAGGGTGCTGAAGGGCCAGATGCTGGCTGAGCCGGCAGGACGCATCAGTGCCCCGATCCATGCACCGACCTCCGGCACCATTGTCGAGATCAGCGAACAGCAAGTTCCGCACCCCTCCGGCCTGAGCGCCCCCTGCATCATCATCGAGCCCGACAGCAAGGAAGAGTGGACGACATTGCCACCCCCGATGACCGACTGGAAGGAACTCGATGCGGACGCACTCATCGAGCGCATTCGCGATTGCGGTATCGTGGGCCTCGGAGGCGCAACCTTCCCGAGCAGCGTCAAGCTCGAGCATCGCGGCCAGGCAATCGACACGCTGATCATCAACGGTGCCGAGTGCGAACCTTTCATCACCTGT
>CAZCDY010000155.1:0-7045 GCA_964497145.1 uncultured Gammaproteobacteria bacterium
GCGTGATCACCGCAGCAACCAGAGCCACCCGATGGATCCGCAGCTGCTCGATCTGCTCCACGAGCTGCAACACAAGGTCGGCAGCAACAAACCCTTCGAGATAATTTCCGGCTACCGCTCGCCGCAGACGAACGCGAAGTTGCGCGGTACGAGCAAGGGTGTGGCCAAGAGGAGCCTGCACATGCTGGGCAAGGCCATCGACATCCGGCTTCCCGGCCAGGATCTGGCCAGACTGCGCCAGGCGGCGCTGTCGCTCAAGGCGGGCGGCGTCGGCTACTATCCCAAGTCCAACTTTCTGCACCTGGACACCGGTCGGGTACGCCACTGGTAGGACCGCCGGCACGGCTACGCCAGGCTGGCGCCCCTACAGACCGATCAATTCGGCATGCACCCCGGCGCCCTTGACCGTCTCCAGCAACTGAACGGCCTTGAGTTTCGCCGGATTGTATTCCACGACCGTCAGATGTGGCTTTTCATCGGGGTTGTGCACGCTGACAACGCCGTCCAGCGCGCGCAGCCGTTCTCCGACCAGTTTGCGCTCATCTGCATCAAGCGCCTCGTCGATATGCAGCGTGACGTCTGCGAGTTGAATATCCATTTTCCATCCTCCCTTGCACACTCGAATTACAGGACAACCCACTTCTGCGGGGCCTGTTTCCAAACTAGCACGCAGAATTCGCCTGCTGCTTGACCTGGCTCAGTAACGAAAGCCGATCGCGTGTCCATCAGTGTAGAGATACCCAGCTGGTCTAAACTGCGATATCAAACAGAACAACAGGTGATCCATCCGTGCAAACGTCCGAGAATCCCGAACGAACCAATCCTCCAAAGGACACCGGACGGGCGGGCACCTTCGTCGGCCAGCTGCTGGACCGCATCCTCGGTTTCGATTTCTTTATCTCGTATGCCCACGCCGACATACCCGAGTACGCCGAACAGCTGGTGGCACTGCTCCGCTCCCGCGGTTTCAAGGCCTTTCTGGACAAGGAGGTCTATGTCGCCGGCGACGAGCTGCACACGGCCACTCCGCGCCGGATAAAGGCGAGCAGCAAGCTGGTGGTGCTGGTCGGGCCGCAGGCACTGAACTCGAACTGGGTTTTACAGGAAGTGGAGGCCGCCATCCGGGCCAATCGCCCGGTGATCGCCATCGACCTGGTCGGCGACCTCAGCAACAGAGCCGGCAGCGGACTCGCGAAGCTGCTGCGTGACCGGATCCATATCCGGGAACCGGGAGGGCTGGCGGCCAAGGCTCCCTCCGAAAAAACACTCGAGGCACTTACGCGCAGCTTTCAGGCGACCCGGCGCGAGGCACTGCGTTTGCGCCTTGCATTTGCCGCGACCCTGTTTTTCGCCGTGCTGGCCGGATTCTCATACTGGCAGAAAAACCTCGCCGACGATCGCGCTGACCAATACCTGAATCTTTGTGAAAAAGTCGTTCAGCAAGTGACCACGGGGCAGAAAAAGATCGATGACCTGCGCCTGAGCCGATTCGGCGAGTTGATCGCCAATATCACCGATACCCTGGCCCAGCTGCCGGACCCCGCCACCGACCCCGACCTGAGCTGCATCCCGGTCGGCAGCTGACGCCGTCCCCGGAGACCGATCAGAGTGGCCAGGCGATATCCAGTCTGGCCTGGCCGCGCAGGACCACATCCGCCCAGATGGCCTCCTTGCTCACCCGCACACTGATCAGATCGAGACTGAGCCGGCTGAAATGCAGCATGCCGCGGTCATCCAGTGGCAGGCTGGTCTCTTGCTGAAACTGCTCGACCAGTCGCCGGAAAGCGGCGACCTCGCTCTTCAACTCGACCACGCCAGGCACATCGCGCCAGAGTTCCGGCTCATTCAGCCACGCCAGAATCTGATCCAACACCCCGGTCATCGGCTGTTCGAAACGCAGTTGCTTCTGCCCTGAACCGCCGATAGCACTACTCAGCCAGATCACGTTCTCCCTGCCATCCTTGCCGCTGCGCTGCAGGACCACCAGATCGTCACGACCAGGCACCGGACGCAGGCTGAATGTACCTTCCTTCGACGCGCTCACCTGTTGTGATTCGACCGTCGGCAGCAGCGCGGTAGCTGTCGGAAACAGCAGAACGGCAGGCAGGTGAAACCCCTGCCCCGCTGCTGGCACATCCGCCGGGTCGGCAGCCTCCGCCGGCTTCTGGCCGAAATCCAGCCAAGGCCGACCGCTTAAGACACCATCGAGCTGCAGCTGCTTGCCGTCACCACGAAGCCGGAGCGGGCGGAAACCTTCAAATGCGATGCCGAGCCTGATCCCCGAACCAAACGCCACCGGCAGGCGGGCCATCTGTCCGAGTTTGCCGTCGTCGGCCAACAAATCATTAATCTGATCGGCTGCCCCCGTGAAAAGGACCTTGGCCCTGGATTCGATCTCTGCGCGAATCTGGCTGGCTACGTCCACCGAGCGCACCTTGCCCAAGGTGAAAATCTTGCCCGCCGTGTTCGGACCGATGACACAACGATAATCGCCACTGTTCGCTGCCGGGGCCTTCTGACTGAAAGTCAGACTATTACCCGAAATTTTCGGCGTGAACCGGACGCTCAGGACGAAGTCTCTCTCGCCGCACCCCTCCGTCTTGACACCCAGAGATGCCAAGCCGGAACTGTTCGGTTCTGGTCTCACGCTGATCGGCACATCTATTCGCAGGCCTCCCTTGGCATCGGCACTGAACCTCAACCTGGATGCCTTCGGCTGGTAATGAATGACCGCACCGACGCTGCCCAACACGCCCAGATCCAGCTTGCGTTGGGTCTTCCGCCACGTCGACGGGACCAGAGTTGCCAGGCTCCGCCTCAGCTTCTCCTCGATCCCTGCTGTCGCCACTTTGCCAGTGATGGTTATCTGGCTGACAGGCAGGCGGGATGCCGAAGATGTTGAATTGCCCCCCTTTGCCATCGCAGGCATCAGCAGTGCCACGGAGCACAGCAGGAGAAGGCCCGACGAGAGTGTGGTTGAGGATTTCATGACCCCAGGCTAGTCTCGGCCAACGAATTTTGCGAGCTCGCTTAACCCCTCAGTCCTTGAGGCCGTATTTTTCTATCAATCGGTAGACATTGCGTTCACTGACGCCCAGCGTCTGCGCGACTTGCGAGCGATGGCCCAGGTGCCTTTGCATGACCATGCTGAGATAGTTTTTCTGTATTTCTTCCAGGGTCGGCTCGTGATCAAAGGCCAAATTGATCATCTGCCCCTGCGCAGGCTGCGCGCTGCATTGCCCCAGGTGTTCGCGCCTGATCTCGGTCGAGTCTCTCGAAAGAATAATGCCTCGCTCGACCACGTTCTTCAGTTCCCTGATATTGCCTGGCCAGTCATAGGTCACCAGGCTGCGCATCGCTTCGGGGCCGATCTTCTTGTCGATACGTCGCGAAAAATTGTGGTTGCTGACGAAATGTTCCGCCAACGCAGGTATGTCATCGCGCCGCTCCCGCAGCGGTGGGACCTGCACGATGAATGCGCTGAGCCGGTAAAACAGGTCGGAACGAAAGCTGCCTTCCTTGCTCATGGCTTCCAGGTCTCGGTTGGTCGCCGCTACAACCCGTACATCTGCCACCCGATCCATATTGCTGCCGACGCGGCGGAAATGCCCCGTTTCCAGCACGCGCAACAGCTTGGCCTGTATACCCGGTTCTATCTCTCCGATTTCGTCCAGAAACAGGGTGCCGCCATCAGCGCTCTCGATGAGCCCCTTCTTCTGGCTGGTGGCACCGGTAAAAGCACCACGCTCATGACCGAAAAGTTCAGACTCGAACAGCTGTTCCTGCAATGTACAACAGTCCACGGCAACGAAGTTTCGTTTCGCGCGATCACTGTTGACATGGATGGCCTGCGCCACCAGCTCCTTGCCTACCCCGCTCTCACCCTGTACCAACACCGTCATGTCAGAGGGTGCGACCGCGTCGATCAGATTCTCGACCTCGGACAGGCCATGGCTCAGTCCGACCATGCCGCTGGCCGTCTGCTTCTTGAGGGTACGCCGGCAAAACTGCAGGTCACGCCGCTGGGCCGCAGAATCCAGCACCCGCGTAACCATCAGCTCCAACTCATCCGGGTGAACCGGTTTCAACAGATACTCGGCCGCACCGTTTTTCATAGCAATGACCGCGTCCTTCACCGAACCAAAAGCGGTCAATACGATCACGGGTTGGTCTTTGGTCAAAACGGGAAGCAGTTCGACACCATTGGCGTCTGGCAGCTGCACATCGGTGATAACCAGGCTGAAGCTTGTCTGTCTGAGCAGCGCCGTTGCCTCAGACCAGTCCTTTGCACTCTGAGTCGCATACCCCATACGAATCAGCTGCTCCGAGACCAGCCGATTCAACAGCCTGTCATCTTCAACGACGAGCACAGTCTGTCTTGCAGTTTCACCCATTGGCAGTTGCAGTCTCCGGCTCAGGATCCGGGTAGCTCACCACAAAAGTCGAGCCCTTGCCAAACTCGCTATGCACGCTGATCTCCCCCCCGTCACGCTCAACGTTGGCCTTTGAGATCGACAGCCCGAGTCCGGTGCCATGCTTGCCATCGGCCCGCCGACTGAAGAACGGCTGGAAGATGTGAGACAGATCCTGTGGCGCAATCCCCGCTCCCGTGTCACTGATGACGATATGAACCTTGCCATCGCAGCGCTCAGTGGCCAACGTGAGAAGGCCACCCCCCCCCGACATGGCGTGGAACGCATTCTGAATCAGATTCAGCACCGCCATGCGCAGGTCACTCTCGCTGGCAAGTACGCGCGGGCCTGTTGGATCCATCTGCTCCTCTATGGTGATTTTCCCTTGTTCGGCATCCCAGCGTAATAGAGACAGGGTTTCAACGACAGCCTGATTCACCGAAACCACCTGTTGATGAGATCCGCTATGGGTGCTCAATTTAAGAAGTCGACCGGTTATCTCGATACAGCGATCGATTTCCTGTTCCACCAGTTTCAGGTAATCACTGGTCTGCAAGTGATGCTGGTCACTCGGACTCTGGAGGTTCAGGATGGAATCCATCGACATGCGGATAGAGGTCAGGGGATTGTATATCTCATGCGCCACGCCGGCGGCCAGCCGACCAAGTTCTGACAGCTTTTGCTCATGCGAAAACTGCAGCGCACTCTCCAGATCACGAATGGACTCGACGATAAAACGTTGCGTCTGACCATTGCGCTGCACCTGCATTGGCGCCGCATACACCTCGACTTCGAAAATCGAGCCGTCTCCGCGCTTGTGTTCATGGACACATTTAACGGGCGCCTGGTGCTCGTGGATCTCGTGCAGCGGACAAGTCACCAGAGTGGGCGCACAGGGTTCCTCACGTCCATGACTTGACCGATAGCAAGGCAGGTTGACGGCATCCGCCTCGGACAGGCCCAGCTGACGGCGGTAGGCCTGATTACTCAGTACGACGTTGAAATCCTCATCTATGACCCGCAGACCGTCGGGCGATGCGTCCACCAGTCCCTGCAGGAAGGCCTCTTCTTCGCGCAAGGAATTCAGACTCTGTTCGAGTCCTTCCGCCATACCGTTGAAACAGCTGCCCAATTGCGCGAGTTCGTCCCGCCCTGCCACCTCGACCCGCTCACTCAGTACACCATCCGACAACGACTGGCTGGCACGGTGGAGCTCATTCACCGGCTGCAAGACGAAACGCTGCATGAACCACCAGCCACCGGTCAGCACGATCAGCAGAACACAGGCACCTGCGGCAAGGAGTACCAGGGCCGTATTTTTCGCATTCTGCTGAATCGGTGCAGCATCATAATCCACGAAAAGCAGGCCGTTGAGTGGGTGTTCGCTGACGCTGCCGTGGCATGTCACGCACTGCGGCTGGTTGTGCACTGGATTCACGCTGCGCAACACCAACTGACCCAGTTCGTTGGTGAGAAACGCGGTCGGAGCAATGTGGTCGCCGCCATGGCATGACTGACAACGGCTGTCGGCCTCACGGTCAAATCGACGCCCAAGCAAGGATTCCGTCGAAGAGAAGCGTACCTCACCGGCAGGGTTGAGAATCATCACGTTCAGGATCTCATCCTGCTCACCCAGTCTCTGAACAATCAGCCGCAACCCATCGAGATCGCGTTTCAGCATGGCATTCTGCAACGAGATTTGCAGCAGCTGATTGACCTGGGTTGCGGCATTGCTCCGTTCCTCGGTCAGCTGCTCCTGATACAGGCTCAGGTACAGCAGCAGAAAGACCAGCGAACTGACAACAATGCCTATCGCATTGCCTACCAGAAACTTTCTATTCAGCCGGCGGTCGATCCAAGGGTGCCTGAAAATCAAAATATTCCAATCCTTATCGGGTTGCCATGGCCCGCCGGGCCAATAGATAACCTGCCAATTAGGCAGACCGCGAGCCTCCAGATCTGACAATTTGGCAGACCTGGCTAGTTTTCCGTTTTCAGAGTATCTGCTTCCAGTATCGCTAAAATTTGTGACATGTGCCTGACACCGAATGGCGCGAAGAGATTGCGCAAAGGCTGCCAGAGCAGGTCGCAGGCGGAGAAACGTCCCATCGTCTCGCGCCGACCTGCACCCCGTTCACCCAATACAATTCCCATCCGCGCCTCGGAGATGGCACATAGGTTGCAAAATCCTTGCCGTTGGATTCGGCAACCGGGCGAACCCGTCCACACCATGTCAGGAGACACCTCCCGTGTATGAAAGAAACTTTTTTAACAGCCTTCCGGCGTGCCGGGCGATCATCCTGGGCCTGCTGTTCATACCAATGGGCGCCCTGGGCGAACCGGCATCATCCGAACAGACCGGACCCGACCTGGTAAAGATGTTTGAGCAACAGGGCTGGCAGGCAGAAACCGCCCCTGACGGCAGCCTGATTTTCCGCCGCCCTCAAAAAGCCGTTGCCAAACCAACGGAAACGCCCGAACAGATGGCCTCGCCGGCCAACGTCGCCACCGCAACACCGAGCGAAATCGAACGCCTGTTGCGTGAACGTGGTTGGCAGACCGAGACCGAGACCGAACGGCACCGCACCGCCGACTTCGCCCCGCGCCTGACTGATCACGGTCGAGCCGGTGGC
>CAZCDY010000155.1:7055-8836 GCA_964497145.1 uncultured Gammaproteobacteria bacterium
CGTGAGCATGGGTGGCAGACCGAGACCGACCCCTCAGGCAATACATTGCTTCGGCCTACCCGACAGTCAACAGCCGGCAGCCAGGCAAGCGACAAACCCGCAACGGTCACGCCTGTAGCCAATACCGCCGAGGCAGCAGACCCTTTCGAGCAATTTCAGCACTCGCTGAGCGACAAGGGCTGGCAGGTCGAAAGGACGTCTGACGGCTCGGTGATCGTCTACCCGCCGAAACAGACAGATGGGTCCGGCACGTCCAAGTCCGACATGAAACCCACCCAACGAGGCCATTGCGAAGGCATCTCATCGACGGCAGTCAGCCACGGTGAGATAGGGCTACCGATCGACACCCCCGCCAAGGCGGCGCGCGTGGCGACTGACTGGATAGCGCATTTTGGCGAGCCGGGGGACGTCGCTGGCCGAGTGCGTCGAATCAACCAGATCTACCTGGTGAGTGTCGTCGACAGACACCCCCCCTACCAGCTCCGAAATCAGCTCATCATCCGCAGTGACAGCGGTCGAACCATCGCCGTCCATTGAGCAGTAACTGCCATATTGGCAGCAAGGGAAAGAGGGCTCGTCCGGACAATACAAACCCCGGGAAACAACTTATAAAAAGAATAACATTTATCTTTCAAATCGTTGTTTCAAAGACAGATTAGTTGACCGATCAATCCCCGACGCCGGCGCCCGCGAGGGGGCCCGGCCGGGCTTGCCGATGCGCCCGGCGGCCCGCTGAAGTTGACAGCCTGGCTGCAATCTCCGGAAACCTGCCTTTCTGTCAGGCCGGGCCTGCCGCCAACGCCAGAAGACACCAGGAAACCTCCTGTCGACCTTTTTGATTTCAGTGACTTAGAAAACCTTCCGACTGTTTGGCACGCGCGTTGCTTCATCACAGAGCAGATGCCGGAAGTAAGGGCACCCCGATACCACCAAGCGACCTGAGGGACGATTGTCGATGAGCGGATCTGCGACCAAACACCGAATGCTTTTGCTGGCCTTGGCCATTGGTCTCAACGGAAGTCTCGCAGCAGCCGGTTACCAGTACCCGATTGCCGGCCTCACACCTTGGCAACGTCCGGCCGGTGCCCCGGTGATAACAGAGTTCGAAAGAGACGCCGCCTGGTACGCCCAGGCCCTGCATGGGATCAGTCGTCCCTACCCCCCCAGCCTCCGGTTTCTCGAATACCAGGGTGCCTGGCACACACCATTCAACCGGCCGGGAATGTTACCTCCCTACGACATTCGGGGCTGGCACACGAATTAGATCCAAGGCCGTCGTTGCCATGGGTCCAACGGACCGTTTCAACCTTGAATTTAATCGCTGAAGCGGCCATACGGGTCGAGAGATGACCCAATTCAACCACCAAAAATCTAGGAGATCGATTATGACAAGGCAGAAACCAGTGCGAATGCTGACCAAGACCCTCGCCGCTGCGGTGATGGGGTTTGTGGTTGGTACCGCATCCGCCAGCATGAGCGGTATGGGCGGCATGTCCGGAATGGGCGGCATGAGCGGTATGTCCGGTATGGGCGGCATGAGCGGTATGTCCGGTATGTCCGGTATGTCCGGAATGGGCGGCATGAGCGGTATGTCCGGTATGGGCGGCTATTTCAAGATCACACCTGATGGACAGATCTACTTCTACCCTGCACAGAGCGGGATGAGCGGCATGTCCGGTATGGGTGGCATGTCCGGCATGTCCGGTATGGGTGGCATGTCTGGAATGTCCGGCATGGGTGGCATGAGCGGCATGTCCGGAATGGGCGGCATGGGTGGCATG
>CAZCDY010000156.1:0-8776 GCA_964497145.1 uncultured Gammaproteobacteria bacterium
CGGATACCCGCAGCCAAGGCATGTTTCTTGATCCGATACCAGAACGCCTGCCGGGTCATGCCGCCACCACGGCGGGTCGGAAACAGGGCATCGCAAGGCTCGCCGCCGAGCAATTCCCCGCGTGCAGCGGAAAGAAATCGTCCAACCCAGTTCACCGCCTCCTCACCCAGGGGGACCAGGCGCTCCTTGCCGCCTTTGCCCACCACCCTGACAAGCCCCTGCGACAGGCTCAGCTGGTCGGGCTGCAGCCCGACCAGCTCGGACACACGCAGTCCGGTTGCATACAGCACTTCGAGCATCGCGCGATCGCGCATCCCCTCCGCGATGCCGATGTCGGGTGCGCCCAGCAACGCATCGACCTCCGACTCGCTGAGCGATTTCGGTAGAGGCCGTCCCAGGCGCGGCGCCTCTATCTGTGCGGTCGGGTCTGCCGCAAGCAGCTGTTCTCGCAGTCCCCACTGGAAAAACTGTCGCAGGGTCGACAGCCGGCGCGCACTGGTGCGCGGCCGCACGCCGGCATCGACTCCGGCAGCCAGGTATTCAAGCAGCCGGTCGCGCCGTGCCTGCAGCAGACCACACCCGGCGCTGGCCTGCAGCCAGCGCGCGCAATGACGCAGGTCGGACTGATAGGAACTCAGGGTATTCGCGGACAAACCCCGCTCCATCCATACCGCATCAGCAAAGCGTTCGATGGTCGCGGCATCGTCCGCCGCAATCACGACCTCGGCCAACTCTGACCCGGACATGTTCCTCATTTCTTGTACCGCCGGCGACAATTGCTCATTGCGTCAACGTCAGGGCCTATGCGCATCGTCACTGGACCGGTACCACTCTGGACACTCTCACTCCGTCGCTAGATTTCGTTCTGATCGCGTGCAAGGATAACCCGAGGAATGGCGCCGCTGGAGATAGCGTGCGAGATCAACTGACCCAGCTGCTGAAGAAGCTCGAAGCCGAACTGCGCGCACAAAACCGCTGGGACGAGGAACCACCTGCGGAAGCTGCTTTGCAGAGCACCCAGCCTTTCGCATTCGATACGCTCAGCTTCGACCAATGGCTGCAATGGGTCCTGTTACCCAGGATGCACGAACTGCTCTTGCTGCAGATGCCCCTGCCAAGCAGCTGTGCGATCGCCCCGATGGCCGAGGAGGTTTACGGTCGTGACGAGTCAGGGGGTGCCCGCATCGCCCTGATTATTGCCGATATCGACCTTCTGCTGACCGAACACGGCGGCGACCTGAACTAGCGTATGAGGAAATACTTTTTTTCCACATTGCCTGTGGAAAACTCTGTGGGAAACATGAAGAGAATGCCCCGCAGGCCCCATGCTGGCGTAGGGTTCATTAGATTGACCAAAAACTAAACAAAACACGTAATATATTTTAAAAACAATAGCTTGTAATGTGATTCTAAAGTACTGCATGGCAAAAGAGTGGCAACTCGACGGAAAAATGACACCGGATCACTGCCTGTGCATAATCAGTTTCTAATTTAGCTGCACCACAACTTTTCGAGACGGTAAAAACAACCCAATGTCAAGCCTCGCAGACCCCTTCTGGAAGAAAAAAAAGCTCACCGAGATGACCGCTCAGGAATGGGAATCCCTATGCGACGGCTGCGCCAAGTGTTGTCTGTACCGTCTGGAAGACGAGGACACCCACGAGGTCTACTTCACCAACGTACATTGCCGGCTGCTCGATACCGAGTGCGGACGATGCACCGACTACGACAGCCGCTCGGAGCGGGTACCCGATTGCGTCACCATAACGCCGGCGGTGTTGGAAGATCCTTACTGGTTGCCGCTGACCTGTGCCTACCGGCTGATCGCAGAGGGTCGAGACCTGCCGGCATGGCATCCGCTGCTCACGGGTGACCCCCAGACCGTGGTGCACGCCGGACACCGGGTATGCGACCGCACGATCTGCGAAGACGACGCCGACGAACTGGAGAGCCACCTGGTCGACTGGATCGAGTAGACGGAGCAACCCTTTCACCCGGGCTTCTGCTTCGAACGCCGCGCTCGGGCTTGGCTTCCAAGGTCTCACCCCCATAATCGACTCAGGGGTGTCGTATCCGCCCACGCCTCGCTGTTACCATCGGCGTCAGTGCAGCCGTTCACGATTTCCGGGTTCCGATCCCTATGCAGGCCAACGCCATCACCCTTTGCCAGTTTCTCGAACAGACAGGGGCACGGGTTCGCGCATACGATATCGGTCGGCGTGTCAGCAGACTGAGCCGTGAGCAGTTTCTTGCGTTCGAAAACGCCGCCTCACCCTACCCCCTGCCGATGCAGCGCAAGGCCTGGTTCGCGCTGGTACAGTTGCCGGCCACCACGCCGGACACCCCCGTGATCTGGTTTTTGCGTCTCGATCTCGATGAACAGGGATTGCTGGTACAGGCCGAGCGTGATTACCTGTTGAACCGTCTGCTCGAATCTGCGCAGGCCCAGACCCAGGGATCCGACCCGCAGACATTTCTACAGGACAATCCCTACGCCTTCACGCCACGCGAGGATCGCATGGCCCTGTTTCATGCCCTTCTCAGTGCAGACCTGGAGCTGCCTGCGTCGCGCTTCTATCAACATGCGCTGGAATATTTTCAAGGCGTTCCGGGGTGGGACCAGTGGAGCTTCGTCGGGTACCAGGGTATTGCCGATGTCGCCTGTCGACACCAGGACGAACCTTTGACCACGGCCATCGCGCATCTACCCCGTGAACCGCTGACCGCGCTCTGCCATTGCCTTGAAAGCCGCGTCCCCAGCGCGGCGCTGACAAAGGCCCTGAGCGACCGTCTGCAACAAGTGCTGGCCGAGCAGCCTGCCAACATACCGCTGCTCGCCGCACTGGTGCGCAGCCTGTCCGCCGGGGGTAGCGCAGATGTCTCGTTTACGCAGGCGTTGCACGACATCCTGAGGCATCCGGTCGGCAATAATATAGAGGTCCTGGCGGCGATATCCGGGCGTGCCTGGGAGGCATTGTCAGAACCTGCATTTCTTGATGCCTACCTGCAGCGCCTGGCCGAGAACGACCATGGTCAGACCGCGTTCGAGCACTGTATCGGCGACCTGCTCAGCCTACCCGCGCTGGCAGATACGGTACGCCAAGCACTGCGTTCACCCGGACAATCGACCGAGGTAAAGAAAGCCTTCGCGACAATGACAGCCAACACCGGACGCTCTGCCGCAGATTGAGCGGCAGGACGAAAAAAGCGCCGGGGACGAAGCGGCGCTTTTTCTTCAAAATAAAGGGGCCTCAGTCAAACAACCAGGTCCAGCTGACCTCCAGTTCATGCTGGTCCATCTCCACACTGCCGGTCTGCGGCCCGGTGAAGGTGTTGTTCTGGCCGTCTATCTTTTCGTTGAACGCCCGGGTGTAGGCAAACGAGATGGCACTCGACTTGTCGAAGCGATAGGTCATCCCCACGCTGGCATGGGTACGCACCGTCGCAGGGGCCAGGATATTGAACAGGGCCTCGGCGTTGTCGAACAACTGGTCTGCATGACTGGCCCCGGCACGCAGTGTCAGTTGCGGGCTGTACGCCCACTGCACACCAACCTTGTAGATATTGATGTCCTCCCAGCCGAAGCCGAGCCCGTCATCCGAGCCCAGCAGGTTGTCTGGGCCAAAGCTGCTGTTGGAATTGCTCAACGAATCCACGTCACTGTAGAAGATCCGCTGCCAATCGGCGACCACGGTTACCTCTGGGGTCACCTTGAAACTCAGCCCCGCGGTCACGGTGGGCGGCACGTCGAAATCACCACCCTCGGCAAACAGACCCTTGTAGTCATCGAACTCCGTCATATACAGACGCGACTGAGCCGAGGCACCCAGCGCCAGACGGTCGGTCATCTGACCCAACCAGCCGATACGCACGCCATAGCCATAGGAATAGTCATGGCCGTTGTTGGTCACCTTGTCGGGATTCACGGAAAATGCCTGGAAAGGCTCCAGGCCCTCGGCCTTGAATCGCTGCACGGCGATGATCGGCATGATCCCGACGGTATGTCTTTCGTTGAGCTTGCGCGCGTAAGGTACGCCGAGGAACAGCTGGGCAAAATCCACCCCGGTCGGCGAACTTGCCGTGCCCGCGGGGTTGTTGAAGTTACGCCAGACATCGTCACCGTACTCGGTGTTCATGCCACCGTTCGCACCCACGAGCACACCGATGGTACTGAATTCGTCGATCTGCTTGTTCCAACCGAAGTGCGGAATCAGGAAATAGTCGTTACGGCTATCGTAATCGCCGGGCGGGATGCTCGGCACCGGGGGCGGCGCCGCATTGTCATCCGCGGTAAAGCCCCGGTCGGGGGCAAAAATCGCCGCGCCCAGGTCGACCCGGTCACCGACGAAAAAATTCCCGGCCGGGTTGGTCGCGCCTGCCATCGCGTCCTGTGGCAGGGCTACGCCCGCACCCGCCAGGCCCTTGTTGGCGGTGCCGAAACCCGTCGGCGAATAGCCATTCGTCGCCTGCGCCACGCCCAACACGCCTAATAACGAACCGGCCAGAGCCGACCGCGCGAAAAACCTCCTGTCCATCACAACTCCCACCAGTGCCAATTATTGCGAATTCGCAATGTTAGGATTTTCTAACCCGTTTGTCTCCGGCTGAAGTCAAGAGAATTCCGCATTGACGCAGCGACTTTGGTCGGCAGGCGCTAGAGGTCGTGGCGCAGCTCATCTCAGCTCAGAAAGCGTGTCAGCAGCGCCATGTCATCGGGCTCGCCGGGCAGCGGGGCCTGTACCTCCCAGCCACCGCCCGGCGCCTCCTCCAGCGGGTTGCCATGCTTGTCCAGCATGGCCTCGAGCCGGAAACGCCGGTTGCCGCGCGGTGACACCAGCTCCATTTCATCACCGACCCGGAATTTGTTCTTGACCAGCAGACGCGACAGACCACTGTCAGTGTCGAGCCCGTTCACCTCGGCCACGAACTGCGAGCGGCTGCTGTTCGAAGCGCCCTGGCGGTAACTCTGCAGTTCCTGGCTCTCATGCCGCTGGAAAAAACCGTCGGTGTAACCTCGGTTGGCGAGATTTTCAAGTTCCGCCAGCAGTTCCGGGTTAAACGGCCGGCCCGCCACCGTATCGTCGATCGCCTGGCGATAGACCTGGGTGGTCCGGGCGGTGTAATAGTGCGACTTGGTCCGGCCCTCAATCTTGAGGCAATCGACCCCTATCTCGCTGAGGCGATGCACATGCTCGACCGCTCGCAGATCGCGCGAGTTCATGATGTAGGTGCCGTGCTCGTCCTCGAAGATCGGCATGAACTCACCGGGACGTTCACGCTCTTCGAGGTAGTACACCTCGTCCGCCCTGGGGTGGCGTTCGATTTTCGATAGCGGGATCTCCGCCACCGCATCCAGATCCTCGCGCGCTATCTTGTAGTCCCAGCGGCAGGAATTGGTACAGGTGCCCTGGTTGGCATCGCGATGGTTGAAGTAACCGGACAACAGGCAGCGCCCAGAATAGGCGATACACAAGGCGCCGTGGACGAACACCTCGAGTTCCATGTCGGGGCAGGCCTGGCGTATCTCGGCCACCTCTTCCAGTGACAGCTCGCGTGACAGGATCACCCGCGTCAGTCCAACCGACTGCCAGAACTTTACCCCCGCCGCATTCACCGTGTTGGCCTGGACCGAGAGATGGATCGGCATCTGCGGCCAACGCTCACGCACCAGCATGATCAGCCCCGGGTCGGCCATGATCAGCGCATCCGGCCCCATCGCCACGACCGGGGCAATGTCATCGAGAAAGGTCTTCAGCTTGGCGCCATGCGGCATGACATTGGTGGCGACGAAAAACTGCCTGCCCTGACGATGGGCCTCGTCGATACCCGTACGCAGATTGTCTTCCAGGAAGTCATTGTTGCGCACGCGCAGGCTGTAGCGCGGCATCCCGGCATACACCGCATCCGCACCATAGGCGAAGGCATAGCGCATGTTGCGCAGGGTGCCCGCCGGTGCGAGGAGTTCAGGGATCTTCATGGTCGACAACCAGGCAGGGGCCTCAGATCGCGCGATTATGTCGCAGATCGATCATCCAAACACCCGCTGGCGCGCATAGACAATGATCAGCAGGACCAGCAGCAGGATGCCCCAGGTCACGCCGTGGAGGACGGTCGACTGACGCGCCTTGGCCCGTTCATGCCAGGTGCGTGGCTGCACCCCCTTGACCAGAAAGACCATCTTCGCCGAGACAATGACACACACCACATTGACCGCCAGCAGCAAAAAGGCACCGCCGGCGAGTTCGGAGTGCCCGGCCCCGATCAACATGCCCATGGTCGCCGTCGGTGGCAGCAGCGCCACCGCCACCATCACCCCCACCAGGGTGGATGAAAGCCCGGTGGTCAGCGAAAGCACCGCGGCGGCGCCTGAGGCCAGGGCCAGCGCGGCCCCGTCGAGGCCGACGTCGGTCCTGGCGAGAATCTCCGTGCTGGCAATCAGAATCTGGCCATGCCCAATGCTCACCGGCCATAACATGCCAATACCTATCGACAACAGGAAGGCAAGGGCAAAACCGGCCAGACTCGCCTTGAGCGCTGCCCAGATCAGCTTGCCGTCGCCCAAAGAGGAACCGAACGCCAAAGCAATGTTCGGACCGAGCAGTGGTGCGATCACCATGGCACCCACCACCACGGCGACGTTGTCCTCGATCAGGCCGATCGCCGCCACCACCGTGGACAGAAAGGTGAGCAGCAGAAAATTGCTGTCGATGCGTGCGCCCTTCTCGATCTGGGTATAGAGCTCTTCGCGGGTGGCCGCAGACACCTTGTCGGCATCCTCCGGTTGGCGCGGCAGGACCGTATCGACGGGCAGCACGATGATGCGGGTGTCTTCCGCGGTACCCAGGATGTTCTGCAATGCATCCATCACCGGCTGGCGGACTTCATCGTTCACCAACATGCGAAAGGAGCGCCGGCCATCGTCTGCCGGCGCGCCCCACCAGTAGTCCGTGACCTGGTGTTGATCGGCAATCCCCGAAAGGGTGTCGGTGTGTCCCTCGTCGGCAACGATCTCAATCAGACGCATCTGTTCAGTAACCCTGACTTGAATGGCTCGTACCGCGATTCTAGCGTGCTGCCCCTTTGGGAAACACCGAGCAAAGGAACGCAGATAAACCCAAGATACAGAAGGGCCAAGAGATCAACCATGCATGGTGCCCCCGAAACCCTTGCTTCCTTTGCGCCTTTGAGCCCTCCGGATTCCGTTACCCCGGTGCCCGAAAATCAGGCGACCGACTGATAATACAGATTCTGTGGATGCTTGGCCTCGGCAAAGAAATACCAGCGTTCGGCCATCAGGCCGACATACTGCACCGCGAACGCCAGTATCGGCAGGGAGGTCGACTCAAGCGCATTGGAGGCCGCCAACAGGGCCACCGGCACCAGGAAAACCGTCAGCAGGAAGAACCACTTGACGAAGCTGAGCGTGCCGTTGCCGGCGCCATGAAAGAACTCACGCGTATTGAACGAGCCGCCCATGAAACCCATGGATTTCTGGCGAATAATGGTGTGACGCACACCGATCGCGCTGCGCAGGGTCGACTTGTGCTTGATCCGACGATTGCGATACATCGAGAAACCGCGCGTAATCGCCGCGAACACGGTGAAGATCACCGCCCAGGTGCCAAAGAAGCCCACCAGCGGCACACCGCTCCAGGCCGAGAAGGCCGCAGCCAGGGTGAAACCCGAGACCAGACCGAACAGGACGAAGTTGGTCACCGTCAGCGGGCTGTGCCATTCCTGCAGAAAACGCAGGCTGGCGTAGATCATCGCGGTACAGGCAAACAGCACGATCGCCGCGAGTGCGCCCAGGGTCCCCAGCACCAGGGTGGCGTCGATCGGGAGCTGCCCCTTGATCACCAGCCAGGGCTGGGTAAATCCGAAGTAGTGCGAGGCACCATAGAGCGCGACCAGACCCATGAACACCGGCAGGGCGATTACCTCGCGTGACAGCCAGGAGGTGCGCCACTTGCTCGCCGCACGCCAGGCACGCTCCGGGCGCCCAAGGTGAAAGAAAGACGCCAGAAGACCGAGCACCAGCAGTACCAGCACCAACAGGCTGCCGGTTGCGTAGAAGGTTACGCTGTCCTGCGGCTCCAGCAGGTTGGCCAGGGAATACACCTGACCGGTGACCAGGGCCATGAAAAGGCCTTGCCCCGCGCCGATCAGCGTTGTCAGAAATATGACTGAAAATGCAGGATGCATCGTTATCTCCAGAGCGTACGCGACGCGTAGGGTGCAATAAGCGAAGCGCATTGCACCGTGCCGAGTTGGGCATGTGTCCTTTGGTGCAATGCGCTTCGCTTATTGCACCCTACGTCTACAGCATCATCGGCCGGTTTAGTAAGCAACATCGTCCAGGGTCTCGCCCTCGGCCGCCGGCAACGGTGCCTCTTTCTTCAGCGGATTGTCCGCGCGCTCCAGTTCATCGTCGAAGATCTGGATGCGGGTCTTGCGCCGCGGCAGATAGTGGTTGGCTGGCTGCGTGCCCCATTCAGGCATCAGCTGATAGCCGCCATTCTCGTGGATAGCCATCGATGCCTCGGACGCAGGATCGTGCACATCGCCGAACAGGCGGGCGCTGGTCGGGCAGGCCAGCACGCAGGCCGGCTTGCGTTCCTTCTCCGGCAGGCTCATATCGGTGATCCGGTCGATGCACAGGGTGCATTTCTTCATCACCTTTTGCTGCTCGTCGACCTCGCGCGCGCCGTAGGGGCAGGCCCAGGAGCAATACTTGCAGCCGATGCACTTGTCGTAATCGACCAGCACCACACCGTTG
>CAZCDY010000157.1:0-8734 GCA_964497145.1 uncultured Gammaproteobacteria bacterium
GCTCCTCCACCTGCCAGTCCCGGAACACCAGCGCCGCCTGCTTTGGCCGGGCGTTGCCGGTGATGGCCTTGGCGATCTGGCCGTGGAAGCGGCGGATGTCGGCGAGGCGTGTGCTCGGGATGCGGTCGCGATCCGCCAGATACCTGAGGCAGCGCTTGAAGTCGGTCACGTCCGGGCCGTCGATGCCGGCCGGGTCGAACAGGCCCGCATCATCGGCGGTCAGCAGCACGCAGGCCTGCACATGGGCCTTGCGCAGCTCGGTCTGGCCCTTGTGGCTGTCGGCGATCAGACCCGCCACTGGGAGGAGGGCAAGTGCCTCGTCCTCGACGACACTTTCGAGCATGAGGTTTTTAACGAGACCGACGAACAGCGCGTCGTCCTCATCATCGATGTGGAAAGGCCGCTGCCGCTGGCCGCAAGACTGCTCAACCGCGGCATACTCCGCGCCGTGCAGCTGACGGCCTACGTGCAGGATGCACGCCGCAACATGTCGAGCTGGGAGGATCGGTTCGAGTCTGCGGTGCAAAGGGCTGATTCCTATTCCGCGGAAACCGACACCG
Organism: uncultured Gammaproteobacteria bacterium; assembly: GCA_964497145.1. Classification (GTDB taxonomy): domain Bacteria; phylum Pseudomonadota; class Gammaproteobacteria; order Chromatiales; family Chromatiaceae; genus Thiosocius. The sequence continues at coordinate 561 of CAZCDY010000157.1, forward strand.
AGGCGGATCGCGCGAAGCTCGGTCGCTAACGGAAGGCACCGCGTCGGTAGAGGCGCCAGACCAGGCCCCAGCCGAAGATCAGCGGGTGCTTGCGCACCCGGTCTGACACCTCAACCTTGACACCCGAGTGCCGTTCGAGCTTCCATAGCACGTAGTCCACGCCACCGCTGAAGGTGAAAAGGCCTTTCACCAGGCGCAGCACATGCAGTAGGCGGCCTTGCAGCTTGCGCAGGGACCAGACCCCGCGTGCGAGCCATCGTCGTGTCGGCCCGATGTCCGACACATAAGTGCAATCTGTGGCATTGCCTTCTCTGCGCACCGGCAGTGGGGACTCGGCCAGCGCCGCGGCGGTCAGCTCCGAGTAGTAGGGTTCATCGCTGCCGAAGAGTTCGGCCTGGCGACCGGTTCTTTCGGCACGCAGTTCGGTGCGGTAACTGTAGGTGAGTCCCTGCTCCCAGAGTTCTCTGGCGCTGAAGCGGGCGGGCAACACCGGCAGGGTCACAGCGATGAAGCGGAGTACCGCCTGACCCATGGTTTGCAGCAGTGCTTGCGCGGCGGCATCGTTGCGAGCACGCAGCAGGGCAACGGGTTGGGCAAAACGGCCCCAGAGGTACGATTGGAACCAGCAGCAGGTCCCTTTCTTCAGTTGCGGCAGTGAGAGCAGGGCGTACTTGGCTCGCACTTTTCCCTGCCCTGCCGGCAATTCCAGGTAAAAGACGTTGGGCGGAAGCAACCAGTTGAAGAAAGCCCGCAGGGACAGTCCGTAGACGGAGCGATAATCGTCGACCACCACGTAGAGATCGACCAGGCCTTCCGAGGCGTCTCCTTTTCTCAGGCAGGAGCCGTAATAGAGTATGCCGGCAACCGCATCGCCGTAGCGGCGCATGAGCGCGTCCCCGAGTATCTTGACCTCTGGGGACGGTGTTGTGGACTTCCACCTGTTCGCTATCAGGCTGAGATGCTGCGGCTCTTTCACGAGTCAATGTGGCGAATGGGTCCGCGCGGATGGTCCCTATTGCGCCAGCCCCGATGGCATCGCCTCACGTGCGCGCGTCGTTGACCAGCTTGTGCAGCATGGTGGCCAGATCCCCGACGGTTCGGATGTCCGGGAGACTGTTCAGCGGCACGCTGACGTCGAACTGGTCCTCGACCTCCATCAGCATATCCATGATCTTGAGTGACGTCAGATCGAGCTCATCGATCAGATCGGTGTCTTCGCCCAATGCCTGTCCTTCGTCGACGAAAGAGGCCAACAATTCACAGAGGCTGGACAGAGTTTCTGGGTAAGTCTGCAATTTCTTCTACCTGTTGAGAGGATTTTGCGGCGGCCATGGCCGCCGCCTGATTCAATATTCCGTGCCCTGTCGGGCAGCCTGCTCCCATGCCAGGGTGCGCCGAAGCCCCTCGGCGAACTCGATCTGCGGCGCCCAGTCGAGGGCGCGGCTCACCTCGGCGTTGTCACAGACCCAGTCGGCGTGAGTCAGCTCCCTGACCTTGCCCGGCGTCAGCATGGGTGCGGTGCCGGTCAGTCTTGCCCAGTGATGGCTGACAACACTGAGGCCGTGCAGCAGGCCACGGGGGATCGCCAGCTTGCGGACCGGTTTGCCGCGTTCCCGGGCAGCCAGATCAACGACGGCGGACCATGTATAACCACCTGCGCGTCCGTCGTGCAGTGCAAACACCCCACGGCCGCTGTCACCCACCACCAGACTCTGTTCGATTGCAGCTGCCAGGTCTTCGACGTATAGCATGGAGAAGCGGGCCGCGTCCGAGCCGAGCACCGGGGCGATCCCCTGACGCATCATCATCAGCAGCAGCGGCAGCATCTCCTTGTCGCCCGGCCCGTACACCGCAGGCGGGCGCAGAATCGTCAGCGGCATCGCACCCGCGAACCGCTCCAGTGCGACCTCTCCTTCGCGCTTGCTCGCCGCGTAGTGAGACAATTGCGGCTCTCGGGCCGCAAGCGAGGAGAGGGCGACGAACAGGGGGGGCGGGTCCATGGTCGCTGCCAGCGACGCAAGCCGCTCGGCGCCCGCCACGTTGATCCGGGAGAAGTCTTCAAGGTCGATTCCGCGAACCACCCCTGCGCAGTGCACGACAGCCTGCACGCCGAGCAGGAGCGAACGCAGTGCTGCGGTATCTTCGAGGTCCCCGTGGACCAGCTCTACACCGAGCTGGGCCAGGGAATCCGCTTTCGCCAGATCGCGAACGAGTGCCTTGAGGCTCCAGCCGGAGTCGGCAAGTCGTTTGGCAATCGCACCACCGATGAAGCCTGTCGCTCCGGTTAGCGCGACCGATCCTTTCCCGCCTTCATTGCGGCGGTCCGATGGCGCCGATTCCACCCGCTAATCCTCTGGCCCCAGCCGGCCAAAGGGCGCCGGTGATTGCCGACGCGATAGTGATTCGGTGTTCACAATTCCTGGCGAATGGGCTCGGGAGACAGCTCGTTAGCGTTGGTGGCGCCTGTCGGGCTGACGCCATCGCGGGCTTGCAGAAAGTTCCGCCGCGCCTCGGACCGCGAAAGTTTGCCCGAGGATGTGCGTGGCAGGGTATGCAAAGGCACCAGATCGACCATGCAGTCGATTCCGAGTTCCTCACTGATCTGGCGTCTGATTCGCGACACGAGCTGGGTCCGCTTTACCTCTTCCGACTCTCGGCACTGTACGACGATGACCGGTTGATCGGTACCATCCGCACCGGGTGCGGCAAAGGCGAGTGCGTCGCTGGGCCGTACCTCAGGCTGTTGCTCGGCAATGTGCTCCAGGTCCTGCGGCCAGACATTGCGTCCGTTGACGATGATCAGGTCCTTCTGACGTCCGGTCACGTAGATGGAGTCATCCACCATGTATCCAAGATCCCCGGTATTCAGCCAACCGTCCTCAGAGAGCACTTTGTGGCTGGCCTCAGGTTGGCCCAGATAGCCGTTCATGACGCTCGGCCCGCGCACATGGATGGCGCCGCAGTGGCGCTCGGGCAGGCACCTGCCCTCCGGGTCTCGTATCTCGATCTCGTGGTTCGGGAAATGTGTGCCGCAATTGACGTAGGTGTTGACGCGTGCCTGTTCGGCCGGCTCAGCATCGGGCTCGACAGGCAAGGCCTCGCTGTGCGTCGCGAAGTGCTCGCTGTCGACATGGTCCAGCTGCAAGCCGTTGCCCAGCGGAGCAAAGCTCACCGCCAGCGAACATTCCGCCATTCCGTAGCAGGCCAGAAACGACTTCGGGTCAAAGCCTGCGGGGGCGAGTCGTCTGGCGAACCTGTCCAGCGTTTCAGCCCGAATCATCTCGGCGCCGACGCCGGCAACACGCCAGTTGCTCAGATCGAACCGCTGTGCCTCCCCGGGTCGCAGGCGTCGTGCAACCAGGTCGTATCCGAAGGGTGGTCCGAGCGATATGGATGCACGGCTCTCGGACATGAGCTCGAGCCATCGCCGCGGCCGCATGGCGAACACGCGGGTATCCAGGTAGTCGACGGAAAGTTGCGACGCCAGCGGCGCCAAAACCATGCCCACCAGCCCCATGTCATGATAAAAGGGGAGCCAGGATACACAGCGGTCACCAGGGCGTGACCTGACCCCGTGACGGATGATCCCGGACAGGTTGTCCATCACCGCGGTCTGCCGGATCATCACGCCTTGAGGAAAACGTGTGCTGCCCGAGGTGTACTGAATGTAGGCAAGGTCGTCCGGCTGCGGCGCGACCAGTTCGGCACTCGATTCCGGCAGACCATCGAACGCCTTGGCATCTCCTACCACGGGCCTTGTCGGGCCGTCAGCCGCTTCCTCGAAAAGTGATAACAGATCCGTAGAGGCCATTGCCACTCGGGCCTGGCAGTCGGCCAGCATCCGGCGCAGATGGTCCACATAGGCCCGATGGTTCCCCAGGTTGACGGACACGGGCAGGGGAACCGGCACCAGACCCGCATACTGACAGGCGAAAAAGAACCGCAGAAAATCCGGGTTGGTCTCGGCGATGACGGCAACTCGGGACATTCTCGGCAGGCTTAGCGCAAGCAGACGCCGCGCGAGTTTCTTCGCCTGTTCGCGCAGCTGCGAATAGCTGACGGCTGCGTAGAGTTTGCCCCGCGAGTCGTAGAAATTCATACCCGTCTGACCCTGCGCCGCGTAGTCGAGCGCCTCGGTCAGGCAGCGGAAGTCGCCAGGTCGAAGTGGCAGCTGGTGGTCGGTTGCTGTGGGCTGCATAAACTCTTTCTTACAGGTTTGTTAATACTATCGGGGTCTCACGCACACAGGGTCGAACTTCCCGAGCTGGTCATAAACCCGTAAAGGATACCAGAAACCCGAGTTCTTTCATATCGTTACGTCGCAAAGTCGTTGGATGACAATCGCATTGTGGATTGTTTTGCGTAATGGGGTGATTGTCGAGCTTGGTCCGCAAAACGTCAATAATTTGTTGTATTCCAATGTCCGAGCGTGTGCGTCAAGTTGCGCATAGAGCTTGTCTGCGTTGAAGAGTTCCACCAAATCCGCTGCCAACTCGCCCGGAATAGGCAGGTGTCGATGCGTCAATGGCGATCGGTTTCATTCCCATAGCGCCAGAATCGTGGCCATGGCCCGTGTAAATTCTGCAAAGGAATGGGGCTTTACTATGTAGTCATCGACATCGTATTCGAATGCGGCAGCCCGGTCTTTGGGTTCATTGGATGATGTCAGGACGATGATGCGCTGGTCCTTGAGTTCGGGGTCGCCACGCAGCTCGTGCAGAAACTCGATACCGCTCATCTTCGGGAGGTTGAGATCCAGCAGGATAAGCGCAGGCGGTGGAGTCATCTTTTCATACCCCCCTTCTCCCCGCAGCATGTTGAGTGCCTCGAGGCCTGTCCGGGCGATATGCAGAGGATTGCTGATCGAGTTCTTCATCAGTGCGCGCTGCACGGTCATGATGTCGACTCTGTCGTCCTCGATCAGCAGTATGGTTTCGTCTCTGTTCAGCATGAGATGCTATGTCCCGTTTTTTATCAATGCATTGTCATGCATTTTCTTAAGTTTCGGTGATCTGTTCCGTGGGCTGTGGCTTCGGCCAGGTGAAATAGAAGCATGCCCCTTCGCCAACGGTTGATTTCAACTTTATGGTGCCGCCGTTTTCTTCAATAATCTTCTTCACAAGAGCGAGGCCGATCCCGGTGCTGTTTTGAAAGTCACTCGATGCCAGAGTCTGGAACATCATGAAGACCTTGTTGTGATACTCGCGATCAATCCCCTGGCCGTCGTCACACACGGAGAACTCATAGCCGTCAGGATAGCTTTCAGACGCCACCCAGATTTTCCCTTTCGCTCCACCGTGATGTTTCAGGCTGTTGCTGATCAGGTTTGAGAACACCTGCCCGAGCTGCATTCGGTCGACGTACATGGTGGGCATTTCACCCTGAATCTTGATCTTGAAGCCTTTGGGAGGCGAGAGCGAATCGATGATCTCGACGATCAGCTCGCGGGTATCGACATATTTTTCGGAGTCGCTGGTCTTTCCAACCCTGGAATATTCCAGCAGTCCTTCGATCAGATTATGCATTCGGCGCACGCGGTCGCGCAGCAGCGCCAGCTGCTCCCTCGACGCATCGTCCAGCTTGTCAGCAAGGTCTTCCTCGATCCAGCCGGCGAGATTGCTCACCGCGCGCAGGGGCGCTTTCAGATCATGGGATGTGACATAGGCGAACTGTTCCAGATACTGGGCCCTGCGGTCTGCCTCGGCCGTACGGTTGGCGATATGATGCTCCAGTGTCTCATTCAGGCGGTGCAGTTCCCGCTCGGCCGATTTGCGCTCGGCTACCTCGCGGTTGAGGTCCTGTACGGTTTCCCAGAGCTGTGACGTCCTCACATCGACCTCTTGGCGCACCTGCCTCTCCCCGCCAATGAGCGTCGCCACGTAGATCGTCAGCAGGGCGGTAAAGGCAATGCCTCCGGCGAGGATGATCCAACTGTTGCGGGTTTCAACGCCGAATTGTCCGGGGGCCGCGCTGCAGATCACGTCCCAGCGTTGATTTCCCATCAATATCTTTTCTTCGAAGCTGAGGTCTGAGATGGCGTTTTCGGTGGTGGCCGGCGGCTCGTTTCTTGTGCGTGATAGATGCCTGTGGATCAGCAGACCCCTTCCTTTTTGCTGGTGCTGGTAGAAATAGAGATCGATGCCCCCGGGGCGAAGATTCGCCAGGGCCCTCTCGACGATGTCTTTGACGTAAAAGACACCGAGTGCAAATCCGCGGATCTCGATCGGCAGGGAACTCGAGGGGGCTTCATCCTTCTCGTCCTCCTCCACTTCATGTTCAGAAAACACCGGTATCGCCACGATGACGCCTGCCTTCCTGTCTGTCTCGTCGTCGAAAAACAAACCGGGCGAGACGCTGGGGGTTCCGGTCAACGCCGCCTGTTGCAGCAGGGCCGAAACGATGGGGTCCGTGCCCATGTCCTGTCCGAGGCTGGCCTTGTTGCTGTTGTAGGGCTGTACATACAGGGCCGGGTAGAGGACAGGGCGATCGCCACTCTCCACATATTCGCCCGCTGGGCCGGGCTCGGTAATCCTGAAGGGTGGAAAGCTGCGCTGCGCCTCGGTGACGAAGGCGGACCGTTCTTCGGCCTTCACTACCGGCACCCATTTCAGGGCCTTGATGCCGGGATCGCGTTTCAGTGCCGGCCCCACAAACTTACGAAAATCGCGGCGGCCCACAACGGCTGAGGCCTCGAAAAAGCTGGCCAGATCCTGGACTATGTCCAGGGCGTGCGTGATCTCTCGCTGTACGACCAGAATCCGTTCCTGCGCGGCCTCGCGGAATGTGATCTCGGCCTGGGTTTTTTCCCAGCTGAAAGACTGGATAGACAAGGCGATCGACAGCAGCAGGCCCACTACGGCGACCAGTGCGAGTGGAAAGTATCCCCACCAGTCCGTCTTGGGGCCGGGCGCCTTGTCGCCGGTTCGTCCATCGGCCCAGCTTGCGAGGTATTTTTCCGCCAGATCCCATTTCATGTCAGGCGGTCGCCGGGAACTGTTCGGTGATGGTATTGCTGATGTGCAGCAGCAATTCTTGCAGGGCCTCTTCAATGTCGGCGTTGAAGATCAGGGGTGTCTCGTGATCCTCTGCTTCGGTGACCAGAAAGGATTGCAGCGTCCAGATTTTTTCGAGCTGTTTAAGGTAGCGGGAAGAGGCACGCTCGGGCTGTTCTCTGGCCCGACGCTTGAGACGCTTGCCCAGCATCTTTTTGTTGGGCACGACCAGCATGATGGGTATCACGATAGCCTGCTCGAGAGAGATGTCGAGCTCGAGCTTGGAGGGTAAGACGTGGACCCCATCGATGATCAAGTCGTAATTCTCTTTCACGGCCCGGCGGATCGTCGCCTCCAGTCCGTGTTTGACCACCCCGAACTGTGAAAGGAAACCGCGGATCACATCCCGGTCGTCTACGTCTGACGTGGATTTGGCGTCCTTGTTCAGTCCACGCCACGCCTCAAAACTCGAGTAGGAAAGGGTGGGAATTTTTTTGTCTGGAAGATAGCAGCGAACGATCTCCCGCATCATGTCGGTTGACTGGGTCCTTACGATGTTCAGTTGATATGCCAGTTCCGTCGTCAACGTGCTCTTGCCGGTACCGGTAATGCCGCCGACGAGCACGATCAAAGGCCGGCCACTGTCGCGAAATCGTTGCCAGGAAAGGAACCGGTCGGCGGCGGACTGCGAGCAATGTATTTTCAGGCGTTCGTGAATAATCTGCCGAAGGGCGAGATGATCGACAACGGTTGCTTCGCCCTTGCGCAGGTAATCATGCACCTGCTTTGCGGCCTCGAGGGTGTCCGCGCGATCAATGGCGCAGGCCTGCAGGGAGCGCGACAGTATGCCTGCCGAAAAAGGGACCTGATCGGCATCCGTCTCGACCATGATCTGCCGGTCCGTTGAAGAGCCGAGGACGTATGACTCAGCCTGCGATTCGCCAAAACGCCTGCGAAGTTCTGCAGCGACCTGTTTCTTGAGTGCTTCGACGGTGATCTCGGTGCTGCTGTCGAAGCTGTCACGGACAAACTGGGCCACCAGGTAGGCGTCCTGGAAAGAGAGGCCGACCCGTGCCAGAGACTCGACCATTACGCCTCGAAGAAAGGGAATTTTTTCGCCCGTTGCGTTCTCGATGATGAATAGCTTTGCCACAGATTCCTTTTGTAACCAGTTTAAGCGTT
>CAZCDY010000158.1:0-859 GCA_964497145.1 uncultured Gammaproteobacteria bacterium
CCGGCTGAGCGGAATCGCGACGGCTTCCGGAAGCGGTAGATAATGGGTCGCAGGTGGGCAGGGGTTGAGCAGGATCCTGATACCGGCTGCGATGACAAAGAATGCCAGCAGGCCGTACGTCAGGCTGAGGGCAAACGGCAGATTGCCGCCTGTGCGCGGGATGAGTGTCACATAAGCGGTGGCCCCCCCAGGGCAAGCAGGATGGGCGCATAGCTGACGCCACAGGCCATGACCGCCTGTACAAGGCCGGCAGCGACTTCCTCTTCCCCGACCTTCATTTGAGCCGCCCGGGCCCGAAGTCGGCGCGGCACGATGCGGCCGAGGAGGAAGCCCAGCAGACCGACGGCCGCGGCACCGGCCAGGTGAACCGGGTGGGTCGCATCCCAATCCGTGGATGTCACAGCCAGCTGCCTGGCAAAGTCCAACCAGCGCTACCGCTCATCCAGATTTGCCTGCAACACACTGACCAGGGTCGGGCCACGGGTCAGCAGTTGCCGGGTCTGCAGGCTGCTCAAGTAATCGTCTACATCTGATTCCAGGTCGTTACTTCTCAGCAGCATCAGTTTGCATATGGCCAACCGTCCTTCCAGGCTATCTTTCCTGCTCTGCAGATCCTGCAGCTGCCGGGCGATGGCGGGGGAAAACGGCGCTTCCGGTGGTTTTGCGGGTTGGGTCTCCCCTGCCGTTTTCGCCTGCGTGTCTTTGGACTTTGCGGGCTGGAAGACAGCGAGTTCGCTGTCCAGTAATTTGATCTTTGGTTGCGCCTGTTGTACGCAGTCCTGTGCACTGGAACGAACCGCGGCGATTTCTTTCTTGAGCGTATTCAGTTCTTGCGCTGTCGCCGTCTGGGCGGTACCGA
>CAZCDY010000158.1:869-2546 GCA_964497145.1 uncultured Gammaproteobacteria bacterium
ATTTTCGAGCCGTTCGAGTGCGGCCCGCGCCTGTGGCAGTGGCAGAGCGTCACGTTTCAGTGCCTCCGCTGCTTGCGCGGGGATCAGCAGCGGAACTAACAGCAGCAAGGCCCATACCCTAACGCACGCAAAGCGGGATAGAAAAAGGGTACCCGCTTTGCCGATCACCATGTTTCAATTCCAGAGTTCGAAGTACAAACCATACGCATAGAATATCTTAACCCGATACTCATTAAGGTCATTCGCACCACGTACACCCGGTGAGGTCTGTAAATCCATTTTGGCAACGCAATATACACCTAACCTACTGAATGGAGGATGGTACAAAACCCAAACTGTAGTAGTCGGGACTTGATCTGGCAGTTGCCAATTTCGATGGGGTGACTTTCAGGATAAATTCAGCGGTGAGTCAGCCAGGAACGGATCCGCAAATGCGCATGGCCCACTAGCCCAAGCAGAAGCGTGTCACCAGTTCGCGGATGATACGTATGCCGGGCTCGATCTGGTCGAGCGCGAGGAATTCATCCGGCTGATGGGCCTGTTCGATGCTGCCTGGGCCCATGATCACGGTCTGCATGCCCATCTGGTTCAGATAGGGCCCCTCGGTACCGAACGCAACTGCACCGGCGCTGTAGCCGGTCAGCGCCTCGGCGGCCTTGACGATGGCCGACTCGGCTGGCGTCTCCATGGCGGGTGTGCCCTCGAAAAGCGAGACACGCTCGAATATCAGGCCACTGTCCTGCAGCCTGTGTCCGATGCGCCGGTCGATCTCACCTCGCAGCTGGTCGAGGTCCATGCCCGGCAGCGGGCGGATGTCGAACTGCAGTTCGCATTGCGCACAGATCCGGTTGGGGTTGTCACCGCCGTGGATGTGTCCAAGGTTGACGGTCGGCACCTCGACCGCAAACAGCGGATTGCGATGGCGCGCCTGCAGTTCACTGCGCCACGCGATCAGCTCGGCGATCGCCTGATGCATGCCTTCGAGCGCGCTGACCCCGAGCGCCGGATCGCTTGAGTGCCCTGAACGTCCCTGCAGTCGGATGGCCTCCATGGCGATACCCTTGTGCAGCCGGATCGGTCTGAGCCCGGTGGGTTCTCCGATCACCGCGTGGCGGCCAAGCCGGCGATGCATATCGAGCAGCGCCCTGGCGCCGCACATGTCGCTCTCTTCGTTGGCCGTGGCGACCAGGACCAGCGGGTGGGTCAGGCTGTCCAGATCGATATCCCGGATCGCCTCCAGCACGAACGCGAAGAAGCCTTTCATGTCACAGCTGCCCAGGCCATACCAGCGATCGTCGCGCTCGGTCAGCGTGAACGGGTCGGAGCGCCAAAGGGCCTCATCGTAGGGCACGGTATCGGTATGACCGGAAAGGACCAGCCCGTCAGGCCCGCTGCCGGCCGTTGCCACCAGGTTGAACTTGCCGGGATGACCCGCGATCGGCAGGCGTTCGACACGAAAGCCGGCAGACTCGCACCAGTCTGCCAGGTGGTCGATCACCTGCTCGTTGGGCTGGTCCCATTGCGGGCTGACGCTGCTGATAGAGGGCGCGCCGATCAGCCTCTGCATCATTTCTTGCAGTCTGGCGTGTTTCATCTTCCAAGCGTGAACCAAGCCGATGCGGCCGTCCAGTCCCGCTGGGTTAACATCACGGCATGGTTGCACTCGATTGGCACAGG
>CAZCDY010000158.1:2584-8596 GCA_964497145.1 uncultured Gammaproteobacteria bacterium
CCTTCACGCGAGGCCTCAACGGTGCCCAGTGGGCATGGGAGTTCCTGCGCCGCAATCCCCGTTACCGGCACGAATGGGCTGCCTTCAATGAAACCTGGCTGCTTCTGGAGGCAGCCTATGGGAGTCCTCCAAACCGCGACTTCTGCGCCTGGAAGACCGATCCGCGCGCCTGGGTGCTCGCAGCAGATTGTCCCGGCAGTGACTGCCGGGTGGATCAGGACAAGGTGTTGATCGAGTGCGCGATGGGCGCGCGCTGGGGGTTCTACAAATTCCCGCCGGATCCGGCTGACGATGACCCGGTTGGCGCTGGGCGTCTCGTATGGCGCGAGGTGGAGACGGATATCCCGCTGATCAGCGTCGATGACCTTGAATGGCTGGGCGAAGACGTTGCGCGGGTCGCTCTGGGCTTCGACCTGTCTCTGCCGTTGCGTGATCAGCTCGAGCGAGCCAAGCGCACACTGCAGGTGATGCAGCGTCAGCGCCAGAAGTCCGGACGGATCCAGATGGCCTCAGTCCGGGGGCACCGCGAATCACTTCGCCTGATGCTGCAGCTGCTGGATGCCGAGTCGGGCGGTGCCGACAACATGAAGCTCGAATCGATCGATGCGGCTTGGCACACGCTGCTTGAACAGGCACATGGTCTGCGCGAGGGGGGGTATCGCCGGCTGACAGTCTTGCCGCCATGAGCTGTTGCCACAGACGCCTGTCGCCGCCGGGGTGTTATGACGCGTAGCGAAGAACCTGCCCTTTGAAAGGTTGCGTCAGGTAGTCGACGTTATCGGGTTTGTTCTGACTGTGTGAATAACCCCGGCTTACCATCTGCTTGCTGAAGCGTGCATGCAGGTGACGGCCAGGGTCGACGATGATCACGTCGCAATGCCGTTTGGCATGTCGGTCGATGAAGGCAGCCAATAATTCGACCTGTTCGCTTTCGTACAACAGGTCACTGCCGATGATGAGATCGAACTCGCCAAGGCCGCTGTCGTCGTCGGCCCACCCCGTGCGCACGAAGGGAATCTGTCGGTCCTCGTTCAGTCTGGCGTTCCTTTGCAGAAAATCTCCCGCTTCCGGATGGTGATCCGTGGCCGTAATGTCCGCCGAGCGGTGGTTGAGCAACAGGCTTGCCAGTCCGATACCGCAGCCCACCTCCAGGATGCGCTTGCCGGCGATGTCGAAGTCGGACATGAGGTGGGCGAGCACCTCTCCCGAGGCCCAGACCACACCAAACAACGGCCACATGGCCGATGAGATACCGAGCGCTTCGGAGACCCCATCGTCATCAGAGAACTGCTGATTGTCGCGCAGTGTCCGCACGTGGATGTCCATCTGGTCGAATTCGATGGTCCGGTAACGAACACGGAGCGATGACATAAAACACCCATTCAATCGATGTGGTGCAGCAAGTCCGGCTCTGACCAGGTTCGCCACTTGGTTACATCACACTACACAGGTCCGCCTGACTTGACCAATGGAAGGGGGCGGGGGCAGCCGGCCCCATACGATGTCTGCTGCCGCGGGTCTGACTTGTGCACCAGGTGTACGGGTGAGAGGACCAGCGCGAACTGGCCACGGCCACCGGCTTCTGGTGTGCCTGGTATGCATTCCAGCCTGCGACTGAGGTATTCAGCGCCTGGTGGGCCATGCAGTAAGTTCAGTAACTCTCAGTCGGTCAGGTGATCGCGGAAACGCGATATCTGCCGCAACAGATCGGCGGCTCCTGCCTCGATGCGATCCACCGGTCGAGGCTCAAGCCTCAGGAAGTTCTGCAGCTGGGTGGCTGCGCTGTGCAGTGCGACGGCTCCAGCGATGGGGGCGGAGCCTGCCAGCTTATGGACCTCATTGCAGAGGCCGTCCCAGTCGGCAGCGGCATGTGCCGTGTGCAAGGCCGCTTCGGTGTCCGGCAGCGAGGTGAGAAAATCCTCCAGCATCGATCGCGCTTCCTGTTCGTCTCCACCCACGATGGTCAGGGCCGCCTCCCGGTCGTAAACCGGCAGCGCCATTGGCGGATGCGGCTGTTTCGTGTTGGTGGCCTTGCGCAGATTCTTTCCCGCACACCATTTCGCGATCATGGCGAAGAGCTGTTCGGGCAGGTACGGCTTTGACAGGAGGTCGTTCATCCCTGCCTCGATCACCTCCTGACGTTTCTCCGGGAACGCGTGTGCAGTAATCGCGACGATCGGTATCCTGGCGCCCTCGTCAGGCAAGGCACGAATCTTCTCTGTCGCCTCGATGCCGCTTATTTCGGGCATCTCCAGATCCATCAGCACAAGGTCGAACGATCTGCTGCGTATCAGTTGCAGTGCCGTGCCGGCGGTCTCCACCCCGATTACATCCACGCCGCGGCCGGCCAGCAAGGCGGTGGCGAGCTTCAGGTTGATTGGACTGTCGTCGACAACCAGGACACTGAGGCCGGCCAAAGCCGGTGCGACTTCTTCCTCAGACACCAGGTTCTTCGCGGGCCTGTGGCCGAGCGGTCTCGCTGGAGGCAGGGAAGCCGGCGATTCGTCGCCTTGAGGCAGGCGCAGACGGACGACGGCGGAGAAGGTCGATCCCTCGCCGAGGGTGCTGGAGACCATGATCTCACCCGCCATCAGATTCACCAGTCGCTTGGTGATGACCAGTCCGAGCCCGGTGCCGCCGAAACGCCGGGTGATGGATCCATCGCCCTGTTGAAAGGGTTTGAACAACAGCGCCTGTTGCGCTTGGCTGATGCCGATTCCGGTGTCCGTGACCCTGATCCGCAGGGCAAATTGGCCGTCTTGCTGGTCTGCCTTGTCCAGGTGCAACTGGACGCTGCCATGATCAGTAAACTTGACGGCGTTGCCCAACAGGTTGGTCAGGATCTGGCGCAGACGCAGTGGGTCGCCATGCAACCTGGATGGGACGTTCCCGGCCTTGGCTGCATAAAGTGTGATGCCCTTTTCGAGTGCCTTTGTACTGAGGCTGGCGCGCACGCTGTCGAGCAGGTCCTCGACATCAAAATCCTGGTTGACCAGCTCAACCTTATTCGCTTCCATCTTCGAGAAATCCAGTATCTCGTCGATGATATCGAGCAGAGCAGTCGCCGAACGGCCGATGATCCTGGTGTAGTCTCGCTGCTGATTGTCCAGATCGGTCTTTTCCAGCAGCTTGGTAAACCCGATCACCCCGGTCATGGGTGTACGGATCTCGTGGCTCATGTTTGCAAGAAACTCACTTTTGGCCGTGCTTGCGGCTACCGCCTGATACCTGGCCTGCTCCAGTTCCTCGGTGCGCTCGGCCACCTGTTCCTCCAGGCCATGTCGATAGTTGCTCAGTTCCTGGTCGTAATCCCGGATCTGGTCGAGCATGGCGTTGAATACGTCGGTCAGTCTGCCAAGTTCATCATCGCCGAACTTTTCCGCTTTGCGGCTGAAATCCCGGGTATCGGCAACCTGGTGCATGGCATTGGACAGCCGCTGCAGCGGGATGGAAACCAGCCTCTGCAGGCGGCTGGCCAGCAGCGACCCGAGAATCAGGGACACGGTCAGTGCCGCGAAGGCGAGCAGTGTCTGCCGTAGCAGGAGATCCCGGGCCCGACTGAGATCCCCGGCAATGCGCAGGTAGGCGATCGCCTCGCCGTTAACCACGATGGGCTGCTCGACGACGAGCAGGCGGGGCAGAAGCTGGCCGAGCAGACCGAATTGCTCAGGATCCGGCTGCATGCGATGCAGGGGTGAGGTGTACCGGGTGAAGAGACTGCCGCCCTGCAGCCGGATATCTGCCCAGTTCACCTCTTCATGGGTGTCGAGCGTGGTCAGAATTTCGTGAGCGGCTCCACGATCCTGAAAGAGCACCGCGGCCTGGCTGTTTGCCCCGAGCACTTTGGCGAGGGACCCGAGATCGGCCATCACCTCGTCCCGTGCCGCACCGACCTGCACCGCGAGCGACAGTCCCAGGCTGAGCAACAGTACGGCGGTCACCGTGCCCATGATGATGACGTAGAGTTTGCGCTTTATCGGGGCATCTCGCAGGAATCTCATGGCGCCACCCTGCTATCCACCAGTTCGGCCAGGTCCAGCAGTCGGGAACTGAGATTCAGCCCCCTTTCCCGCGCAACGCCGAGATTGATCTTGAAACGGATCTGCTGCCGGTCGCGGTAGAGCTGGATAATGCCGCCCGAATCGGCGAACCCCCGGATCTCGCTGATGGTCAGTACCGGGGCGTCGCGTGTCTGCCGGATGAAACGGGTGAAATGTCTGTGCTCGGAGCCTGCGATATACAGGATATGGCAGCTCGCAGCTGCATCCCCGGGGGCGAAGGTGCTGACGGTGACTGGGCGTGCCCCGATGGTCTCCTGGTCGAGGCGCTTCAGGTTGCTGACCAGTTCGTCTTTGCCGATAGTGCAAAGTCTCAGAGGAGACTTCGGGTCGCTCCAGGCTTCCAGTGGCCAGCGGGTGAACTTGGCGAAGTTGTATATGAATGCCGTCTTGACCAGGGAGTCATCCGCAAGCAGGTCATGGGCCATGGCAGGGGACAGGCCGAAGAACATCAGGCACAGGCAGGTCCAGGTTGGGAACCTGGCGGCCAATTGCACGCGTACGCCTGTGTTCAATACTTTGCCATCCGCTGGCATCTCTTATCTCGCCAAGCTGTCCAGGTCGTACCGTGCTTCGACGTAAAAGCTGCGTTCCGGTAGCGGCAGGTCGTCCGGTATCCGGGAAGAGGTATAGCTCTTTGCATCCTCGTCGAACAGGTTGCGGACAGAGATCGCGAATTCCCAATTCCTGATACCGAAATATCGCAAGGTCGAATCGGTCAGGAAATAATCATCGATATCCGAGCGCGTATCCCCCGGGTTGCGTTCGACCTCACCGATCCAGTTAGTCTGGACGTTCCAGTACCAATTGGGCAGGAAACGCCAGTCCGCGCGCAGGTAGGCCTGTTGCTGCGGCAACCCGAAGGCACGGAACTGGCTGTCGTCGGGGTCGTTATAGGCGTAATTGCCGGACAGGCTGACTTCATCCGTCGGCTGCCACCAGGTCTCGAATTCCAGACCGTTGACATCGTACTCTCCGGTATTTTCGTAACGGAGTTTGGTCTGTCCGGGCACCGGCTGCAGGCTGATGAAATCGCTCTGTTCGAAACGGTACAGATTCATGCCGAGGCGAAGGTCCTTCCTGGGCGAATAGGACAGGGCCAGTTCCCATGTCTCCGATTTTTCCGGGTCGAGATCGGGATTGGGGAGTGAAAAAGAGGTTTCGCTGTACAGCTCCTGGAAGTTTGGGGCACGAAAGGCGTGGCCGTACATGAATTTCGTGGTAACGGTCTCGCTTGTCTGCCAGACCAGAGCGATACGCGGATTGAATGCATCACCGAAGTCTGAGTTGTGGTCGAAGCGGGCCCCTGTGGTCAGTTCCAGATCCTCTGAAATGCCCCATACATCCTGCAGATACGCATAAGTGATGGTGCGCGATTTTTCCGGGGCAAAGGCGTAGGGGGTGTCCGAAAGGTCGACCAGGGGGCCCCCTGCCGGCAGGGGGTTGCCGTCGCCGTCGACGCCGCTGTTGACCCACTGTTCCACCCGATAGATGTCCTGCCAGCGGAATCCTGCGCCGAGTGTTACCGTGTGGTCGTCAAAACCGCGATAGAGTCCGCTGGTCTCGCCGCTGACGTCATGCTCGGCAGATCTCATCTTGTTGAGCACACCGAACGGATAGACCCCCGTGACATCGGTATAACCGGGGGGCCATTCCTGAAAGCCGTCACCCGAGGAGTAATCGACGTGACGATAGCGCAGCTCGGCATTGACCCCCCAGTCATCGTTGAATCCAGGGTTTGCATAAAACAATGCGGCATTAAAGCGGCTGTCGTTCCCCTCGGTCAACGGGTCCAGTGCGCCAGCCCCGGTCATGCCGGTTTCCAGGTCGTCGTGCTCGGAGTAATCGAATTGTACGCGCCAGTTTTCCCGTGCCAGCGAGAGGCGCAAGTCGGCATTCTTCCAGCCATAGTCGGCGTCACCGGGCGCCAGGGAGGCATTGGTGCCGAATATCA
>CAZCDY010000159.1:0-8584 GCA_964497145.1 uncultured Gammaproteobacteria bacterium
GGCAGCATCGGCGGCAGCGGTTCACACGAGTTTCATGTCCTGGCCGATTCAGGCGAGGATGCCATCGCCTTCTCCACGGACAGCGACTACGCGGCCAACATCGAGCTCGCCGAAGCCATCGCCCCGGCCACACAGGCGCCGCCGGCCAGCCAAGAAATGACCCTGGTGGACACACCCGATGCCAAGACCATCGCCGAGCTGGTGGAGCAGTTCGAACAACCGATCGAACAGACGGTCAAGACACTGATCGTACTGGCCGCCGAAGACAGCGGTGCCGAACTCGTCGCCCTGCTGGTGCGCGGTGATCACGAGCTCAACGAGATAAAGGCGGAAAAACTGCCGATGGTCGCCTCGCCGCTGCAGATGGCCGATGAGTCGATGATCCGTGCGGCTATCGGTGCCGGCCCGGGCTCGCTGGGCCCCATCAAGCTGGAACTGCCGATGATCGTCGACCGCGCCGCGGCCGTGATCAGTGACTTCAGCGCCGGTGCCAACGTCGACGGCAAACACTATTTCGGCATCAACTGGGACCGCGATGTACCCCTGCCCGAGGTCGCCGACATCCGCAACGTCGTCGAGGGCGACCCCAGCCCGGATGGTAGAGGCACCCTGACCATCGCCCGCGGCGTCGAGGTGGGGCACATCTTCCAGCTGGGACAGAAGTACAGCGAGGCCCTCAATGCCTCGGTCCTGGACGAAAACGGCAGACAGGTCACCATGACCATGGGCTGCTATGGTATCGGTGTATCTCGCGTGGTAGCCGCCGCGATCGAGCAACATCATGACGACAAGGGAATCGTGTGGCCGAGTGCGGTGGCCCCCTTCAGCTTGGCACTGATCCCGATGCAGATGAAGAAATCCCAGCGTGTACGCGAGGCGGCGGACAGGCTCTACGGGCAGCTGCAGGCTGCCGGGATCGACGTCCTGTTCGACGACCGTGACGCCCGGCCCGGGGTTATGTTCGCCGATATGGAGCTGATCGGCATTCCGCATCGGGTCGTGGTTGGGGAACGTGGTCTCGACAACGGCGAGATCGAGTACCGCGCGCGTGGCGACAGTGAAAATCAAATGTTGCCGCTGGACAGCTTCGTCGAGTTCATCCGCGACACGATAGCGCTAGAAATCCGTAACGGTGCTGACTGAGGCGCAGATCAGGACCCAGACGTATCCACAACCACTTCGACCTCGTTGCCCCTGCCGCGATACTCGATGTGATCAAAGCTCATCATGCGCGCGATCGCAATACCGCGGCCATGCAGGCCGGTCGACTGAGCGGGATCCATCGCGAGATGGCGACGCCAGTCGAAGCCGTCTCCCTGGTCGCGGATAAGGATACGGATGCGATCGGGCTCACGCACGTATTCGACCCATACCTCCTTCGCGGCATTGGCCGGGTCGGCCAGCCGTATGGCCACCTCCTCGTCCCATCGATTCTCACGGCGCAACCGGCTCTTCTCGTCGAAACTGATACCCAGGTTGCCGTGCTCTACGGCATTGAGCAGCAGCTCCGCCAGCCCAACCACCACGCGTTGAGGCTCCGGGCAGGTATTGGCCAATAGTGCGGCAAGATCACGCGCCGAATGGATGCTCTGGAAGGTGAAGGTTGCTTCGTGCTGTAACCCGAGGGTGTCGCCGATGTGATCCCGCCCCCCCTGGGACGACCGGTAACAGACGCGATTCCGCAGCGCCATCGTCAGAACGCAGAGCAACTGCGCCCGATCGAACGGTTTCTCCAGGTAGCTCGGGGTCACGTTCGATTCCACTTGGGCCTGTCTGAGTTGGCCGGCCGACTCTATCAGCAGAATGGCCGGCACCTCCTGAAGGCGCCGGTGTGCCTGCATTTTCTCGAATACCGGCGGGCCACCCGGGCCGGACACCCTGTGATCGAGGATCACGGCATCATAGCAGTCGGGGTCTGCCTCCAGCATTTCCCAGGCAGCCTGGCCATCTGCAGCCGTTATCAGGGTGTAAGCGGTGTCTTCGAGTTGGGCCAACAGGGTATCGATGCCGACCCGCTGCTCGTCTACCAGCAGGATTGTGGGGTTCACTGATGGCATTGGTTCACCTTGGACGTCATGGTTCAGCGTAGCGGCGCCCACCGCGCCCACTTGAGGCCACCGGCCCTGCCCTTGGCAAGGGCGGCCCGAAAAAGCCCTGACCCCCGATTGCGACGCGCCTGGGGTCGGTTGACAAGCCCAGCCCCAGCCCGGAAACTCGCCGCCTTCATAAATAAGAGACGAATTTCATGGCCAAGGTGGAATCTTTCGAGCGGGAAGACCTGCTCAAGTGCGGCTACGGCGAGATGTTCGGTCCCGGCAATGCCCAGCTGCCGATTCCCAACATGCTGATGATGGATCGGTTCACACGTATCGCCGACAGTGGCGGCAAATACGATAAGGGCGAGATCATTGCCGAACTGGACGTCAAACCCGACCTGTGGTTTTTCGACTGCCACTTTCCGGGCGACCCGGTCATGCCCGGCTGCCTCGGCCTGGATGCCATGTGGCAGTCAGTCGGCTTTTTCCTTGCCTGGCTGGGTAATCCGGGCCACGGGCGCGCCTTGGGCGTGGGCGAAGTAAAATTCACCGGCCAGGTACTGCCGACGGCCAAGACGGTTACCTATTACCTGGATATCAAACGGGTGATCTCGCGCAAGCTGGTGCTCGGCATCGCCGACGGCCGCATGGAGGTCGACGGGCGCGAGATCTACACCGCCAAGGATCTGCGGGTCGGATTGTTCACCTCGACCGAGGGCTTCTGAACTGACGAAAAACGCGCACGAAAAAGCCCGGTCTGCCCGGGCTTTTTCGTATCTGCAGACCTTTGCCGAAGGACAGGCCGGTCGGCGGTCAGCCAAGATCTCCGGCGAGCGAGTCGCGGACATTCTGGGAAACCGGCTCCACGGAATAGGTGTAGGCCGGGTGATCGATGCCCATGCTGATGGCGGCACCGTCTTTAACCGCTGACACCATCTCCGGGGTCAATTCGAAGCGCATGAAATGCACGGAAGAGGTCTTGTGCTCGTCCTCACGCTCCAGGTCCTCGTCGGCGATCGGCGTAATGCGTGCGAAATCGGCCACCTGGGCCCAGACGTGTTTTTCGATACCCAACAGCTTCGCCAACTGGACCCGGCGTTCCTCTTCATCCGGATACTCCATCATGAAGGTTGCCTTCCAGTTGCTGCCATCCGGTATCAGCGGATTGTAGGCATCCAGTTCCTCCTGGATACCGGCGGCCTCAAAGATCCGTTCGATGCGCAGCATCTCCTGGACCTGATACTGCATGGTCAGCGCATCTTCGAAATACAGCGCGGCATTCGGCCCGATCGGCAGACGCCGGTTCTTTTTATGCGCCATCACACGTGCACGGAATTCCGGCCGCACCTCGGCATATTTTTCCAGGGTGAAGAGATTGTCACGATTCAGTTTGTTCATTGTTTCCACCTAGCTCTCCCAGGCACCGCTCAGATGCCGTAAGCGATCCGCATCAGCGAGATCGGGTGTTCGGGTTCACTGCCGTCATCCAGCCCATTGGCGATCTGGTGCCCGGCCATGGCGCAGTCACTGCTGTAGTGATCCGGTTTATTCTGTTTGACCTTCTTGATCACGGGTCGCGCAATCTTCATAGACAGCTCGTGGGTCTCTTGTTTCACCGCGTAGGTGCCGTCATGACCTGAACAGCGCTCTATCGTCTCGATCTCGATGCCGGGTATCAGTTCCAGCGCCTCTTTGGTCTTCGGTCCGATACGCTGCACGCGCTGGTGACAGGCGGCATGATAAGACACCTTGCCCAGGGGGTTCTTAAAGTCGGTCCTCAGCTTGCCATGCTTGTGGCGCAGCATCAGGTATTCAAACGGGTCGTACATCGCGTCGCGCACCTTGGCGACATCCGGGTCGTCCGGAAACATCAGGGGCAATTCCTGCTTGAACATCAACACGCAGGACGGGACCGGGGCGACAATGTCCCAGCCCTGATCGACCAGTTTGACGAGATTCGGGATATTGACCTCTTTCGAGCGTGCCACCGACTCCATGTCTCCCAGTTCAAGCTTGGGCATGCCGCAGCATTTTTCCTTTTCGGCAGTGGTGATGGCTATGCCGTTGTGACGGAACACGGCCACCAGGTCCTCACCGCTCTTGGGGTCGTTGCGGTTGCCGTAGCAGGTAGCAAACAGGGCCACCTTGCCGGTGGTCGGCCCCGCAGGCTCCGCGTCCTCGCCGGAGTCGCGGCTGACACGGTCGCGCAGGCTCCTGCTGTGGAATTCCGGCAGTTTCGCATCCGGATGCACACCGAAACCGTCCCCGAGAATCCCGCGGAAGGTCTTGTTTCTGTTGAGTGCGTTGACGATCCCGCTAACCACCGGTATGCCTGCAAGCGAGCCTACCGCGTCGGTATTGGTAAGCGTTTTGTCGCGTACGGATGCCCCTTCTTGCTTGTATTTGACGGCCTTGGCCTGGAGCATCAGGTGGGGAAAATCGAGATCCCATTCATGCGGGGGCACGTAGGGACACTTGGTGAGGAAGCACAGATCGCAGAGATAGCACTGGTCGACCACCTTCCAGTAGTCTTCCTTGGCAACCCCATCGACCTCCATGGTGTCGGATTCGTCGACCAGGTCGAACAACACCGGAAAGCTCTGGCAGAGGCTGATACATCGACGGCAACCGTGGCAGATGTCGAACACCCGCTCCAGTTCGGTAAACAACTTGCCCTCGTCATAGAACTCGGGATTCTTCCAGTCCAGGGCATGCCGGGTAGGCGCCTCAAGACTGCCTTCACGTGTCGCAGCCATCTCTCTGTGTCCTTACGGCGAACGCATCGCCGTCTGTCTTGCTTTCGAAAAAAGGGGAGGCACACCCCCCCTTCTCTCACGTCTCAGATCAGTCGTTAAGCTGATCCAGCGCCTTCTGGAAGCGGTTGGCGTGTGAACGCTCCGCCTTGGCCAGAGTTTCAAACCAATCGGCGATCTCATCGTGCTCTTCGTCACGTGCGGTCTTCGCCATGCCCGGGTACATATCGGTGTACTCGTGGGTCTCACCGGCGATCGCGGTCTTCAGATTCTCGGCCGTGCCACCGAATGGCATACCGGTAGCCGGGTCGCCGCACTCTTCCAGGTACTCGAGGTGTCCATGCGCGTGACCGGTCTCTCCTTCTGCGGTCGAACGGAACACGGCTGCGACATCATTGTAACCCTCGACGTCGGCCTTGGCGGCGAAGTACAGGTAACGACGGTTGGCCTGGGACTCGCCTGCGAACGCAGCCTTCAGGTTTTCTTCGGTCTGGGAGCCTTTCAAAGACATATCAAATATCCTCCAGTCTGGGATGGGTTATTGCCGGTTCCAACCGGCGGTTTGCGGAAGCAATATAGTTGGCAGTGAACGCAGCATGAAATTGATTCTGACAATCCACCTGATAGCTCAAGGCTATCACGGTCGAGGCTCTCATCTGCCCCTGTTGACCAGCTTATGAGATGAAATCAGTTTGCGCGCTGACCGATATCAATCCAGCGGATCGACACAAGACATATCGCAGCTCAGGACCGCATCGCGCAGGGCCTCGATCGCTTCAGGGCGCGGAAAACTCTTGCGCCAGGCCAGGGCCACAGTGCGCGAAGGGGCGTCATGGTCGAAGCGCCGTATGTTCAGCAGCCTTTCCGAAAAACGGTCGGCACCGGCAGCGGAGCAAGGCAGGATGGTAACACCCAGACCACTGGCCACCATATACCGGATGGTCTCCAGTGACCCTCCCTCCAGTGTCTGGCTGGGGCTGCCGTCACTCTTGCTACGGTGGATGCAATTCGGACAGACCTGCAGCACCTGGTCACGGAAGCAGTGTCCCGCGCCCAGCAACAGGACATCTTCGTTGCTGAGATCCTCGACCTTGAAATCCGGCTGCTGGTTGAGCGGATGGCTGCTCGGGATCAACAGCACGAAGGGCTCACTGTACAGCGGCATGGTCAAGACGCCCGGCTCATCAAACGGCAGCGATATCAGGATCACATCGAGTTCCCCGCGCTTGAGCTTCTCGGACAGGCCGGCGGTGTAGTTCTCCTCGATGATAAGCGGCATCTTGGGCGCACTTTCGGCCAGCTGCGGGATCAGGTGCGGCAACAGGTATGGGCCGATGGTGTAGATTGCGCCGAGCCGCAGGGGGCCGTCGAGCTGATCCTGGCCCTGGCGTGCGATCTGGCGAATTCCGCTGGCCTCCTCGAGAACGCGCTGCGCCTGGGTCACAATCCGCTCGCCGACGGGGGTGACACTGACCTCCCCTTTGCGCCTTTCAAACAGACTGAGCCCCAACTCCTCCTCAAGCTTTTTCACCGCCACACTGAGGGTCGGCTGGCTGATAAAGCAGGCCTCGGCGGCTCGTCCGAAGTGACGCTCACGCGCCACCGCAACGATGTACCTCAGTTCATTCAGGGTCATAACTGCGCGAATTCGCTCACAAAATCGGGGTTAAACGCCGAATGAGACATTTGTGCCAACAGGCGTTTGGGCTACTATAACCTGAAATATGGTTTGGAGACCCTGTTGGGCTCGACGCAGCGATGACGCCAAGCACCGCCGGCAACCGGTCGGACTCCAACCTGTGCGATGCTGATTTTCCGGAAGGAACGCTGCGCGTACTGCAGCTGACAGACACCCATCTCTATGCCAATCCTGTCGGCAGCCTGCTGGGTATCAACACACTGGATTCCTTTCAGCGGGTCATCCGGCATTTCCGCGATCACTATTGGCCACTCGATCTGCTGCTGGCGACTGGGGATCTGGTCCACGATGCCAGCCCAGAGGGCTACGCCAAGATGGCGGAGATCCTCTCCAGCTTCGGGGTACCGGTATTGTGCCTGCCCGGAAACCACGACGTGCCGTCGGTGATGCGTCAACACCTGAGCGCCAAGCAGGTACATACCGATACCATCCGGGATTTCGGAGCATGGCGATTCATCATGCTCGATTCAGTGATTCCCGGCTCAGACGGGGGCCGGCTGCAAGCCGAGCAACTCGCGCAGATGCAAGAGGCATTGAGCTCCAGCGACCGCCCCACCCTGGTGTGCATGCACCATCAGCCGATCCACGTCGGCAGTGCCTGGATCGATACCATGGCAATCGACAACCCCGATCCGCTGTTTGAGATCATTGATCGCCACAAGCAGGTGCGCGGTCTGTTGTGGGGCCATGTCCACCAGACCTTCGAGGCGCTCCACGGCCATGTCCGGCTGATGGCGTCGCCCTCCACCTGCGTGCAGTTCGCGCCCGAAGTGGATAAATTCCAGGTCGACGAGGAGCCACCGGGTTTCCGCCTGCTGGCACTGCTGCCCGACGGCAGCATACGCAGCGAGGTCGTGCGCACCAACAAGATGCCACAGGGCCTGGAGCTGGCATCTTCCGGGTACTGAACGCTGCATCGCGCAACGCGGTCTGCTATTTTGAGCGGCACGAAGTGCGATTCCTTCCGGGGAGCAGCGATTGACTCGACAACGCCTGATGATCACCGCCACATTGCTTTGGGCCGGCACCAGTATGCTGTTCGGGACTCTTGCCAGCCCGGCGGCAGAAAGTGCAGACATGGGTTACCCCCCGCCGCCTGGCCCCTATCGCAGCGAACCGTCGGTATGGTCGGGTCTGACACAATCATCGACGCCTGAGGCACCAGGCGGCTCGGCCGCAGGCAATGCGAAGCCGCCAGCGGGCAGTTCCCGCATGCTCCCTTTACCTGACGACGGCTTCGGCGGCAGGCCGGGCAGCTACGAGGCGAGCAATCTGTTCGGCGCAGCGCCGCCAGCCGGACAGACAGCCCCCGGAGTCGTCGCGCCCTCAAGGCAGCGTCAGGCTGACAGCCCTGCCACGCTCCAGTTCAAGCCCTCGCCCCACCCGAAGGAACAATCCCCGGGACACAATGATTTTTCCATGGATTTCAGCCACGACCGCCAGCGCCCACCGCGCGCACCCGGGTATCAGCGGCCCGACGGTCGAACCCATCAGGCCTACCCTAGCTATGCCCCTGCCTATCCCGATTACCGGCAGTATCCCGACACATACTACCCTGGCCAGATGATGGACCATGCACCGGCACCCGCAGAACGAGGCTATCCCGACTATTCAGCGGGCCGGTATGCACCCGCTTATCCGCAAGCAGGCAACGGCATGCCCCCACAGGACCATTACCCCGGCACCGAACCCTTCGTGCCCGGGTACGCCAATGATAGGTATTACACGCCCGCCCAGCCTCAAGAATATGCTCCCGCGCCCGCAGCATTGACGCTCCCAGACACGGTGGATAGCGCGGTATTCCGCCCGGCGGATTGATCGGAACATAGGCGTGGAGAGAGGTTAGCCTGTTCCCCGCCCCGGCTGGCGCCGTTCAGCCGACGCTGAAACCGGAAAACTGCTGCAGACCGAGGTCCACGACGGCAACATCCGTGACCGAGGCAAGTTCGGGTCCGCGCCAGAGCCAGGCGGCCAGCGCTTCCACCGCAGCCTCGCTGCCGCAAGCGACCACCTCGACGCGGCCGTCCGGCAGATTGACGGCATGCCCCGAAAGGCCCAGCTGCTCGGCCTGCTGGCGCGTCGAGGCCCGAAACCAG
>CAZCDY010000160.1:0-8459 GCA_964497145.1 uncultured Gammaproteobacteria bacterium
CGCGAGGAAACTCAACTTTCGTCAGACAAAGCAATTCGGTATCCACCACCAGTCCATTACCAAAGCACTGGCTTAGATTCGGCGCTGCTGCTCATGAATGGATGCAGAGAATAAGAACACCCACACCAGAGGTCCTGATTCAGAACGCGTCACCCGGAATTCGAACCGCCCCTTCCATCAGCACCCGCGCACTGCGACTCATTACCACCTTGTTGACCGTCCAGTCGCCCTCTTTCTGACTGGCTTCGGCGCCCACCTTCAACGTCCCCGACGGGTGGCCGAAGGTGACCGTTCCCCGGTCACCGCCACCGGCCGCCAGATTCACGAGTGTTCCCGGAATCGCTGCCGCAGTACCGATCGCCACGGCCGCTGTTCCCATCATGGCATGATGCAGTTTGCCCATGGACAGGGCGCGCACATTGAGATCGATATCCGCCGCACCGACCCGCTTTCCGCTGGATGCCACATAGTCCATCGGTTTCGCCACGAACGCCACCTTGGGTGTGTGCTGCCGCCCTGCGGCTTCCTCGATATTCTGAATCAATCCCATGCGTACCGCCCCATAGGCACGGATGGTCTCGAACATGGTCAGGGCCTCTTCATCACCATTGATCGCTTCCTGCAGTTCTGTACCCTCGTAATCGATGTCCTCGGCATTGAGGAACACGGTCGGGATACCGGCATTGATCATGGTGGCCTTGAAGGTGCCAATGCCCGGCACCTCAAGATCGTCGACCAGGTTGCCGGTCGGAAACATGGCCTCTGACGCGTCGACCGGACTCATGAATTCAACCTGTACCTCGGCCGCAGGAAAGGTCACGCCATCGAGTTCGAAATCACCTGTCTCCTGCACTTCACCATCCGTGATCGGCACATGCGCGACGATGGTCTTCTCTATATTCTTCTGCCAGATCCGCACGACGGCCACGCCGTTTTCCGGAATGCGCCCTGCATCCACCAGACCGCTGCTGATCGCAAAGGAGCCAACCGCGGCCGTCAGGTTGCCACAGTTGCCGCTCCAGTCGACGAACGGCTTGTCGATGGAAACTTGACCGAACAGGTAATCGACATCGTGATCTGCCCTGTCGCTTTTGGCCAGGATGACGGTCTTGCTGGTACTGGAGGTCGCACCGCCCATCCCATCGGTCTGCTTGCCATAGGGATCGGGACTGCCGATCACGCGCAGTAGCAGCTTGTCACGCGCCTCACCGGGGAGCTGCGCGGCTTTGGGCAGGTCGCTAAGGTTGAAAAATACACCCTTGCTGGTGCCGCCGCGCATATAAGTGGCGGGTATCTTGATCTGTGGTACCTGGCTCATAACCTTGTCCTGTCTGTATTCACGTAGGGTGGGTGGAGCCTAGCGCGATACACGCCATGGCGCCCCGCGGTGGGTATCGCTGCGCTCAACCCACCCTAGGAGGGATCTTTAATGGCTTGTCGATGCGAGAAAGTCCTGCGCGAAACGTTGCAGCACACCGCCGGCCCCGTATACGGATACCTCTTCCGCGGTATCCAGGCGGCAGGTCACCGGGATTTCCACTCGCGCACCATCCCTGCGATGCATGACCACAGTCAGGTCGGCACGCGGGGTGGGCTCACCGACCACATCGAAGGTCTCGGTTCCGTCGATGCCACAGGTCTCGCGGGTCTCACCGGCCTTGAACTCCAGAGGCAGGACACCCATGCCGACCAGGTTGGTGCGATGGATACGCTCGAAGCCCTCGGCAATGATCGCCTCGACACCGGCCAGGCGCACGCCCTTGGCGGCCCAGTCACGCGAAGAGCCCTGGCCATAGTCCGCACCCGCAACGATGATCAGCGGCTGCTTTCTTGCCATATAGGTCTCGATCGCCTCCCACATGCGAGTGACCTCGCCTTCCGGCTCGATCCGCGCCAGCGAACCCTGCATCACTTCACCATGCTCATCACGCACCATTTCGTTCAGCAGCTTCGGATTGGCAAAGGTCGCACGCTGTGCGGTCAGGTGGTCGCCGCGGTGGGTCGCGTACGAGTTGAAGTCCTCTTCCGGCAGACCCATCTTGTGCAGGTAGGCACCAGCGGCACTGTCCAGCAGGATGGCGTTCGATGGCGATAGATGGTCGGTGGTGATGTTGTCACCCAGCACGGCCAGCGGACGCATGCCCTTGAGCGTGCGCTCACCTGCGAGGGCACCTTCCCAATAGGGCGGACGACGGATGTAGGTACTCTGCGGACGCCAGTCATACAACGGGCTCTCGGCCTGCTCGCGTGCGCCCAGATCGAACATCGGCGTATAGACCTGATTGAACTGCTCCGGCTTGACGAACTCCTTGACGATGGCATCGATCTCTTCGTCGCTCGGCCAGATGTCTTTCAACGTAATCGGATTGCCGTCCTTGTCGGTACCCAGCGCATCCTGCTCGATATCGAAACGCACGGTACCGGCGATGGCATAGGCCACAACCAACGGCGGCGAGGCCAGGAAGGCCTGCTTGGCGTATGGGTGGATTCGGCCGTCGAAATTACGGTTGCCGGACAGAACCGCGGTGGCATAGAGGTCTCGATCGATTACCTCTTGCTGGATCTCCGGATCCAGGGCACCACTCATGCCGTTACATGTGGTGCAGGCATAGGCGACGATGCCGAAGCCGAGCTTCTCCAGCTCAGGCAGCAGACCGGCCTCTTCCAGGTACAACCTGGCCACCTTGGACCCGGGTGCAAACGAGGATTTCACCCAGGGTTTGCGTACCAGACCCAACTCGTTCGCCTTGCGCGCCACCAGCGCTGCGGCCACCACGTTGCGCGGGTTACTGGTGTTGGTGCAGCTGGTAATGGCGGCGATGATGACCGCGCCATCCGGCATCTGACCTTCTTTCTCTTCCCACGCGCCGGCGATACCACGCTCGGTGAGATCCGAGGTCGGCAGGCGACGATGCGGGTTGGAAGGACCCGCCATGTTGCGGCAGACACTCGACAAGTCGAACTCCAGCACCCGCTCGTATTCGGCATCTTTCAGGCTGTCGGCCCAAAGCCCCACGGTCTTGGCGTAATTCTCGACCAGTGCAACCTGCTCGGCATCACGGCCGGTAAGTTTCAGGTAGTCGATGGTCTGCTCGTCGATGTAAAACATACCGGCCGAGGCGCCGAATTCCGGCGTCATGTTGGAGATGGTCGCGCGATCACCGATGGTCAGATCCGCGGCCCCATCACCGAAGAACTCCAGATAGGCGGAGACCACACGCTCATTGCGCAGGAACTCGGTGATCGCCAACACGATGTCAGTGGCGGTGATACCCGGCTGGCGCCTGCCGGTCAGTTTCACCCCGACGATGTCAGGCAGGCGCATCATGGACGGACGCCCCAGCATCACGGTTTCGGCCTCCAGACCACCGACGCCGATGGCGATCACGCCCAGGGCATCGATATGTGGGGTATGGCTGTCTGTACCGACGCAGGTATCCGGGAAGGCCACCCCGTCGCGCGCCTGGATCACCGGCGACATCTTCTCCAGGTTGATCTGGTGCATGATGCCGTTACCCGCCGGTATCACGTCGACGTTCTCGAACGCGGTCTTGGTCCACTCGATGAAGTGGAAACGGTCTTCGTTGCGACGATCTTCGATAGCGCGGTTCTTCTCGAATGCGTCCGGGTCGAATCCGGCATATTCCACTGCCAGCGAATGGTCGACGATCAGCTGCGTGGGAACCACCGGGTTCACCTTTGCCGGATCACCACCCTGGTCGGCGATGGCATCACGCAGACCGGCCAGGTCGACCAGTGCGGTCTGGCCCAGGATGTCGTGACAGACGACGCGTGCCGGATACCAGGGGAAATCGAGGTCACGCTTGCGCTCGATGATCTGTCCCAGCGAATCCTCCAGTACCGCCGGATCACAACGCCGAATCAGTTGTTCGGCCAGCACACGCGAGGTGTAAGGTAACTTGGCATAGGCACCGGGCTGGATCGCTTCGACCGCCGCACGGGTATCGAAATAATCCAGCCGAGTGCCCGGCAGGGGTTTACGGTTTGTCGAATTCATTATGTTGTCCCACGAGACGGTGTTTGCAATACATCTTGGGGCCTGACGAAATCCTGTAACGCGATCCGGCTGGTACAGAATTACGAAAGCGCTCCCGATGGCCTCTTAATCCTTACTAACGAAACAAGGTCCTGCCTGCTGCTTTGACGGGCCGTCCGGCGGCCGGCACAGCTGGAAACCAAACTCGTACGCTTAACGCATATTGTCGACAATATAGGGCGGCCGCCACCCTGCTTCAATCGAAACAGCGCCAGATTGTCGACACAAAACTCAATAGAATTGATTTAAAGAGTAAACAATAGCCGGTTTGCCTGGGGATAGCGCTCAAATGCCCCCGGGAAATCTCGCAACCATAGGATTCTATTAACCAAATCGCATTAACAATGGCTTAGAAGGGTGGCGGACTGTGCAGGCTTAACTGTCCGGGACAGCGCGGGTGTTCAAAGCACAGCCGTTCCGCATGCAGCATCAAACGGGCAGACATGTGCCGCGCGTCCCCGTCCGCGTACAGTTCGTCGCCGAGTACGGGGTGCCCCAATTCGGCGAGGTGGACACGCAGCTGGTGGCTACGTCCGGTAGTGGGGATCAGTTCGACCCGTGAAACCGCCCCGGGTGGTTCCCAATACCATCGGGCGGATGCTCGATCAGCACTGGTCAAGCGACTGATGCGCACCCTCGATCAGGCGGTATCGCGTGTGCGCCGCTTTGCCCGCGGCAAAATCGACCCGCTGTCGCGGCCGGCGTGGCCAATCGGCAAGCAAGGGCAGATCGATTTCCCCTTCGGACGGGTCGGGAATACCCCACACACAGGCAACGTATTGCTTTGCGATCTGGCGTGTCTCGAACAGGTAGCCGAGGTCGCGTTGGGTTTCTGCGTCCAGTGCAAACAGCATGAGGCCGGATGTCCCCATGTCCAGGCGATGCACCACACGGGCCGACGGATACTCTCGCTGGATCCTCGTCAGCAGACAGTCCTGTTTGTCCGCACCCCGGCCGGGTACCGCCAAAAGGCCGCTGGGCTTTTCCACCGCGAGCAGAAATGCATCCTGATGGTGGATCAGCAGTCGCTCGGTGGGGTAGGGAGGCACGGGTAACATAGAAGTCGATTTTACCGGCTTTTTCGGATCGGCCCGGATCGCCGAGCTTCACCCCCCACCCTGCCAGCCGCATTTGGCATGAGCTAGACTGAGAATATCCAGACCTTATCAAGGGGTGCAGCCATGACGATCTCCCTGACATCTGTTGCCTTTACTGACGGCAGTGCGATACCCGCCAGCTATACCTGCGAGGGAAAAGACCTTGCGCCGCCGCTGAGTTGGGCAGACCTGCCGGCGGGCACCCGCAGTCTGGTCTTGATCGTCGATGATCCCGATGCACCAGACCCCGAGGCCCCGAAAATGACCTGGGTGCACTGGGTGCTCTACAACATCCCCCCCGATGTATCGACACTGGCCGAAGGGATAAGCGCTGAAGGGCTCCCTCCGGGGACGCGCGAAGGCCTGAATGACTGGAAGCGGACCGGCTACGGCGGCCCCTGCCCACCGATCGGTCGACACCGCTACTTCCACAAACTGTACGCCCTCGACACGATCCTGCCGGACATGGACAGGCCGACCAAGCAGCAAGTGGAAGAAGCCATGCAGGGGCACGTCCTGGCGCAGACGCAATTGATGGGCACCTACGAGAAGTCAGCCATGGAGTGACGATGAGCATCGCAAACAGATTGTACGAATACCTGAAAGACAAAGGATCCAACTACACCCTGCTGGGGCACCCGCACTCCGGATCCAGCATGGAAACAGCCGAGACCGCACAGGTCCCCGGCGACGCACTGGCCAAAGGATTGGTGCTCAAAGACGATGCCGGCATCCTGCTCGTGGTCGTCCCGTCAGATCATCACGTCGAGCTGGATACGCTCAACGCACGCCTGGGCAGACAGCTTTCCTTTGTCGCCGAAGCCGAACTTGCCGGGATCTTTCCCGACTGCGAACCCGGAGCGGTGCCGCCGATCGGTGCCCCATACGCAATCAAAACGGTGTGGGACCCGGACAGCAGCCTGAGCACACAGGACCCTATCTATTTCGAAGCAGGCGATCATGCGACCCTGGTCAGGGTCGGTGCAGACCACTTCCTGGAGCTGATGGCCGAGGCAGACGAGGCGCAATTCAGCCATCACATCTGACCAGGAAGAGCTGTCTCAACACGGCCTCTCGATCGGAATCGGAAGGTGGCGTCCAGATGTCGGCACCAGGTTGGCCAGAAGGGGGAACGCTTTGCGCGCACGGCCCGAACCGCGCAAGATGTATGGCGCCGGTGCTGGCGCGCGCATGCAAAACGGGGCAGGTATGCCCCAGCAGATCGAGAAGCCCCCGAAACCCATGTCGAACCCGAAAATCAAGCAGGCGGCCAGGTTGATGGATGGCTTTGCTCAGCGTACCGGGCTCAACTCCAACCAGGACCCGCGGCGGTATCTTTGGACCGATGCCTTCGCAGTATGCAATTTTCTCGGCCTGGCGCGCGCTACCGACGACCCGCACTACACGCAGCTCGCCCTGCGCCTGGTCAACCAGGTCCATCACACGCTCGGGCGACACCGTTCCGAGGGGCCATCTCGTGGCTGGATCAGTGGACTGGGCGAGTACGAGGGTGAGGCCCACCCGACACGTGGCGGACTGCGTATCGGCAAGGCTTTGCCCGAACGCGATGCAGACGAACCCTTCGACCATCAGCTCGAATGGGAACGCGACGGTCAGTACTTTCACTATCTCGCCAAGTGGATGCATGCCCTGGACCAGGTCGCCCGAACGACCGGCGAACCTCGTTTCCGGCAATGGGCGATCGAACTGGCAGTGACGGCGCACGAGGCATTCAGCTACCATCCGGCGGATAGCCGCAGGCCGCGCATGTACTGGAAGATGAGCATCGACCTTTCCCGCCCACTCGTTTCCTCGATGGGACAGCACGACCCGCTGGACGGCTATGTCACCGCCACGCAACTGGGCGCGACGGTGGCCGGGCTGCCGCAATCACCTGACCTGCCGGATCTCGAACGCGTGAGCCAGGGGTTTGCCGAAATGTTGCGTCCGGCAGAGCTTGCCAGCGCGGACCCGCTCGGCATCGGCGGTCTACTGGCCGAGGCCTATCGTGTGCAGCAGTTGACGCGGCAGGGAGCCAGGTTCGATGACGGTCTCGTCGAGCGACTGCTGGAGGCGGCACTGACGGGTCTCAGGATCTATTCAGAACAGGGTGAGCTGCAGGCCCCGGCGCGGTGTCGACTCGCCTTTCGCGAACTCGGACTGGCGATCGGGCTCGAGGCCGCGCAGCGCATGTACCGGGACGCCTCGCATCAGCGTTCGGCCCTGAGCCCTCGGGCCCGGGCGCGGCTCGAAGCCCTACAGCGCCATGTCGCGCTCGGCGATGCGATCGAATCGTTCTGGCTCCAGGCCGGGCACCACGACACCGACAACTGGCTCGAACACCGCGATATCAACGAGGTCATGCTCGCGACGCGCCTGTCAGCCGACGGCTTTCTTGACATCGAAACCCCCGACTGAACCGCAGGGTTGTCCTCGGCAAGGAGACCGCAGACAAGCGATCCGCATACTTCAGCGCAGGTCACGCAGAACCTCCTTCAGTTCGCTCAAGATCATTGCGGTCGCGCCCCAGACCCTATGGCCTGCCACTTCGAAATAAGGTGTTTCCACCCAGGCGCCGCTACTCATGCACACCCTGCCCCGCTTCACGGCCAGGTCGTTCATCAAAGTGGAGACCAACAGCTCGATGAGCTCCTCAACCTCTACCGGGTCGGGGTCAAAGCAGGGAGGTTCGGTGGCATAGGCGACAAAGGGCTTTACCAAGAAGTTACTTGGGGCTATGAACAGTTCGCTGAGGTTACCGATCAGTTGATAGCTGTTTACGCGTACTCCCGTCTCTTCCTCAAACTCGCGCAATGCAGCCTGCCTGTGGTTCTCACCAGGCTCCAGTCGCCCACCGGGAATACTCACCTGGCCACTGTGCGCACCGTCGTAGTGAGGGCGCCTCATAAGCACGATTCGCCAGTCGCCCTCCTGCGGAAACAGATAGATCAACACCGCACTCTGGCGTTGCTGCATCGCCATGGAAAGTGCTTCTTGCATACGCGGCCGGGCCAGGGGCGCCATAAGGAACTGGGCTTTTTCGCCCGGGAGATCCCCGCCCAGCCTGCGCCTGATTCTTTCGATGAAATCCTCCATGACGTCTAAAGATATCACCACTTCGTTTCATTCCGACAACAGCGAAAGGTGCGGGACCAACTTTTGGCCGGGATACTCAGATTCAGGTGCTGAACCAGCGTCAGGAGTTGAGCGCATCGTTTTGGCCCACCGCGCCCTGATTCCCGAACCCTTGAGTAGAGTCGACGACTGGCGCGGTAACCACAGGTCCTGGGGAATCGCTGTTGCCG
>CAZCDY010000161.1:0-623 GCA_964497145.1 uncultured Gammaproteobacteria bacterium
TTGCCAAGGTTGGGGTCGCGAGTTCGAGTCTCGTTTCCCGCTCCAGATATTCCAGGAAACCCCGCACGCCAGCGGGGTTTCTTGTTTCAGCCGGCGCCTTGGCGCCGCTGAGTCACTCAGTTTGGCCGAGTGGCAGAGTGGTTATGCAGCGGATTGCAAATCCGTGTACCTCGGTTCGATTCCGGGCTCGGCCTCCATTTCTCAAACAATGACTTAGCACGCGTTTCTCGCCTGTTATGTCACGTGTTTGCTGGCCCGGGTGGCGGAACCGGTAGACGCAGCGGACTTAAAATCCGCCGGCCATTGCGGCCGTGCCGGTTCGATTCCGGCTCCGGGCACCATTTCCCCTTTTCTGAAAGCAGCTGAAGGACCTACGTGGGCGCCTGGGTGTGGCTTCAATGGACAACGAGCGAGGCAAAGGCGACCACTGCCACATTTTGGGTGAAGAGCGTGCGTATGAATTCAAGCATGTTGCGCAGCTGACAGAGGACTTCCTGGTCGAAGTGGACAAACTGAGGTAGCCATGAAGAGAAAACTGACAATCAGCCTGTCTCCGAACTGGAAGGCAGGTCTGAGAGAGGCAGCGAGAAAGGCGGCCAAAGGCATGGAGAGCGGTCGATATC
>CAZCDY010000161.1:633-6567 GCA_964497145.1 uncultured Gammaproteobacteria bacterium
TCAAGCATGTTGCGCAGCTGACAGAGGACTTCCTGGTCGAAGTGGACAAACTGAAGAAGGGCAGCTGATTTGCCCCTATGTCGACATCCATATCGACATGCATGTCATGGCAGCCTGACGGATCTTTAGCTACCGTCGATCACGATTCAGGCCACTTGACCCAGCGTGGCCGGTCGGCACTCTTCTCGACAATCACGTCCAGATGCTCCTGGCGCACCAGTGCGGTCACCTCGTAATGATCACGCACATGGCCCAGGTCAACGATCCTGTGCAGTCGCGCGATGCAGCCCTTGCACATCAGCTCTTCGAGATGCCGGTGACTCACGGTGAATCTGAGGACTTTCATATCGGTTCGGCCTCACCCCGATGCGGATAACTAGCTTTGGTCTGCGCCTCGGCCATGCCCTGTGTCGCGGATGCGCTCGAAGAATACGCGCACCAGGTCTGATCGTGTGAGCATGCCGACAGGCGCATGTTGCTCGTCGACCACCACCAGGCGCTTGACCCGGTGCGACTTCATGGCCGCCACGGCCTCGTGCAGGGTCTGTTCGGGCTGCGCGGTGACCACCTCGGAGACCATCAGCGCGCCGACGTTCTCGTTCGGCTCATGCAGGTGCAGAGGCTGGGAAAACATGCCCGAGA
Source organism: uncultured Gammaproteobacteria bacterium (assembly GCA_964497145.1). Lineage (GTDB taxonomy): Bacteria > Pseudomonadota > Gammaproteobacteria > Chromatiales > Chromatiaceae > Thiosocius. The sequence goes on from CAZCDY010000161.1 coordinate 1,276, forward strand.
GTGTCTGCCAGAAGTTGTGCGTCGGCGGGTGACAGGGCACCCCGATGGCGCTGAGAAAATCGGCCTCGGTGATGATGCCGATCAGGTGCCCCGCGGTGTCGACGACGGGCAGGCCGCTGATCCGTTCTGACAACAGCACCTGGGCGGCTTCGCCCAGGGATATATGCGCCTGAATCGTATGAAGCGGCTGGCTCATCAGGTTTTTGACCAGCAACGATTCGGCGCGGCGCATCTGGGCGTGCCTGCGTGCCTTTTCGGTGAGCTGAATAAGGTCGTTGACCGACACGTCGATGACGCTACCCATCTCGTCCAGGGCATGTTCAAAGTCCTCGCGTGCCAATGAGCACCACTTGTCTTTAGACATTTTACCCTCCTGGCTTTCCCTCATGCCGGAATCGCCCGACGCACGGGCGAAACCCTTACTGACAAGAATAGACCGGACGCTGCCTGATGGCTCATTTGCATTGGATAGAGTCGTTTGCGTGTAGGAAAAATCTGAAATTCCGCGGCGCCGGGACTTGCCGCTTGCCGCGCCGGCCGCTGTCGGATAGTTTTGGCTCAGGGTTGGCCAGGGAGGGATAGCCCGCATTGTCAAACATGGTCCAAAACGTGTTTTTGTCTGTACCGCCGATTCCTGGTTCACGCTGTTGCCGGTGCCCTGCAGATGCGCCGCCGGGGCCGGTGGCGTGAGTTTCGTCCGTTCGCAGATGCTGGCATGGCTCGCACAGGGCCTGATTTCGCCCGGGCGTGCGCACGAGGCGCTGCGGGTTGCCGGGGTTTACCCCTCGATCGATGGCTGGTCGCGCTTCGTCGATCGGCTGCTGCTCGGCCTGGGGCTGGCGTTGCTGCTTTCCGGTGTCGTCACCTTTTTTGCCGCCAACTGGAATGAGATCGGGCGTTTTGGCCGCTTCCTGCTGATCGATGCGTTGTTGTTGGCAGCACTTGCGGCGGTCTGGCGCCTGGGACTGGAGTCACTTGCCGGGCGTGCCGCACTCTTTGCGGCAGCGGTGTTCGTCGGCGTCCTCCTGGCCCTGATCGGCCAGACTTATCAGACGGGTGCGGATGCCTATGAGCTGTTTGCTGCCTGGGCCGCACTGATACTGCCCTGGGTGATACTGGGGCGCTTCGCGTTGTTGTGGATCTTCTGGATCGCGTTGGTCAATCTCGCGGCCTACCTCTATTACGACAGCTTTCACGGATTCTGGGGTGTGCTCCTGGGTGCGCGCGAGACCCTGTGGCTGTGTTTCGGTTTCAACACCCTGGCCCTGGCGACCTGGGAGTTGGCCACTACCCGGGCCGGTGCCTGGTTGCAGGGGCGCTGGGGTCCGCGCCTGCTGGCCACAGTCGCCGGCGTACCGATCACTTTTCTGGCGCTGGAGGCATTGTTTGAAACCTACGGTAGCAGCGGTCTGCTTGATATCGCCTTTTGGCTGTTATGGATGATTGCCGGGTTCTTCGTTTATCGGCTCTGGCGGCTTGATGTGTACATGCTCGCAGGCGGTCTGCTTTCGCTGATCGTTGTCGTGGCGGCGGGTCTGACGCGGTGGCTGCTTGACGGCGGTTTCGATATCCCCGCCCTGTTGCTTATCGCCCTGGTGGTGCTGGCAATGTCGTCGCTTGGTGGTCGCGGTTTGATCCGCCTGGCGAACAGGCGGTCGCGATGAAGGACGGGCGCGCGGCATCGCTGTGGGAAAACCTCGGGCAGGCTGGGCTGGTGGGTGGCGATCGTCCGCCCGAGGTCGAGCCCATCACGGTGCCCTGGTATGTGCGCATCATGACCGGGGTGGCCGGCTGGATCGCGGCAGCGCTCCTGCTCGCCGTGGTGCCGATCGGGATGGGCGGGATGCTCGACGACGGCTGGTCCTGGTTGATGCTCGGCGGCGTGTCCTGCCTGTTCGCCTGGTATCTGAGCAACCGCGGTGGTCCGAGTGATTTCACCGATCAGTTTGCCTTCGCGCTGAGCGTCGCGGGTCAGTTTCAGATCCTGATCGGGCTCGAACAGTTGCTGGGTTGGGATCTGCGCGGACTGGGCTGGTTTTTGCTGGGGCTCGAGATCCTGCTGTTCTTTGCGATTGCGGGGTTCATCCATCGCGTATGGACCGTTGTTGCCGGTGGTCTGGCCCTGCTGTATCTGATCGGAGGCCTTCAGCACAGCAATATGCTGCTGGCCCTCACGCTTGGGGCCTTCGCACTGGTCTGGCTGAACGAGTTCCGTTTGCCGGGGCGCCAAGATTACATGCAACCCCTGGGCTACGGCCTGCTGTCGGTGATCGTGATCCTGGTGGTCACCGGTTCGATCGACATGGGGGGCCTGCGCTCCAGTTTCGTGCCCGAGCAGGGCCTGGTGGGCGAGCTGTTGGTCCAGCCGCTGCTGGGTGGCCTGGCGGTCGCCGCCCTGGTCGTCGTCGTTACACTGGTGATCGTGAAACAGCAGGCGCTCTCGTATCGGCAGGGGGTTGGTATGGCCCTTTCGGGCGTTGCCGCACTGGTGGCATTGACGACGCTATGGGCGCCGGGGATCGGTGCCGCCTACCTCGTGATACTGATCGGCCATGCACTCGGTAACCGCGTGCTGCTGGGATTCGGTGCTTTCGGCCTGCTCAGCTATCTGAGTCACTACTACTATGCGCTCGAGCTTTCATTGCTGCACAAATCGGCCCTGCTGGCGGCAAGCGGGCTCGCGCTGATATTGGTGCGACTTGCGGTCCGGCAGTTCGGATTGATCACAGTCGAAGACCGGCAGGCTGAGGCAGGGCAGGCCGATGCGTAGATTGCTGGTCATGCTGTTCGGCGCCCTGATCCTGATCGTCACGCATCATGCGATCTACAGCCGAGAACGCCTGATAACTGCGGGCGAGGTGTTGCTGTTGCGCCTGGCGCCGGTCGATCCAAGGTCGCTGATGCAGGGCGACTACATGCGGCTGCGGTTTGAAGTGGCCGATCAGCTGCGCAAGGTGCTGGGGGATCTGGCTGTGGCGGATGGTCATGTGGTCATCGCCATGGGGGATGACGGCGTCGGCGCGTTCAGTCGCATCGACGACGGTGCGGCCCTTGCGGCCAACGAGAGGCGCATGCGGTTTCGCCTGCGCGACCGAGGGGTCAAGTTTGGGACCAATGCCTTTTTCTTCGAAGAGGGAACGGCAGCGGTCTATAGTCAGGCGGTATACGGCGAGTTTCGCGTCGACACGGATGGCGAGGCGATTCTTACCCACCTGCGCGGAGAAGGGCTGCAACGACTGCAGCCCGGCCCGGCGGGATAGGGCGCTGCCGCTGGTGGAATGAACACAAAGGCCGGCTTCGTATCGGCCAACCCAGGGAAGGGAAAAGATGCCACATTGCATGGACGCTGATTCGCAGGACACCGGGCTGGCCTGCCTGGTGACTATCGCACGCTTTCATGGCCTGGCCGCTGATGGCGCACAGATCCGGCATACCCATGCGGCGGCAGAGACCGCCATGGGCGTCACTGAGCTGCTGCGTGCCGGCAGATCGCTCGGCCTCAAGCTGCGCAGCATTGAATCCAACTGGCCGCGCCTGGCCAGGACGCCGCTGCCCGCGATTGCACAACATGTCGATGGCCACTTTTTCATCCTCGCGGCGGTAAAGGATGACAAGGTCCTGATCCAGGACCCGCTGGAACAGCGCCCGCTGACGCTGCCGCGCAAACTGTTCGAACAGGCCTGGTCGGGCGGTCTGATCCTGGTGACCCGCCGTGCATCGATTAAGGACATGGGCGGCCGTTTTGGTTTCGGCTGGTTCGTGCCGGCAATCGTCAAATACCGCAAGCTGTTCGCCGAGGTGCTGGTGGCCTCGTTCTTCCTGCAGCTGTTCGCGCTAGTCACGCCTTTGTTCTTCCAGGTGATCATCGACAAGGTGCTGGTGCACCGCGGATTGACCACGCTCGATGTACTGGCGATCGGCCTGTTGACGATTTCGCTCTTCGAGGTGGTCCTGGGTGGTCTGCGAACCTACGTCTTCTCGCATACCACCAACCGCGTCGACGTGATGCTGCGCGCGCCAGCGCGGCTCGTGCGGCAGCATCTCCGTCTCGCCGCTGGCCTATTTCGAGGCGCGCCGGGTGGGTGACTCGGTGGCGCGGGTGCGCGAGCTCGAGAACATCCGCAACTTTTTGACCGGTTCGGCCCTGACCCTGCTTATCGACCTGTTCTTTACCCTGGTGTTCTTCGCGGTGCTCTATTACTACAGCCCGGTACTCACCGGCGTGGTGGCCGGCGCCATCCCCTTCTACATCGTGCTCTCGGCCTGGGTGACGCCGATACTGCGGCGACGTCTGGAAGAAAAGTTCAATCGCGGTGCGGAGAATCAGGCGTTTCTGGTCGAGTCGGTGACCGGCATCCAGACGCTCAAGTCCATGGCGGTCGAACCGCAGATGCAGCGGCGCTGGGAAGAACAGCTGGCCGGGTATGTGGCTGCCAGCTTCAAGGCCGCCAACCTCGGTAATATCGCCAGTCAGTCCGCGGGGTTTATCAACAAGGTAACGGTGGTGCTGATTCTCTGGATCGGTGCCACCCTGGTGATGAAGGGCCAACTGACGGTCGGGCAGTTGATTGCGTTCAACATGATCGCGGCCCGGGTCAGCGGTCCGATCCTGCGTCTCGTGCAGCTATGGCAGGATTTCCAGCAGGCCGGGATCTCGGTGCGGCGTCTGGGCGATATCCTCAATACACCGACCGAGCCCGGCTACAGCCCGGGCAGGGCCACCCTGCCGGAGGTCAAGGGTGCGGTACGTTTGGATCATGTGAGCTTCCGTTATTCACCGGAGCGGCCACAGGTACTGCGTGATATCACCCTGGACATACGGCCGGGCGAGGTGGTCGGCATCGTCGGGCGATCGGGCTCGGGCAAGAGCACCCTGACCAAACTGGTGCAGCGGCTTTACGTGCCGGAGTCGGGCCGGGTGCTGATCGACGGTGTCGATCTGGCGCTGGTTGAAACCGCGTGGCTGCGACGCCAGGTCGGCGTGGTATTGCAGGAGAACTTTCTGTTCAATCGCAGTGTGCGTGAGAACATCGCCCTGGCCAGTCCCGGCCTGCCGATGGAGCCTGTGATTGCCGCGGCCAGGCTCGCCGGGGCGCATGAGTTCATCCTCGAGCTGCCGGAGGGTTACGACACCCTGGTCGGTGAACATGGGGCCAACCTGTCCGGCGGTCAGCGTCAGCGCATTGCAATCGCGCGGGCCCTGGTCAGCAACCCGGGCATATTGATCCTCGACGAGGCCACCAGTGCCCTCGATTACGAATCCGAGCGCATCGTCCAGCACAACATGCGCGC
>CAZCDY010000161.1:6657-8339 GCA_964497145.1 uncultured Gammaproteobacteria bacterium
GGTGCACTGCTGCAGCGGTGTGGTGTCTATGCCCGGCTGTATGCCCTGCAGTCCGGGTCGGATGCAGAGGACCCTGCTCAGGGTGCGTGCCAGGGCTTCAGGCAGGCCGGTTCAACCTCTGAATCGCCTGCGGGAGGGACCGCATGAGTCATCGTTTGGAGACGGCCTTCCTTCCGGCTGCACTCGAAATCCAGGAGACCCCGCCCTCACCGGCCGGGCGGGCCATCATCGCCGTCATTCTGCTGTCTTTCTGCTTGAGCCTCGCCTGGGCTACGTGGAGCGAGGTGGATATCGTCTCGGTATCCCAGGGTCGTATCATTCCCAGTGGCCACAGCAAGACGGTTCAGTCGCTCGAGATTGGGACCGTCAGGGCGATCCTTGTCAGTGAGGGTCAGTCGGTGCGTGCAGGCGATGTACTGATCGAGCTTGACCCGAGTGCCGCCCGGGCCGACGTGGAGAGATTGAAGAGCGAGCTGGCGACTGCCGGTCGCGAGATCGGGCGCTACCGGCAGTTGGGCGACTGGTTGAGTGGGGCAGAGGCAGGGCCCATCGTGGAGCAGCAAACGGCGTCGGCGGACGCGCTTCTGACCGGCCATTGGCGCGAGTTTCAGGACCGTATCGCTGTTCTGGAGCGCGAGCGGGATCGCCGGCGAGCGGAGCAGCAGAGATCGCAACAACAGGTCGAGAAGCTCAAGGCGATCCTGCCGATCGTTTCGCGCAAGGCCAAGGATCGCAAAGGCCTGGCTGTGCAGAAGTTGTTGCCGGAACAACACTACCTGGAGGCCGAACAGGATCGGCTGGAGATGTCGCATGATCTGCGCAGCCATCAGGGCCATGTCGCAGAACTGGAGGCGGGGATCAGGGAACTGGAGGCGCGCGTGGAATTTGCCAAAAGCGAGTTTCGACGCCAGGTACTCGAACGCCATGAAGAGGCCAGTCGCCGCCAGGCTGCTGTCCGACAGGAACTGATCAAGGCGGAAACGCGCACCAGGGCACATACGATTTCGGCGCCGGTCGACGGTGTGGTGCAGCAACTTGCGATTCACAATGTGGGCGCGGTCGTCACCCCGGCGCAGGAACTCATGGTGATCGTGCCGCAGGACGGTGCGCTGGAGGTGGAAGCCTTCCTCGAGAACAAGGACATCGGTTTCGTCGAGGTGGGGCAGCAGGCGGAGATCAAGATCGATACCTTTCCGTTTACCCGATACGGCACCCTGGCCGGTCGGGTGGTGGACCTGTCCAACGACGCCGTGGCAGATGAACACAAAGGGCTGGTGTACAAGATGCGCGTTGTCATGGAAAGCTCACAGGTCAGCGTGAACGGAAAGCCGGTGGCGCTCAGCCCGGGGATGTCTGTTTCGGTGGAATCGAAAACAGGAACGCGGCGGATGATTGAATTTTTCCTCAGCCCCTTGTTGCGCTATGCGGATGAGAGTGTGAGGGAGCGGTAAAAGCTTTTGGATATCTTGAACGAAAGGGAAACGTTTTATGGGATTCGTTAATGAGTATGTCCCGGATGAGGACATTGAGAAGTACGACTTGCATGGGATTTGGGATAAGTATCATCCGCTTTACAAAGGCGAGTTGTTTTTTGGCAACAAGCCGGAATGGACGGTCGACAGGGAAGCAAATGTCTTTCTTATGTCGATCGCGATCGGACGGGGAGAGCATGGAAACCGAAC
>CAZCDY010000162.1:0-8161 GCA_964497145.1 uncultured Gammaproteobacteria bacterium
ACTTGCCTTCCATGGACTTTTCAGCGGCCTTGGAGCCGCCGCACTTGCCGGCGCCGCACTTGCCTTCCATGGACTTTTCAGCGGCCTTGGAGCCGCCGCACTTGCCGGCGCCACACTTGCCTTCGTTTGCCGACTGGGCGATCTGGGCATAGCCGCCATTCAGTTCCGACAGGCCGAACGGGTTGCCGGATGCGTTGGCGGTGCCCGCCAGCATCATCGATCCGACAAAAGCGGCACCAATGGCAGCGGCAACAGGTTTCATGGTTTTCTTGGACATCTTCACTTTCCTCATGAGTTGGTGTTGTCTGGGACGCCGGTGACTAGGTGCCGGTGAGTCGCCAGTTTTTCTCCAGTTAACTGCGCGGTACTTTTGTTTATACCTAAGCAGTGGATTTTAATGATTATTTGTTCCCGGCGCGTGAGGGGCGCAAGTTTTGGACGCCCATAACTGCGCAGGGTTCATCCCTAAGACCGGAGGCCTTTGGGGTTTATTTCAGCTTCCAAGCTTTTTCAGGCACTCCATGTAACTCAGTTCGTCGGGTGCTATGCCGTTGCGCTGGGCCTCCCAAAGCGCCACGCCAAGGCAGTCCATCATCGCGTGCTCGGCCGAATGATGGTCACCGAATCGGGCTACCACCTGCTGGTAGCTGCCGCGGATGCCCGCCGGCCGATCGGAGCCAATCTGCTCCGCCAGGGTGATGTGCATGCCCATATGCAGCCAGGGGTTGGTGTCTCCCTGCTCTGGCGTGAAGTCGCGTTCGATCTGGTCCGCGTCAGCGAGGTGGCGGTGATACTCCGGGTGCTGTTCAATGACCTGCGCCACCAGTTGCTCAAGCGGTTGCAGCGCATGGCCGTTGAGTCTTTTCTCCCAACTGGTCTGGAAGAAGCGGCGGAGTTCCTCGCGGTTCTGTCCGAACATCAAACTCGGTGATCCTTGGATGGGGCGATGCGGCATGGTGCCACACCGACGGCAACGGCTAGAAGACCCGAAAGGTGATTTTCTGCACAGATTAAACCGCGAGAAACCAGCGGCTATTCTTCGTCGGGCGCAGCATGAGCGGGCGCGGCCCGTTCAATCGGTCTTGTGGCGGTATTCGCAAAGGTCCTCGATCAGGCATGACGCGCAGCGCGGCTTGCGTGCAATGCAGGTGTAGCGGCCGTGCAGGATCAGCCAGTGATGGGCATCGACCAGGAATTCCCCCGGTACCAGCCGCAGCAGCCGTTTTTCCACCTCGAGGACGGTTTTACCGGGTGCTATGCCGGTGCGATTCGATACCCGGAAAATATGGGTATCGACGGCCATCGTGGCCTGGCCGAAAGCGGTGTTCAGCACCACGTTTGCGGTCTTTCGACCGACCCCAGGCAACGCCTCGAGCGCAGCCCTTTCGGCCGGCACCTCGCTGTTGTGCTGGCGCACCAGTATCTCGCAGGTCTGGATGATGTTCTTGGCCTTGCTGTTGAACAGTCCGATCGTTTTTATGTATTCCTTCAGGCCGTCCACGCCAAGCGCATGCATGGCCTCTGGTGTGTCGGCGGCCGGGAACAGTCTGGCGGTGGCCTTGTTGACCCCTTTGTCGGTTGCCTGTGCCGACAGGATGACGGCGATCAGCAGTTCGAACGGGCTTGTGAAATTGAGCTCGGTCGTGGGGTGCGGATTGGCGGCGCGCAGACGCTCGAAGATTTCCTGGCGTTTGGCCTTGTTCATGGTGTCTGCCGCCGGGTGGCCTCCTGAAGTGTGATGCGGATGCGGCCAGCATTCGCTGACGGGCTGCTATTATCGCCCGCAATGATACCAAGGTTCGCAGGCCGGTCAGGGCCGGACACAGGCCGTTGCAAAACAGGGAAATCTGATGTTTGAAAACCGTATCCCCCCGGAGATCCGTTCATCGCAGGAATTCCAGTCGGCCGTGGTCCGGCTGTCGATCTGGACCTTCATGCTGGCCATGATCGGGCTGGCCGGATATGTCGGCAACTACGATTTCAGCTCGTTGCAGTTTCTGCTTCTGTTCGGCGTGCACCTGGTCTGGTATGCCGGCCTCCTGATCAGCACCCTGCGGCGTCCGCAGCTCTGGAAGGCCCGCACCTATCTGAGTATTCTGGCGGATCTCAGCGGCACGACCGGGACACTGTTTCTGACCGGTGACGCGACCGGCCCTTTTTACCTGCTTTACGCCGTGTCCTTCCTGTCCCAGGGCATGCGCTATGGCAAGACCAATCTGCTGCTGGCCTCCGTGGGCAGTCTGATGGCCTTCACCCTGGTGGCCGGGGTACTGGGTGACTGGCGCACGCAGCCGCTCGAGGTGATGTTCGTCTCGCTTGTCCTGGTGGTGCTTCCGGCCTACGAGTACCTCCTGCTGCGCAAACTGCAGACCGCCAAGCTGGCGGCGGAAAAGGCCAACCGCGCACGCGGCGATTTTCTTGCCAGCATGACGCATGAACTTCGCACCCCGCTGTCGGGAGTGATCGGGATGGCGGGCCTGCTCAAACGTACCACTCTGGACAACGAGCAGCGCGAGTACCTTGATTCGATCAACAGCTCTGCCGATGTGCTGCAGGCCCTGGTCGGGGATATCCTCGATCTTTCAAAGATCGATGCCGGCAAGTTGGAACTCAAACCCTCGTCCTTCGCCCTGCGCGAAGCCCTGAACGAGACCTGCTGGGCGCTCAGCAACCAGGCGCTGGACAAGGGGGTTGAACTGATATGCCGGGTGGCTCCTGACGTCCCGGAGAAGGTTTATGGCGACGAACTGCGGTTTCGGCAGATCCTGTTCAACCTGATCGGTAATGCGGCCAAGTTCACCGAGGCTGGATTCATCCAGGTGCACGCGCAGCTGATGCCTGCCGACGATGACCTGGCCGCACCTTATCTGCAGGTATCGATCAGGGATACCGGGATCGGTATCCCTGCGGATCGAATCCGACATGTGTTCGATAATTTCTGGCAGGCGGATCCTTCTTCCACCCGACGCTATGGCGGCACCGGCCTGGGTACAGCGATCGCACGTGATCTGACCCGGCTGATGGGTGGTGTGATCAGTGTCGAGAGCGAGGAAGGCAAGGGCAGTAACTTCCGGGTCAGGCTGCCGCTGATCAAGCAGGACACCCTGGCACCACCTCAGCCGCCATCAGTCCTGCATGGGGTGAGGGCGCTGGTGTTCGAGCAGCAGGAGCAAAGTGCGCGCGCAATCGCCGAGGCCTGTGAGGCCGCTGGAATGCAGCCCGAGGTGGTTAGCCATATCGATCAGCTCGGTGCGCTGGGGAGCGAGCCTGACCGCGGCGAGAGGCGTCTGGTGCTGGTGGTTGACGCACCACGCGGTCTCGATCTGGATCAGTTGGGAAATCTGGTGCGCAGGCTGCTTGGCGCAGAGACGCCCCTGGTCTATCTGCACTATCCAAGACGTCAACAGGCGATCTCGGACGGAGCAGCCGGGCGGGCATTCAAACCCATAGATGCCGTACAGCTCTGGCGCACCATGGCCGGCGTGGTCGCGAGCGATGTCAGCGATCCGATGTCGGACGCGGACCTGGAACCGGTCGCCGCACCGGTCGCGCAGCAGGGTAGTGCCAACGGCCGCCTGCTGGTCGCCGAGGACGACACTATCAATGCCAAGCTGATCAGCAGTCTGCTGCACCGGGCCGGCTGTGAGGTGACCCTGGTGAGGGACGGCCAGGCGGCACTGGATGCGGCAATCAGTCAGACCTTCGATCTGGCCTTCGTCGATCTGCGTATGCCGCTCATGGACGGTATCGATTTCACCAGGGCATATCGTGCGCAGGAGACGGCTGGCCGGCACCTGCCGATCGTGGCGATTACCGCCAATGCAGCGGAAGATGCCCGCGCGGACTGTCTGCGTGCCGGGATGGACGAGTTCGTCACCAAGCCGATCGATCCCGGGTTCCTGCAGGAACTGCTTCAGCGTTACGGTATCGTCTGCGAATCTCTCTGAATCAGGCAGACACCGGTTCGGCGTCTGGCGCCGAGGCCTTTTCGCGTTTGCTCAGCCGCTTGTCGATGATGTTTTTCAGCGCGATCATCAGGCCGAGCCCCATGAAGGCGCCGGGCGGCAGGATCGCCAGCAGGGCCCCGGGATAGTCCTCGCTTATGGTCCACCGCCAATCCCGGGCCATTTCGCCAAACATCAGGTGGGCACCATCGAACAGGGTCCCCTGACCGACCAGTTCACGGCTGCCGCCAAGGACCACCAGGGCGAGGGTGAAGCCGATCCCGATAGCCAGACCGTCAACCAGCGCGCGGGGCACCGGATTGCGCGAAGCAAAGGCCTCTGCGCGGCCGATGATTGCGCAGTTGGTGACGATCAACGGTATGAAGATGCCGAGTACTTTGTACAGGCCGTGGAAATAGGCGTTCATCACCAGTTCGACCGTGGTCACGAACGAGGCGATGATCAGGACAAACACCGGCAGGCGGATCTCGGGGCGGACCCAGTCGCGGATCAGGGATACCGAGGCGTTCGACATAACCAGTACCAGGGTGGTCGCCAGTCCCAGGCCCAGACCGTTGATCAGGGTGTTGGATACCGCCAGCAGCGGGCACAGACCGAGCAGTGCGACCAGGGCCTGGTTATTGCTCCAGAGACCATCGAGCACTATTTTGCGGTAACCGTCATCCACTATTTTGATCTCCCTGTTGTTGCCCTGTCTCGAACAGATAGAGTCGGTTTGCGTCGAAGTATTCCAGGGCGGTTTTTACCGCGCGAACGATGGTCCGCGGCGTGACGGTGGCGCCTGTGAATTGATCGAACACCCCGCCGTCACGTTTCACCTTCCACTCGGAGGGGCGTGGATCAAGCAGTGATTTACCGTCAAAGCCGAGTATCCAGTCCGAGCGTTCCTCTTCGATCTTGTCGCCGAGCCCCGGCGTCTCCCGGTGCGACAGTACCCGCACGCCGGCCAGGGTGCCGTCGTACCGGACCGCGACGACCAACTGAATCGGGCCCGCGTAACCTGGGGTGGACACCGGGCTGAGTACCGCTGCCACCGGTTCGCCATTGCGACGGCCGAGGTAGACCCGGGTCTTCTCGACCCCGAGGGTGTCTGGCGCCGATACCTCGATCACGTCATTCAGCATATCGTTGTCGATCTGTTCGCGCGGCACCAGGACATGTATCTGGTGCAGCAGCGCCTCGCGCTCATTGCGTGCGATGCGCTCGGCGGTGCCCTCATGGCTGAGTCCGACCAGGCCTGCGCCGAGCACCCCGAACAGGCCGAGCAGTACACCGGAAATCAGGATTGGCAGATGTCTACGCATCCTGGTCCCCTCGTTGGCCGAACACGCGTGGCTGCGTGTAGTAATCGATCGTTGGCGCGGCCATATTCAGCAGCAATACGGAGAACGCGACCGCATCCGGATAACCGCCCCAGGTACGAATCACGAACACCAGGACGCCGATCAGCGCGCCGTAAACCAGTTGGCCACGTGGCGTGGTGCTGGCCGAGACCGGGTCGGTGGCGATGAAAAAGGCGCCCAGGATGGCTCCGCCGCTAAAGAGATGAAAAGCAGGGAAAGGGTGAGTCTCCGGATCCATCACCCAGAACAGGCCCGCGACGAGCAGCAGCGCCCCCAGCATGCTGACCGGGATGCGCCAGCTGATCACACGCTGCCAGAGCAGGAACAGACCGCCGAGCAGGAACCAGTTGCCGATCCATTCCCAGCCGAGTCCACCGAAGTCACCCCATAGCGGACTTTGGCGGATCTCGCTGATCATGCGGTTCTGCGACAACTCGATGCGCATCTGATCGAGTGGCGTGGCACTTGTAATGGCGTCCCAGCTCTGTCCAAGCGGTGGCGAACCGCTGAAGATGATATGCAGCGAGTCGGCCAGGGCGACCGAATTCCCGCCGAGGACATCGGGTGGCAGCCAGCGGGTCATGGTGACCGGGAAAGACACCAGCAGCAGGACATAGCCGGCCATGGCAGGGTTGAAAGGATTGAAGCCGATGCCGCCGAATAACTGCTTCGCGACGACGATAGCGAACATCGTGCCAACGACCGTTTGCCACCAGGGCAGCAGCGGAGGCAGCGCCAGCGCCAGCAGCCAGGCAGTGACGATAGCGCTGAGGTCGATCAGGGTGTGTCCTACCGGGCGTCGGCGCAGACACAGCACGGCGGCCTCGGCGGCCACCGCGGTCACCGTTGCGATCACGAGATTTATCAGTACGCCCCAGCCGAAAAACCAGACCATGGCCAACGTGCCCGGTACCAGCGCGAGCAGCACCATTCCCATTACCCGGGTGACGCTCTGTGGTCCGCTCAGATGCGGTGAACAGCTGGTCGCAAACTGCATATCTATTCGCCGCCCGATGTCTGTGTCTCGGCCTTCTGTGCCGCTTTCTTTTCCGCCACGCGCCGCATGGCCGCCTGGATCGCTGCCTTCTTGGATTCGTCCGCGTTGTCACCGGACTTCTTGTCGAGGGCCTCTTTTTTCTTGCGCAGGCGCGCCTTGCGTTCGCGCTCGAGTCGTTGCAGGCGCTCCTGGCGCGCATCATGGCGGCGCCGGGCAAGGTCGGACTTGCGGCGTTCGCGTTCCTGGGTCCAGATCTCGGTCTTGGCGTAACGGTAGTAATGCACCAGCGGTATATGTGCCGGGCAGACATAGGCGCAGCAGCCGCATTCGATGCAGTCAAACAGGTGGTATTCCTGCGTCCTGTCGAAATCGTGTGCGCGCGCATGCCAGAAAATCTGTTGCGGCAGGAGTTCGGCCGGACATACCTTTGCACATTCGCCGCAGCGGATGCATGGGCGCTCGGGTTCCGGCCTCGGCGCCTCCTGCAGCGATGCAGCAAGCAGGCAGTTGGTCGCCTTGGTGACCGGAACCTGGTCGTTGTGGAGTGCGAAACCCATCATCGGGCCGCCGAGCAGCAGTTCATGCGCCTGTTCACTGTAGCCGCCCGAGCATGCAACCACGAAATCGATCGGCGTGCCCAGGGCGACGCGAAAATTGCCCGGCCGACGTACACCGCCGCCGGTCACCGTGACCACCCGTTCGATCAGCGGAAGTCCCCGCAACACGGCGTCTGCGACGGCTGCAACGGTTGCCACGTTCTGGCACAGCACGCCGATATCTGCGGGCAGGCCATGTGAAGGCACCTCGCGTCCGGTCAGCAGTCGGATAAGTTGCTTCTCGCCACCGCTGGGATACAGCGTAGGTACCACAACCACCTCAGTCTCACCGTCTGCCTTGTCGCCGATGGCCTGACGCAGGGCCTCTGCGGCCTCGGGCTTGTTGTCTTCGATACCGATCAGGCACTCTTTTGCGCCGATGATGTGTCGGATGATCGCGATGCCATCGATGATGTCGTGTGCGCGTTCGCGCACCGTCACATCATCGCAGGTGATGTAGGGTTCGCACTCCGCGGCGTTGATGATCAGGGTTGAGATGGCCTGCCCACCGCCCGTGTTCACTTTCACCGCTGTAGGGAAAGCGGCACCACCGAGCCCGACGATGCCGGCCCAGCGGATGCGGTCACGCAGGTCTGCCGGCGTTTCGGCCCGAAAATCGCTGATCGGATCCGGCAGTTCGGCCCAGACGTCCTGGCCGTCCGGCTCGATCACGATGCAGGTGTCACTGAGACCGGAGGGATGCGGAATCGCCTGGTCGCCAATCTCGACCACGCGGCCGGAGGTCGGTGCATGGATGGAGGCGCTGACATAGTCCGCCGCACGCGCCACCACCTGTCCCTTCTTGACCAGTTCGCCAACCTGGACCACGGGTTCGGCATTCTGTCCGATGTGCTGGTGAAGCGGCAGCGTCAGTCGGTCCGGCAGGGGTAGGCGCTGTATCGGTTGTTGATTGGATTCCGTCTTGTGGTCGTCCAGAGGCAGCCCGCCATGAAACGGCCAGAGAGTGCGCTGCTCATCCATTCACGACCTCCGACGGCGCCTGCGCCGGAAAAGGCCATTTCCAGGTCTGGGGTGTGGCCTCGAGCGGGTGCATGTGGATGCACTCGACCGGGCAGGGCGGCAGGCACAGTTCGCAGCCGGTGCACTCGTCGGTGATGACGCTGTGCATCTGCTTGGCCGCGCCCATGATCGCGTCGACCGGGCAGGCCTGGATGCACAGGGTGCAGCCGATGCACTCGTCCTCGACGATGTAGGCGACCGACTTGGGTCTCTCGGCTGCCTCCTGGTTCTCCAGCGGGA
>CAZCDY010000163.1:0-1457 GCA_964497145.1 uncultured Gammaproteobacteria bacterium
AACTGCAGTTCCGGCCCTACCGTCGGTTCGAGCATGAGGCCCAGGTCGGCACTGTTCTGCTGCAGACGTGTTGTGATCTGATTGGAATTCAGGGTCTCGACACGCAGTGACAATCCCGGCTCTCGCTCGTGCAGGTCGCGTAGCCAGTCGAGCCTGACCCCGTCCCACAGACCTGGCACGGTAAGAATGGTCAGGTTTGGCTGGGGATCTGCATCGATCGCCACATCGTAATGGGCCTGCTCCCACAACCTGAGCATGTTCCTCGCGTGGCCCAGAAAGCGCTCGCCGGCACTCGTCAGCCGGATGTTATTGCGCTCCCTAAAAAACAACGCGGTACCGAGTTGGGTTTCGAGCAGGCGAATACGGGCACTCACCGCCGATGGCGTGATAAACAGGTTATCCGCCGCGCGCGCAAAATGGCGCGTGTGGTAGACCTCAACAAAAGTTTTCAGCAGGTCAACATCCATGCCGTGGAAGTTAGCGATTTTTTGATCCGAAGTGCATTTTTTTTCGTTTTTCATGATCCGGAGCAAACTGCCACTTATTTCGAGAAAAGTGCTCGACGGGGCGGGATCCATGACGGAAATATGTTTGCATATGAAGGACAAAATAATTTGCTTGGAAGACGACCTGGGAATCGCTATACAGCGCGTAGAAAGCGAATGGCGCTTTCCTTTTTTAAACTCTGCCATGGTTAAGGAGTACATCGATGATCAGGAGTTTGTTTGGGATTGCCGCACTGAGCGTGATGCTGCTGGCCGGCAATTCCTGGAGCGCTGATGACGCGGAAAATCGCTGCCAAGAGTGGGCAAAAGAAGACGGCGTGGCAGCCGAGGAAATGCAAGGTTACATGGAGCAATGCGTCGCAGAGCAGCGTCTTGCCGACGCTGGGGCCGACCAGGAAACGGATGACAACAAGCCCGGTGGCGCAAGTGAGTCGAAGGACTGACGATTGTCTTCGCCCGCTGCTTGCCATAGACCACCCTGAGTGGCGCCGCCACCTAAGGTGGTATTTTCGGGGGGCAGGCGCCCCCTTTTTGTGGACCGTCCCTTCGACTGTGATTGCCGGGAAATTGGGTATTGGCAAGACATCGACACACGGATGGGGGTCTTGAGCTGACTGTCGGCATAGTTATGTTTTAACATAATATGTATTATGCGCAGTTACCAATACGGGCCTATTGGCCGGAAAGCCTTGCCATGAAAGGTTTTCGGGGCCATTCCACCCGTCCCTCGTTTTGGGTGTGTTTGGGCGATTTGCCCAGCCTGCAAGAGCTGCAGGAACGCTGCCGATTCACGCCGCACCAGGCGGCCGACTTTGTGGGCGTATCCCCAGAGACGTACCGGCGCTGGCTGTCGGACCGGAAACCAAACCTGACCGCCATGCGCCTGCTGGCGATTCGTGCCGGTTGTCTACCGTGGCCCGGTTGGCACGACTGGGAAATGCGTGCAGGCAA
>CAZCDY010000163.1:1467-7930 GCA_964497145.1 uncultured Gammaproteobacteria bacterium
GGCGGGCAGATCAGAACAGAGAGCAACTTCAACGGCTTTATGGCACGGCCTTTTTTTCCAAGAAAGAACTTGTGCTCGCATAATGCGTGCGGCGCCAAGCCACCCGGTTACCGTCAAGGCGTTCGACCTGGCGAGATTCTGGCCGTGCCGTATCGCTAAGCGCCAGGTGCGCAATCTCTCCCTTGCGCTACGCGCAGATCAGCGCAATCAGCCTTGCCGAAGGCCCGTTAACGCGCCTATTCTCCTGGAATAACCGCGTTTCAACAGTAGTTTATGTAAGTAATGTGAAGTCAATTATGGATGGAATCCGTGCCCTGGGAAATGCCCTTGGCACCAGGCAGCTACGATTTTCTCGGGCAGCATCACGCAAGCCAGCGTAACCCCGGCTTCCCTGACCAGCGGGTTCTGCTGTCGTACCTCCCATACGATGACCGTTGCGTTTGCCTTGCTGAATTCACTGCGTTAGCGTTCCCGCGAACTGAATTGGTGAACCAAGATACTTATGCTTTACCTGCCATCCGAGTTTCCCCAGGATCCCAGCCTTTGCTACCTGAATCACGCCGCCGTTGGCCCATGGCCGCGCCGAACGGCACAGGCAGTCGCTGGTTTTGCGCAGCAGAACATGACCCGTGGTGCGGAAGATTACCCATCCTGGTTGGAAATCGAACGTAGTCTGCGCCAACGGCTGGCGCGCCTCATCAATGCAAGAGATCCTGATGATATCGCCCTGGTCAAGAACACCTCCGAAGGCCTGTCGATCATCAGTCAGGGCCTCGAATGGCTGCGCGGCGACCAGGTTGTCGGGCTTGCGGGCGATTTCTGCTCCAACCAGATGCCCTGGGAGGCACTGCAGGATCGCGGTGTCAGTTACCGGGCGGTCGAAGCCCTACGCACGATCGATCCGGAAGGCGCATTGATTGCCGCAATGACTGAGCGAACGCGTCTGCTCGCAATAAGCACTGTGCATTTCGCAACCGGGTATCGCTTCGACATGAAGCGGCTGGCGGATGCGTGTCGTACACGCGGGGTCCTGTTGTCGGTCGACGCGATCCAGGGTCTTGGTGCCATACGTTTCGATCTGGCCGAGACGCCTGCCGACTTCGTCACCTCCGGAGGACACAAGTGGCTGTTGTCGCCCGAAGGTCTGGGTTTCCTTTACTGTCGCCCAGACCTGCGCGAACAACTCAGCCTGCACCAGTTTGGCTGGGCGATGCGCGAATCACCTTATGCCTTCGAAAGCGAGTCCTGGACCCCCGCCTCGTCTGCCAGGCGATTCGAGGCGGGCACACCCAACATGATGGGGATACATGCGATGGATGCCAGCCTGAGCCTGTTCGAGGAACTGGGCATGGATTTCATCCAGGAGCGGCTCGCCGCAAACGTGGCATTTCTGGCAACTGAACTGGACGCGATTCCACAGATAGAGGTGGTCACCCCGAGAGACCCGCAGAAACGCGCAGGGATATTGACATTTGGGTATACAGGCGCGAATGCGGCCGCATTGCACGCTCAACTGATGCAGAACCGTGTGATTTGCGCCGCCAGGGCGGGAGGCATTCGACTCGCGCCCCATTTCTATACGCCCCGCTCCACCTTGGAGCTTGCCATTGAGAGAATTCGACAAGCTATCCAATATATCCAGTAAGACCTGTAAATCTATAATTATAAAAATAAAATAATCAATTCTGTCTGTTATAAAAATAGTACTACCGTACTAACAATCGCAGGTGCGCAGCAGCCCCGGCTTCCTGGTCAACCGCGTGCTAATGCCCTACCGGACGATCCAACGACGTCATCGTACTGTTTTGCCCGGGTCGCGTAAGAGCTGCATCTGGATCCTGCCAACAAATCAATACTGCGCAGAAGAGAAGGTCCGTTCGATATTCATGCTGCACGTGCAAGAGCGCGCACGGGCTATGCCCAGTGCGGCGAGTTGGCGGTGGTCAACGAGCCCTGGACGCCGGATAATGGATTGGCAACCCCGACATACAAACTGCGGCGCAATCAGTTCCTTGAGCGATACCACGACATCACAGAAAAACTCTACGCCGGACACTGAGCATGCCGTTCAGCGTGAACTGACCTACCGTGTGGTCGCCATGCCGGCGGACACCAATGCCTACGGCGACATCTTCGGTGGATGGCTGATGTCACAGGTGGATATCGCCGGCAGTATTCTCGCCATACGCGAGGCCGAAGGCCGTGTGGCAACCGTGGCGATCAAGGAGTTCCGCTTTCTCGCACCGGTTTCCGTGGGTGATCTTATCAGCTGCTACGCAGAAATCAGGCGACGTGGGCAATCCTCCATTACGGTCCACGTGGTCGCCGAGGCCTGCCACCAGTTGGATGCCCACCGGGAGACCGTGGTCGCAGACGCCACCCTGATCTATGTCGCGCTGGGCGCGGATGGCCGTCCACGCCACCTGCAGCAACTGAAGCAGCACTGACTTTGGTCAATGCGATCGGACCCGGTCCGCAGTAGCCTTTCTCCCATCCTAATCGATTGATGGAGCTGTAAATGAATTCAATCAAGCGCCTCGGACTCAGCCTGAGCACGGCCCTTGCCCTGACCTTCTCGCTGATGGTAAACGTTGCGGCCGACGGCATCGCAGACAAGATTTTGGTCAACGACCCCTATGTGCGCGCCGTACCACCGGTGGTGAAGACCAGCGCAGCCTTCATGCAGTTTCAGAACAGTGATGAGGTGGAGCAATTTCTGGTCAGCGCCAGCACGCCTGCCGCTGCCGCCGTCGAGCTGCACATGCATACCATGGACGACGGCGTGATGCGGATGCGTCAGATCGCGCATATCCATCTGCCGCCCAAACAGACCGTCGCATTGCAGCCGGGCGGCCTGCACATCATGCTGTTCGATCTGACTGCACCGCTCAATCTCGGAGAGCGGGTGCCGATCACGCTTACCTTCGAGGATGGCTCAACCAAACAGATCTCAGCCGAGGTACGGTCAGTGAAGCAGATGATGAAGCATTGATTGATCGTTACGAGAATGCCGGCAGACATCGCATTCGCCTCATTTCCTGCATTGATGTTTAGCCCTGCGCGCTGGGCTAAATGTCGCGGCAAGAAATTCGGCGGGTCTGTTAGCGACGCCTGTCTCCAACGGAAAAATCCACACCCTAAAGGGGGAACCATGCTGAAGAAACTCCTCGTCGCATCACTGGCCGCTGGCCTGATGCTGTCGACCGGCAACGTATTGGCCGAAAAGACCTACCGTCTGCGACTGGCTGAAACCTGGCCACCGAATTTTCCGATATTTGGCGAAGCTACCAAAAGCTTCAAGGAAATGGCAGAGACGATGTCGGACGGACGTCTCAAGATCACCATCGATGCCAAGAACAAGCACAAGGCGCCACTGGGCATCTTTGACATGGTCAAGGCCGGTCAGTACGACATGGGCCACTCCGCCTCCTACTACTGGAAGGGCAAAGACGCGAACACCCTGTTCTTCACCTCCATGCCTTTCGGTATGACCGCGCCCGAGCAGTACGGCTGGTTCTACTACGGCGGCGGCATGGAACTGATGGAGAAGGTGTATTCCAAGCATGGCCTGCTGTCTTTCCCGGGCGGCAACACCAGCAATCAGATGGGCGGCTGGTTTCAGAAGGAGATTAATTCGCTCGATGACCTGCAGGGCCTGAAGATGCGCATCCCGGGGTTTGCCGGTGAAGTGTTCGCCAAAGTGGGCGCCAAGCCGACCAATATCCCGCCTGGCGAGCTCTATACCGCCCTGGAGCGAGGCACTATCGATGCACTGGAGTGGGTCGGTCCTTCGCTGGATCTGCGCATGGGCTTCCATAAGATCGCGCCCTACTACTACACGGGTTGGCATGAGCCTGCGACTGAACTGCAGTTCCTGTTCAACAAGAAGAAGTGGGACACCCTGCCGGCCGACCTCCAGGAGATCCTGCGGGTTGCCATGCGCACTGCCGCATACGACATGTACGCCCAGTCTTACCATATGAGCGCAGAGAACTGGGCCTTGATCAAAAAGGATTACCCTGACGTAAAGATCAAGACCTTCCCGAAAGAGGTTCTGGATGCGATGCGCAAGGCAAACGCCGAACTGCTCGCAGAGCGTGCCGCCACCGACCCGGTGGCCAAGGAAATCATCGATGCCCAGGCCGATTACATGGCCAAGGCCCGCGCGTGGACGAAGATCTCCGACCAGGCCTATCTGAACAGCGTCGGCAACTGAGCCGGGCGCTCCCAATCGGGAGTTGACTGCAAGTCGAGGCGGTAATGGGCTACCATTGCCGCCTCATCTGCTTTCAGCGGGACTCCATCAATGCCGAAAACAGTCAAGGCCGAGCAGGTATTCAATCGCTTCTCCGACTGGATCGGGACGTTTTCTGCGATCCTGCTGATGCTGCTGGTCGCCAACGTGTTTTTCGACGTGGTGATGCGTTACCTGTTCAACGACGTATCCATCGGCATGCAGGAACTCGAGTGGCACCTTTATTCGATGATCTTCCTGTTCGGTGTCGCCTATACGCTCAAGACGGATGGGCACGTCCGGGTGGATGTCATTTACGAGCGCCTGAGCCCGAAAAAGCGGGCAGTCATAGACATCCTGGGCACACTGCTCTTTCTCTGGCCCTTCTGTTTCCTGGTGGCGGGCTATGGCCTAGGATTCGCGTACGAGGCCTACGATATCAACGAGGTGAGCGGTGACCCCGGTGGCCTGCCTTTCCGCTGGGTCATCAAGGGCATGATCTCGCTTTCGTTCATCTGCGTTTTGATAAGCAGCATCGGTTTCATCCTGCGTTCCGTCAACGAGTACCGCGGTCTGCAGGAATCCCACAATTACGAACCCTTCCAGCCCTGAAGTCGAAGCCTAGAGCAACCCATCATGATCGGAATCATCATGTTTTTCGCCGCCCTGTTGCTTCTGCTGCTCGGCTTTCCTGTTGCATTCACCTTCGGCGGCGTCGCACTGATTTTCGGGGTCTTCGCAGAAGGCTGGGATCTTTTTGCGTTCATGCCTTTCCGGATCTACAACATCATGCAGAACGTGGTGTTGATGGCCGTACCCCTGTTCATACTGATGGGCATCATTCTGCAAAAGACACAGCTGGCGGAACAACTGCTCGAATCCATGGGCCGCCTGTTCGGCAGCATGCGTGGTGGACTCGCCGTCTCGACCATTCTCGTTGGTGCCCTGCTTGCGGCCTCGACCGGCGTCGTTGGCGCAAGCGTTGTCGCCATGGGCGTGATATCGCTACCGGTCATGCTCAAGTATGGCTACAGCAAATCACTGGCCTGCGGTGCCATCTGTGGCGCGGGAACCCTCGGCCAGATCATCCCCCCTTCCATTATTCTGATTATTCTGGGCGATGTGCTTGGCCTTCCGGTCGGCGATCTGTTTCAAGCCGCGTTGATCCCTGGCCTGGTGCTGGTGGGTGTCTATGTTCTCTACGTCCTGCTGTTCGCATACGCCAAGCCGGAGGTCGCTCCGCCCATTCCTTTTGAGCAGGACAGCTCGTCCATGCTCAAGCATTACCTGGACGCATTGCGGGCAATTATTCCACCGCTGCTGTTGATCGTTGTCGTGCTGGGCTCAATTTTTGCCGGCATTGCCACACCCACCGAGTCATCTGCCCTGGGTGTAGTAGGCGCAATCCTGCTGGCGTTTTTCTACGGCAAGTTTTCGTGGAAGATGTTGTATGAGAGCTGCCTTGCTACCGTGAAAATAACCGCCATGGTGTTCGCGATACTTCTTGGTGCAACGGCCTTCTCGATGGCATTTACCTATACCGGTGGTGACATCCTCGTCGAGGAATTCCTGCTGCAGCTGCCGGGCGAAAAGTGGGGCTTCCTGATTTTCTCGATGGTGATCATCCTGTTGCTCGGCTTCTTCATCGATTTCGTTGAGATTTCATTTATCGTGGTCCCGATCCTGTCGCCGATTGCCGAGGCAATGGGGATCAGCATGCTTTGGTTTGCCATTCTTATTGCAATGAATCTGCAGACCTCCTTCCTGACACCGCCTTTCGGGTTCAGCCTTTTTTACCTCAAAGGTGTGGCGCCACCAGAAGTCCGCACGGTGGACATCTATCGCGGTGTCATCCCCTTTATCCTGATGCAGGTGTCCATCGTCGTTTCAATTCTTGTGTTTCCCGATCTTTACGGCCTTCTTTAGGCCATAACGAGATGGAGGTGTTGCTGCGATGATCGAATCGAAAGAGCAGGTACTCGGTGATTTCCGGGAAAAAGCGCAGGCCTTCCTCGCCGAGCCAAACTTCGTCACAGGGATTGATCTCGACGATGCGACGGTGACTCTGAAACGCTATGTGCTTTCGGAGATGCGAAACAATGCGCTTGGCAATCTGCTGGGACGATTCCACAAGCCGATCCGCGAGGCGAACATTCAGCTCTTGTCGGAAATGATTGCGGAAGTCGAGGCGGGGCTGGCTGAGGAGTAAGCCAGCTGTCCCTCAGTCGA
>CAZCDY010000164.1:0-7902 GCA_964497145.1 uncultured Gammaproteobacteria bacterium
ACGGAGAAGGCTACGTAGCGCTTGCCTCCTTCCATCCTTCCTTCTCGAGCGATGAGGAGGCGTTGCCGCGATGCGTGAAGTTGGTGGTCGACTGCTCAGGCTCGATGGGAGGCGATTCGATCGCGCAAGCACGGATCGCGCTTCATGAAATCCTATCCCTGCTTAAGCCCAGCGATTACTTCAATCTCATCACTTTTGGTTCGTCTCACCGGATGTTGTTTCCGGAAGTTGTGATCGCAAACACGACAAATAAGAAAGCAGCAGCGGCATTTGTCGCCGAGATTGATGCCGACATGGGAGGCACAGAAATTTCATCAGCGCTGGAAGCTGCTTTTCGCGCTGGCGGTGTCGACGGACTGCCTTCGGATGTTCTGTTGATCACAGACGGAGATGTATGGGGCTTGGAGTCGATTGTCGACGAGGCAAAAAGATCCGGCCATCGTATCTTAACGGTTGGTGTCGGCAGCGCAGTGTCTGAAGCTTTCGTTAGAGGTGTTGCAGAAGCCACCGGTGGAGCTTGCGAGCTCGTCTCGCCCAGAGAGGATTTGGCTCAGCGAATCATCAGGCATTTCCAGCGCATTGATCAGCCGATGGCGAAGAGCATTGAAGTCATGTGGCCTTCGGAGGTCACTCGGAAGAATCCAGAACGTTTCAGCAGCCTGTACTCGGGCGATACGCTTCACGTTCTCGGCTGGTCGGATGATCCTCCGGCCGGTGAGGTATTGCTGAAGGTCGGCTTAAGGAGTGGCCAAGAATTCACTCAATGCGTGCCTTTAACCCGCAAACCAACCGTAGAGGGAGAACCCGTCGACAGCCTAGCGAGGATCGCAGCATTTCAGCGGCTCTCGATGCTTGGTGCGAAAGAAGCAACTGATATAGCGCTTGAATACAACCTAATTACGAAGGACACAAGCTACGTCCTGGTTTACGAACGCGACGAGGGTGAAAAGAGCGACGAAGTGCCGGCCGTGCGCAAGGTGCCACAAGTGTTTGCAGCTGGATGGGGTGGGCTGGGTACGATCCGACCGCATATGGATATGGCGCTTGAGGCATGTTCATCAATGCTCGCTCGCAAAGCATCACGGCTTATTGATGCTTCCGCCATTGAAGACATAGAGAATCTAGATATTTCCGCTTTCCTAAGGCGGCAGCCCGATAGCTTCGAACCGCTGGTAAGCGCTTTGAATAGCCGCTACCCAGACTCGACTGGCTCTAGACTAGACATCCAAACCATATCCGAATTGGTAGCGCTAGGTTTGGACGAAGAGGTCGGTGAAGAACTCCTCGAGCTCAGAACCAGCTCCGTGACCGAACGTCATGTCACGGTCGCATTTCTCACCGCAATGTCGGGTAGTGAGCACGGGGAAGGCTTATCGCGACACGTCAAACGGCTGATTCGAATGGCGGGCAAAGAGGTTCCCGTGAGTGCCTCACTCGTAAGTTCGATAAACCAGATTCTTCGGAACTGATGCAATTGGCGTTGGGTTTGGAACACTGCGAGGTCTAGAGATGGTTGAAGTAACAAAATCACTGAAAAGGCTGATTTCTCAGTTTAGGGATCGCTATCAAGCTTTTGAATCGGCCATCTCTTGGGATCGATTCGTTGAAGCGAGCTTGCAGAAAGATGACGTCGATCTCCTGCGGGACTTGGTTCCTCCGATCATCAATGACTACGACGAGTTGCGGAATCTGCTGAGACGTCGTGTTAGAGATGCTAGTAGGTTGACCGGGTTGAAGCCGGCCGAGCAGAGGTATTTCGCTGAGGTCATCGAGCCGCGGGGGCCTGTATTCTTTCGCATTTCTCTGTGGAGCTTGTTTAACTCACTGGATAGCGACGGTGAATGGCTCAGGCGTGAGCTCAAGGCTGCGAAGGAGCGCGTCAGCAATCCAGAGCGTGATTCAATCCTCAAGGCTTTCGATACTGGGTTGGCCAGGATGAAGAATGATGAGGATACGCTGAGGAATTACGATTGGTTCGACGAGCTTGATATTGATGGTGCTCTGGAGCTGGTTGAGAGCAAGATGTTTCGCCCTGATCTTTGGCACGAACATGCTGAATCTATTCGGCCTGTACTCTTGGGAAAGTATCCAGCAGTCAACAACCAATTGCGTCTTAGGTTGGATGACCTTTACAAGTCCTACATCCTGGGGCAATACCTGTCAGGCATTGCGATGGCGCGTTCCGTTCTTGAGTATACGCTTGCAACATGGGCCAAAAAACGGCGCTTCGATGATCGCGAACCGCATCTGGAAGGCCTGATAAAGCTCGTTACGGACAAGGAGCCGAGTTTGTCGGAGGATCGCTTGAACATCGTTCGGCTAAATGGGAACGCGATCATGCACCCTGAGGTTGTCGCCCACGACAACGTGGTTGAGTTCCCGCCGAACGAGGGAACTTGCCAGCGGTGCATAAAAATTGTCGTTGAAACGATTGAAACGCTGCAGAGCGACCTTGCTTGATAAGCAATGCAGACAGTGATGCTAGCGGACCGTATGAATGCTAAGAGCCGAAGAAGGGCTGAGAAGATAGGAGAGAGAGTCACAGGCATCTACTTGATTCGGTATCTGCCAACTAACCAGGTGTATGTGGGCCAGTCAAATAACATCCGAAACCGATGGATGGAGCATCTGAGGCAGCTCAGAGCAGGCACTCATCACAACGATCATTTGAGAAAGCTGTCGGAGTTGGCAACCGATGCGGACTTCGAGTTCGAGATTGTTCTTCGCGCACCGCAGGGGCTGACTGCATTGCAGATGCAGCGCTGGTTGGTCGAAGAAGAGCGTAAGGCATGTAAGCGATACGAGGACACAGGGAAGTCGCTGAATGTTTCTGAGCCACAGATCGTTGAGACGCGCGAAGCTCTAGAAGAGTTTCGAACGGATTGGGAGTTACGCCGTAAAGCGCATGATCAAATGATTAGTTCGAAGAGGCGAGAATTGAGAGCCGCGATGATGTCTCTTGAGGAGAGAAGGGGGCAGTGCCGGAAGAAACTTGATCAGCTTTCAATCGAGCACGAGTCTGAGAAGCGTTTGGTATGGAGTTACTCGGCGTTTCGGAACGTCCTGCTTGGTCGTATGGGCCTTAGTGTTTGGAACGCAAAGCGAGAGAAAATTCGAGGGTTGGTAGTTCGGCAATCAGAACTGAGCCAGGAGATCGATCAGCTGACAATGAAGATCTTCTTGCTCACGGAAGAGCGGCGGAAGCTCTATCGAGAGTTCTCGCGGACTTCAGGCCGAAGTTCGTGGTGGGCGGAGAATCCACCTGTGTTTGGCTAGCCAGGCACTTGACGTCTGTCACCGAGATTGTCGACAGCCCCCTTTCCCACCCCTTTAACTCCGCAGAAATAGCAGAAAAACCACTCCGGGCACCAGTTCTGGCCGAACCTTTTCCTGGGACGGTGGCTCAAGGGGTTATCCTGGTGGTTGCGAAGGAATTCAAGCGATTATGAAGCAGTGGGTTGGGAATGCCCACGGGGATCAGTCGGTTAGGTGCTCGCGAGAGAAGCGAGTGGGTCGCTTCGATTTTCGCGGCGGTTGAATTCACCACTCGCTACCAGAGAACAGATCGAGGCAACTGGCACCCAGATTCTCCAGAACCTTCCTTCCGACCCAGCCATGAGCGCTGTTCTCAACGCCATGCTGATAGGCCCACCTGGCAACCGAGATAGAGGTGTCCAGATCGGTGACGAAGCCGGACTGCTGCATTGTGCTGGCGAAGTCATTCGCCAGTGAGGCATTGCGGTCAAGCCAGTGCTCGACATGACGTTCGGCAGCGAGAATGTCCCGCTTGGCGTTGTTGCACGATCGGTGGGCCAGTACGAAGTTATGTGCGGTGTCCCTCGGATATCGAGCCCAGGCGATGAAGTGGTCGACCTCCGCAGAGTCGTGACGGAGTAGGCCACTACAGTAGAAGCAGCGGTCTTGCTGCAATGGCCGGAGTATATCCGCGACTACTGACAACGACTGTCGGCTCGTTCCAAACATGAACGATTCCAAATCATCAGTTACGCCGATGGTCGTTGCGTTCAGCTTGTTACTCTTCAGGTGAGCTATCCAACCAGCCTTGGCCAGCTGGTGAATGAGGCCGTAATAGCGGCGGAGGCAGAACATGACGCCAGGCTTAAGCACCAGCGGCTTTCTTGCCTGCGGCAGGTCAAACATAAACGAGTCGGTGCTTCCGCCTACGTTTTGCAGATAGCGGACAGGTTGGTCACGGATGACCCGAGCCACCCCGGAGAGAACATCTGGCCAGATCTGGGTCTGCTTTGCCCGCGGTAGGGTTTGGTATGCGCTGTCAGCAAAGCGGATAACCTGATTGAGCACGGCAGCCTGGGCACCTTTGTTTTGCGCCAGAATGTCCGATCGCGATCCCGGCAACCCGGATTGATAGGGTCGCCGCATTGGCCAATAGAGGGCGATGTATTCTTCGGCTAGCCGCTTCATATCCAATGACAATGGTTCTCCGGTATCCGCGTCTAGCTCCACGGCGAGATCTGCCAGGGCAATGAGCAGTGCAAACTTGTAGGTAGCGGTGAACTCGCCTTCGGTGAAGATCCGCTGAATCTTCGCCAGGAACTCAATCTGCTGATCCGCGGTTGGGGGCGGACAGCTTTTCATCGTTCAGACCAGTAGTCAGCTTTATCGGGGAAAATCCAGCGGATTCCGCCCCGCGGGTCCGTCTGGTCACCTTGGTATCTCGGAATCAGGTGAATATGCAGGTGTTGGACTGTCTGACCCGCTGCGGCATCATCATTGATGCCGATGTTGTAACCATCGGGTTTGAGGCTTTGATCCAGTTCCGCCTTCGCCGTGTCCAGCATCGCCAGAAGGCTCGAGCGTTCCTCGCGCGTTGTTTTGAAGAATGATTGCACGTGGCGGCGCGGAATGATCAGAGTGTGGCCCTCTGAAACCGGGAATCAAGGGGTCAGAGTCGTTGATACAGCAGCCTCTAGATCCAGACGCGGACCGTGCCGCCGGATGATGAGGCATAGCCGTAGGGTGCAATAAGCAACGCGCATTGCACCGATGAGCTGCGCAGATGGTGGGTTGCCCCTCCGGCTTAACCCACCCTACGTGCTGGCGGCCTTCTTCCTGCGGGTGCGTCTGGGCTAGAGCGGCCTCGCTGTTGGTGCGGTTAGTTGGGCAGCTACTGGCCCGACAGCCGATCGGGCGGTAGCCGCCGCAAACTCCGTGACTTAGCCTACCAGGTCTTCAAGGTCGACCCCCAAGGCTTCAGCCAACGAACGATAGAGGCTCAAGGTGCCCTCCCGCTTCCCGGTCTCGATCTGCGCCAGATACGCTTGAGAGATTCCAGCGGCCTCGGCCAGCTGCACCTGCGACATGTCGCGATGCTGGCGCCAGACCCGAATCGGGTTTTCACCGTCGAGAATGGCGTTGGCAACCAAGGCGGGCACCAACTCGTCATCGCCAGCCGCCAGCGCGGCCTTGGCGCGATCGTAGGCCGCCACGTCGTCCAGCATCTCGGCCTTCTCGAGCAGGACGCGGTAGTCGTCGGCAGGGATTACCACCACCTGCTTGCCTTCGATTTCGATAAATTGTGCGCTCATTTGTAGATGTTTCCACGTGGCCCGGCATCAAGCACTAGGACGTTGATCTGTTCGCCATCGATCTCGTAGATCGTGCGGTAATTTCCAGACCGCAAGCGGAACCCTTGTCTGCCCTGCAGAGCCTTGATGTCTAGGCCCCGCGAATCGCCCGCTGCGATCAGCTCTAACGCTGACCGTAAGTTGTCGGCGTGATGCCGCGGCATCTTCCTCAGTCCCTTGATCGCCTTTTTGGTGTAGGTCACCGCTCCCATATCCAGAATATAGCATATCGCTATAATTCGGCAACGAGACGAATTACTTTTGAGGGCCCGCTTATCGGCCTCCAGCTTCAATGGAAGGGCAAACCGTAGCGAGATGTGGAGAACGGCAATCTGGCCACCAAGGCTTGAAAATCGGGCCGTTCGAACAGCTAGTGTTTTTTTGCCGTATCGCCGTCGACCGGCAAGAGGGGCGCAAGTTCTTTACGCAAAATAGGGGACCGCAAAATAGGGGACAGACCACGTTTTCGAGTCGCAGAGCGTATCTTTTGCAATGCTCAACGCGTGTCGGCGATATTGTCTACAGCCCTCGCTCACATCTTCCTAAGTCCGCGGAAACCGCAGAAAACCCACTCCGAGCAACAGTTCTGGCCGAACCTTTTCCTGGGACGGTGACTCAAGGGCTTGTCCTGGTGTTTGCGAAGGAATTCAGACGATTATGAAGTAGTGGGTTGGGAATGCCCACGGGGATCAGGGCGTTAGGTGCGCGTGGGGGAAGAGAGTGGGTCGCTTCGATTCTCGCGGCGGTTGACGATCGCGAACGCAGGTCTTCCTGATTCGAGAACGCTTCGGCCGACTGATCATCCGCCCATCCAACGCATCGGACGCGGAACTAAAAACATAGGCCAGTCGAAAGCTACGATAGTGATAACGGACGGTATCCCAATCTGTGAACTGCTTAGTGGTTAGTCCAATCGGGCCATCGTTGGTCGTTTTCGAAAAAGGTATGATGGACTGAGTCAACATGCCTGCTACGGGACGGCGGTTTATGCCCATTTGCAGATAGTCCCAACCGTGGCCGGACCATCGATCGAATGAACCTTCAGGGAGAGCAAGGATGTTGAACAAGAGCAACCGGCGGGTGATGATTTTTGTGCTCAGTGCCACTTTGGGTGCCGCTGCGCTTCAGGCTCAGGCGGGATCTGAGCTTATGGCCCTGCTCGAGGTGCTCAGAGAGAACGGAACCATCACCGAAGTGCAGTATCAGCGCCTGCGCGCCGAGGCGGCCGGTGGTGTGGCGACGGCGGCACCGGCTGTCGCACGAGCGCCGGCAGCACAGGAGAAAATGGTCGAAACTGAGCCACGGTCGGGCCCCAAGGTGGAAACCGACGGTGGCCTGCGGGTTGAGAGCGCCGACGGCGATTTCGCCATTGAACTGGGCGGAAACATCTGGATAGACGCCGCGGCCTACAATGAAGACCAGGCCACTCTCGGCGACGGCACCGAGTTGCGCCGCGCCAGGGTTGCGCTGCAGGGCCGGATGTTCGGGGATTGGGGCTACGCCTTGGAATACGATTTCTCAGGCAATGAGTCGGAGGTCAAGGATGCCTATTTCGAGTATCTGGGTTTCGAACCGCTGACGGTCAAAGCCGGTCAATTCAAGGAGCCGTTTTCGCTGGAGGAGCAGACCAGTGGGAAATACATCACCTTCATGGAAAGGGCACTGCCCGTCGATGTTTTTTCACCGGGACGCAACCTCGGCGTCGGTTTGTCAACCAGCGGCGAACGGTGGAGCGCGGCCACTGGCTTGTTCGGGGAGGGCGTAGGCGATGACGCGGCTGACGAGGGTGACGAGGGTTGGGGTGCCTCCGGTCGCGCGACCTTCGCACCACTAGACGACAAAAAACGTGCCGTGCACCTTGGAGGAAGCCTCGCCTACCGGGATCCTGGGGACGAACACGAGGTGCGATACCGGGCTGGTCTCGAGTCGAGTGTTACCGACGAGCACCTGGTCAACACTCGTACCATCGACGACGTCGACCATACGCTCGTCTTTGGGCTTGAAGGTGCTGCCGCCTTCGGACCGGTTTCCGCGCAGGGTGAATACATCCGCAGCACGGTGGAGCGAAACAACGGCCTTTCGGACCTGAACTTCGATGGCTGGTATGTATTCGGAAGTTGGTTCATTACCGGCGAATCGCGGCGCTACGATGCGCAGCGGGGAAGATTCGGCCGTGTCAAGCCAAAGGGTCGTTATGGCGCCTGGGAACTGGCGCTGAGGTTCAGCAATGTCGATCTCAGCGATGAGGACGTCCTCGGCGGCGAGCAGGAGAATGTCACCCTGGGCGTCAACTGGT
>CAZCDY010000165.1:0-7897 GCA_964497145.1 uncultured Gammaproteobacteria bacterium
CTGTCTGCTGACTCGGGATCTGCTACGCATAGCCCATCATCCAAAACAAGACGTAGGGTGGGATGAGCCAAAGGCGAACCCCACCATGGGACAGAGCGTCGCTCTCTGCCAGGTATGGTGGGTTTCGCTCCGCCCCACCCACCCTGCACGATGGTCCCCGCGATCTCACAAGAAGGTCCGGCGCGCGATCAGGCGACTGCGCCAATAGGGGTTCTCGAGCGAGGCGCGTGACACCCGTTTGCCGGAAGAAGGTGCATGGATGAACAAGCCGTCACCTTCGTAGATGCCGACATGCCGGCTTTTCTGCCAGTCGATTTCGAAAAACAGCAGGTCGCCGGGTAATAGCCTCTGCCGATCCGATACACGTGACTGGGCCAGTTGGGCTGCCGCGGTGCGGGGCACATCCACGCCGGCCTGGCGATGGGTGTATTGCACCAGACCACTGCAATCGAAACCCTGGCGGTTGTTGCCGCCGTAACGGTAGGGCGTGCCAATCATTTGCCCTGCGGTGCGAACCACCTCATGGCGTGCACTGGATACCTCATGAGCTGCGTAGCCGCTGGCGAATCTCGGCCCGGGACCCGGAGATGTGCCACAGCCCGCCAGCATACCCGCCATCGCCGCAGCGGCCAGATATTTCCTGGTGTTGTAGACGTATCCAGTCATAGCCATGTGATCAAGAATGAGTCTGCCTCCCTCTTCAGGATAGCCGGCAATGGCGACCTCGGCTCGAATGGCGCAGTCGGGCCGCCATAAGGGCTACTTTTCGCGGATTCCCTCGATCCCCAACCACAGATGTACCTCTTTGGATGCGGGACCCAGATTGCGTTTGATACCGAAGTCGGCGAGGGCAAAGCTGGTGTGTCCCTCGAATCCGCGCCGGTAGCCGCCCCAGGGATCGTCACCGGCACCGATGGCCGTCACGGCGATGGTGAGTGGGCGGGTGACACCATGCAGCGTCAGCTCACCCTGCAGTTCGCCCTTGCCGTTTCCCAGGTCACGGTAGGCGGTGCTGACAAAGCGGGCCTGTGGAAACTGCTTTACATCGAGAAACTCGTCGTCGCGCAGATGCTTGTCGCGTTCGGCGTGGTTTGAATCGATGCTGGCGGTGTCGATAGTAACCGATACCTTGGCTGCATCCGGGTCGGCCTCGTCATAGCTGAATTCTCCCTCGAAGCGGTTGAATCGGCCGACCAGCCAGCTGTATCCCAGGTGCTTGATATGGAACTGGATAAAGGCATGTGCCCCCTTGGTGTCGATGGTGTAATCGGCGGCCTGGGAGGCGCCGGCGAGCAGAAGGATCAGACATGCCGTCAGGGTCTTGGTAAAGGGTTGGTTCATTTTAGCTCTCCTATTTTCTGGTGCCGGTTCCCGGCCTGTACATGCGAAGCAGGGTATCGTCTTTCAGGATGAAGTGGTGTCGCAGGGCAGCCCCTGCGTGCAGGACAATGACCGTCAGCAGGAGCATTGCCAGGGCGAAATGGATGTCGCCTGCAATATCCTCCTGGCCTTCTATTCCCTGCAGTGTGGCCGGAATCTCGAACCAGCCGAATACATCGACCGCACGTCCGTCCGCAGTGGAGATGAGGTAACCGCTGATGATCAGCATCACCGGCAGCAGGTACAGCAGCAGATGAGCGGTATGTGCGGCCGTTAACTGCCAGCCGGAAGACTGCAGCGGACAGGGTATCCCGGAGCCAAGGCGCCACGAGATGCGTATCATCAGGACCAGCCCGAGCATGATGCCAATGGCCCGGTGGAGGTCAGGGCCTTTTCTATACCAGGGGTCGTAGTAGTCGAGACCTGTCATCCAGAGCCCGAGTGGCAGCAAAACAGCGATCATGGCCGCCACGGTCCAGTGCAGGCCGATGTGGATCAAACCGTAGTTGGTTTCAGTGTTTCGCCAGGTCACGTCTTTGTGTGCTCGTCTTTATATCCCGTCAGGTGCCGGTGCATGCCGCAACATCAGGCTCAGTATGGTCAGCATAGACAAAAGCAGCAGCAGAAATGCGATGAACGCCGACCAGCCGACCCCCTGGTAGATGAAACCCGGAAAATAGGAGCCCAGCGCCCCACCACAGTAGTAGGCCGATACATACAGACCATTGATCAGGCCTTTACGTTCCGTTTCGAGATGATTCAGGAAGGCAGACAGTACGCTGTGCAGGGTGAACATGCCGGCAGCGAAGATCAGCATGGACAGGTAGGCCAGCTGGTTGCCGGGCAGGGCAAAGGCAGCGGTGCCGATCAGGTACACCAGGCTACCTGCGACGAGGGTCCGCCGTTCGCCGCCGAACAGATTGATCAGGCGCAGCGACGCCAGAGCGATCACGATGCCTATCAGGTAACCGGTGTAGACCAGGGCAATCGCGCTTTGTGAGATGTCGGGATCGTTGTCGCGCATGTGAAAAGGCAGAAAGTTCAGCATGGCGGCGAACACGAAAAACAACAGGAAGGCGCTGGCCAGACCCTCCGCATAGACCGGCCGGCGGGCCAGCTCGCGAATCTCGGCCAGACGTACTTTGCCCAGTCGCAGGCGGGGGTCGGAGGCCAGTCGGGTGGTCAGCCAGGTGGCTATCAGGGCGGCGATGGCCCAGAAAAGAAAAGCGGCCTGCCAGCTGTGCAGATCCGTGATCAGGCCGCTCAGGGCCCGCCCGCTATAGCCTCCGAAGATGGTGGCGGCGATGTAGATGGTAATGTTCTTGCGAGTCCTGGTTTGACCGCCGGCGGCCGAGCTGTAGGTCATCAGCGCGGTGAATGCTGCGGGTAGCATCAGTCCCTGAATGGAGCGTAGCAGGAGGAAAACGGGATATTCGGGGCCAAGGCTGAGCGCAAACTGCGCCAGGGTAAGGACGCTGAAGCTGGCACTCAGCATGTGCTTCGTTGAAACGTGTTCGAGTACGTAACCGTACAGCAGCGGGCCCAGCGCCAGCGGGATCATGGTTGCCGTGGTCAGCAGGGCCATGTCTGAAATCGGACGATGCCATTGTTCCGCCAGCAATGGCAGCAGCGGTTGTGTGGTGTAAAGGATGGCGAAACCGATAGTGGTGCAGTAAACCACGATGGCGAGGTTGCGAATGCCCATTCCGGTTCCGGTTTTTGAGCTGAAGCGGGCAGTATAAGGCCGGCATCCGGGACGTCGGCGTCGCCAGGGCGAAAATAAATCAATCGTGATGGCGCGGATTATCCGCCAGGTCTGACCTTGAGCGGTTGACAGGGGGCAGGGCCGGATTTCCACCGGCGCGGCGCATGAAGGATAATGCCCCGCTTGAATCGATCCGTCGGAGCGAACCGTGAAGTTTACTGTCGAAGAATTCCGCACCTGGAAGTCGAAGAGGGTCACCCTGCTGGGGATGTCCGGTGTCGGCAAGACCCATATCTCCGCCATGTTGCGCAAGCACCAGTGGTACCACTATTCGGGTGACTACCGGATCGGTACGCGCTATCTCGACGAGAGCATCCTTGACCTCGTCAAGGAGCAGGTGATGCATGTCCCCTTTATCAGCGAACTCCTGCGCAACGACTGGATCTATATCCGCAACAATATCAAGATCTCCGACCTGGGGCCGGTGCTGTCGTTTGTGGGCAAGCTCGGAAATCCAGAGATGGGCGGTGTGCCACTGGAGGATTTTCAGCGTCGCCAGGCGCAATACCGTGATGCGGAGATTGCGGCTATGCTTGATGTGCCGGCCTTTATCGGCAAGGGGCAGCAGATCTACGGCTACCCGCATTTCGTCAACGATGTGGGTGGCTCACTGTGTGAGCTGGACGAACCGGAGGTCATCGATCTGCTGGTTGAACATACCCTGATGCTTTACATCCAGGTAACCGACGAAGAAGAGGAACAGACGCTGATCTCAAGGGCGCAGAGTGATCCAAAACCGCTGTACTACCGCCCTGACTTCCTGCTCGAGCAGTTGGATGTGTACCTCAGGGAGAACGGCCTGAGCTATGCGGCGGAGATGGACCCGGACGAGTTTACCCGCTGGGTATTCCCACGCCTGTTCCATTCCAGGGTGCCGCGCTATGAAAAAATTGCAGAGCAGGGCTATACCGTGACCTCGCGCGAAGTGGCGCAGGTGCGCGACGAGCAGGATTTCCTGAATCTGCTGGAAACCGCCATCGCACGTACCGGGTGAGGAACCATGCCGATCGTTGCCCATAATTCGCTGCCGACCTTCGAACGCCTGCGCCAGGAGGGCGTCAACGTGCTGCCGCCCGACCGGGCCCTGCACCAGGATATCCGGGAGCTGCATATCGGTCTGCTGAACATGATGCCGGACAAGGCCCTGGCGGCGACCGAGCGCCAGTTTTTCAGGTTGGTGGGTGACAGCAACCCCATTGCACAGTTTTATGTTCACCCCTTTACGCTGCCGCATCTGGCGCGCGGCAAGGAGGCGACTGTGCATGTCGAGCAGTACTACGACACCTTCGAACAGGTGGTTGACGAGGGATTGGACGCCTTGATCATCACCGGCGCGAACGTCGTCGGACCGTCGCTGTCTACGCAGCCGTTCTGGGAGCCGTTGATCGAGGTCATCGACTGGGCCTACGAGAACGTCACCTCGACCCTGTGCAGCTGCCTGGCCACGCATGCGGTGCTGGAGTTTCGTTACGGCCAGAGGCGCGTGCCGAGGCCGCCAAAGACCTGGGGCGTGTTTGCCCATCATCTGGTCGATAAGAATCATCCGCTGGTATACGACACCAATACACGCTTCGATGTGCCGCATTCGCGCTGGAATGATGTCTCGCGTGCGCAGTTCGATGCCGCCGGTCTGCATGTCCTGGCCGAGAGTGATGCAGGGGTGCATCTGGCAACCAGCCCGGATGGGTTCCGTTTCGTTTTCTTCCAGGGGCATCCGGAGTACGACACCATCTCGTTGTTGAAGGAATACAAGCGCGAGGTGAATCGTTACGCGATGGGCGAGCTGGCGACCTATCCGCCGTTCGTCGAGAATTATTTCACGGAGCAGGACAAGGCGATCCTGCGCGAGTACCAGACCCTGGTGGATAAGGCGGTTGCGGCGCAAAGCCGCATGCCCAAGTTTCCGGACGAATTGCTGGTCGCAAGACTCGATAATACCTGGCGCGATACCGCGCATTCGGTGGTCAGCAATTGGGTTGGACTGGTGTATCAGTTGACCCACAGCGATCGCTGCAAACCCTTTATGGATGGGATCGATCCGGGTGATCCGCTTGGCCTGAGGAAGCGTTGATCGGTTTTTGTTCGCGCTGACGCGCAGCCTAGTTTGTTGATACGCTGTGCTCAGCGCCGAGCGCATCAAAACCAATCCCGCGCGTCAGCGCGAACAAACAAACACCACCGAAACAAAAAGGCCCACTTCACAGCGGGCCTTCATGCTCTACAGACATATATCGATCAGTCGCGATACTGCCGGGCAATCCAGTAATCGACGCTGAAATACTTACCCGCGCCGACAAAGAACAGTGCCAGCAACATGATGAAATAGGTGGCAGCGAACTCGATACCGTTGTTGAGGATGACGAATTCACCCGAACCGCTCAGCCATTCGAAATTGCCGTGTTCCTGCAATAGTCCATTGGCCGCTGCCAGACGTTCGGCCGATTCCGGGGTCTCTGCAATAGCTGCCCAGCCTTGTTCCCAGTGCACGGTCACGGCAGCCACCACCATGGTGACCATCAGCGGGACCGAGATCCAGCGGGTGGCAAGCCCGACCAACAACAGAATCGCACCGCCGGCCTCGGTAAGGGCTGCGGCCCAGGCCATCAGTTCCGGCATGGGCAGGCCCAGTCCCCAATCCGGATTGCCGAACCAGGCGATGGTGCTGTCCATGTCAGCGAGCTTGTTGCTGCCGGCCATCCAGAACACGGGAACCAGGTAAAGACGCATGGCCAGTGGTGCGAGAAAGTCGAGGGCACGGAAGCTGTCGAGCAGGTCTTGCAGGCGATTCAGTAGTCCGATCATCACATTCCCCAGGTCACTATTCGTATATTTTGTGTCGCGCCGTGCCTGGATTCGCTGCGGTCTCAGATCTGCGTTCCCAATATCACATTGCGCTGTCGCAGATCATCGAGGAGTTCCTTGCCTGCCGCGATTACCGCGTCGGCATCCGGGTGATCCAGCTCTTTGGCGATCATCTTCAACACATCCAGACCGCTGAGAGGGGGGTTTTCTTTCAACAGCTGCAACAATCGCTGGGTTACGGGGTTGATCTGCAGGAAGTGCACATCGTCAACGCGATCGCGGTAGACGATCAGGTGAGTCGGCTCTGCCGGAACCTGCTGCGGCAGGTTTTCGGGCCCGATGGTGTGCACCGGCCACTGGTAGGTCAGGTTCCAGGCCGTAGGTCCGACCAGGGGACGCTGCCTTAACAGATCACCATTGGGATCGTATTCGCCGAGCTGCTCGTCAGCAGTGCTGATGGCCACCGCCAGCTCGACATACTCGTAGTGTGCGAGCTCCAGCATGAAAGGCCAGTCGGCGGCCTGTGGCTCGCGCTCCTGTTGCAGGTATTCGAGAAACTCCAGGGCAACCTCGGTGAACATCGGTGTCAGGCTGCGGTGTCTGATCATGAAGTCCCGCACCATTGCAAACCAGCGCTCGTCACTGGTGATCTGGCGCAGGACCGGGAAATTTCCTGCCAGCTGGTCGTTGATATTGTTGAAGAAGATCTCGGTGTAGATGGCCATCCGGCGCGCGGGAATACCTTCCGGCAGTGGCGCATTCTCGGGATCGCGGATGTGCGCGGTGAATCTCAGCTGTTGTTGCTGGAATCGCGCCAGGACCTGTTCACGCGACGTTTGCACCGCATGCCTCCTGGTGTCGATTCTGCAGTTCAGCGATACGGTCGACCTCGCCGAGCAGCTCGGTCAATGGCGGAATATTGAAATCACGTTCCAGCAGCGTCGGAAATACACCATAGCTGTCGTAGGCCTGGTTCAACAGGTCCCATACCTCCGGCAGCACGTCTTCGCCGTGGGTGTCCACCCGCAGATTGTCTTCTTCGCGGTAGTGACCGGCGATGTGCGCATACATGATGCGCTCGGCAGGAATCCCGGCCAGGTACTCGCGAAAGTCGAAACCGTGGTTGATGCTGTTGACAAAGATGTTGTTGATGTCGAGATGAAAGCCGCAACCGGCTTCGGTCACCACGGCATTGAGGAACTCGAGTTCGGTGAGTTCACCCGCAGGTACACCATAGGTCGACACGTTTTCCATCCCGATTTGGCGTTCAAGCATGTCCTGAACATGGCGGATCCGCCCCGCGACGTAGTGCACGGCCTCCTCGGTGAAGGGGATCGGCATAAGGTCGTAAAGCTGGCCACTGTCACCGCAGTAAGAAAGATGTTCGGTATAGGCCTTTGCGTCGTGTTTGTTGAGGAAGGCCTTGAGATCCAGCAGGAATTCATCGTTGATCGGGGCAGGGCCGCCGATGGAGAGGGACAGGCCGTGGCATACCAGAGGGTAGTGCTCGGTCAGCTTGCGTAGCGCCTTGCCGCGTTTGCCGCCCACCCTGATCCAGTTCTCCGGTGCGATTTCCAGGAAATCGATCTGCTCAGGCAGGCTGGTCTGCAGCTCGGCGATCAGATCGTGACGCAGGCCCAAACCGGCTCCGCTCACCGGGAACCGTGAATCTCCTAGGCCCTGGTTCTTGTTGTTCATAATGCGTTCCCGTCAGCTGTTACAGACAGGCCCCTGTAACGGGGCCTGTGTCATCTCATCCTGCAGGCCGGTAGCCGAACGGCCACCCGCCTGCAGTCAGTCGCGGGTCAGATTACTTGGCACCGCCGCACTTGCCGGCGCCACACTTGCCCTCGGCGGGCTTGGCACCGCCGCACTTGCCTTCCATGGACTTTTCGGCGGACTTGGCGCCGCCACACTTGCCTTCCATGGACTTTTCAGCGGCCTTGGAGC
>CAZCDY010000166.1:0-7758 GCA_964497145.1 uncultured Gammaproteobacteria bacterium
CCGACCGAGCGGTTTCCGGCCATGTTCACCAAAAAGGCGAAAACGATCACGGCCACAGCCAGAGCGGGGACCAATGGGCCACCTTCGATATCGAAAGGGCGCAGGACATAGGTGGCGAAGGTTCGCGCGACGAGGCTTTCCGCGATCACCATGCTGAGCGCCATCAGCAGTGCGGCCCCGCCCGCGATGGCTCCGGGGCCATAGCATTTCTGCAGGATCATGGCGATGCCACCCGAGGACGGCCATTTGTTCGACATCCTGATGTAGCTGTAGGCGCTGAAGCTTGTGACGACCGCGCCGGCGATGAATGCAAGCGGGAAAAGCGGGCCGGCGAGCTGCGCGATTTGCCCCGTCAACGCAAAGATTCCAGCGCCGATCATCACGCCTGTCCCCATCGCAACGGCTCCGCCCAGACTGATGGAATTTTCGCGGTACGTTTCTTTTTCGCTCTGCATAAATGGCCCCCTTTTAATTTTGGTTCATCCGAACGCTGTTGCGCGCTTCTAGATACGAACGCCGCGAAGGCGCAGCGAATTGAGCACCACCGAGATTGACGACGCGCTCATGGCGAAGGCAGCAAACATCGGACTGATGAGGATGCCAAAGAAGGG
The DNA here is from genome assembly GCA_964497145.1 of uncultured Gammaproteobacteria bacterium. Classification (GTDB taxonomy): domain Bacteria; phylum Pseudomonadota; class Gammaproteobacteria; order Chromatiales; family Chromatiaceae; genus Thiosocius. The sequence continues at coordinate 612 of CAZCDY010000166.1, forward strand.
AAACAGAACTCCCGCCGCGACCGGCACGCCGGAGGCGTTGTAGATCAGCGCGAAGAACAGGTTCTGGCGGATGTTGCGCATCGTGGCCCGGGCGAGCCGCCGCGCACGCACGATACCGTCGAGGTTGCCCTTGACCAGCGTGATGCCCGCGCTTTCGATGGCCACATCGGCGCCGGTGCCCATGGCGATGCCGACATCGGCCTGCGCGAGCGCGGGGGCGTCGTTGACGCCATCCCCGGCCATGGCGACCTTGTGGCCCGCCTCTTGCAACTCAAGGATGATCCGCGCCTTGTCCTCCGGCAGCACGTCGGCCCGGATCTCATCGATTCCGAGCCGCGTGCCGATGGCCTTGGCCGTGCGTTCGTTGTCGCCGGTCGCCATGATGACGCGGAACCCCAGTTCATGCAGATCCTCGATGGCTTCTGGCGTGGTCTCCTTCACTGGGTCGGCGACAGCAACTAGACCGGCGATCTCGCCATCCAGCACAACGAACATGACCGTCTCGCCTTCGTCGCGGCGGGCATTGGCCTTGGCGGTCAACGCGCCCGCCTCGAGCCCCAATTCGCGGATCATCGCCAAATTGCCGAGCGCGACCGCTTTGCCGTCAACGACCCCCTTGACGCCCTTGCCAGTGACCGCCTCGAAGTCCCGTGCCTCGTCCATTTTGACATCTCGCTCCTCCGCACCCCTGACGATCGCTTCGGCCAAGGGGTGCTCCGATCCGCGCTCAAGCGATGCGGCGAGACGCAAGACCTCGGCTTCGTCGTGGCCGGGTTGCGGGAGTACGTCGACAAGCCGCGGCTTGCCTTCGGTCAACGTGCCGGTCTTGTCGACGATCAGGGTATCGACTTTCTCGAACCGCTCCAGCGCCTCGGCGTTCTTGATCAGCACCCCTGCCTGAGCGCCCCGTCCTGTCGCTGTCATGATCGACATCGGTGTCGCCAGGCCAAGCGCACAAGGACAGGCGATGATCAGAACCGCCACCGCCGAAATCAATGCGTAGGAAAGCGCAGGCGCGGGCCCCCAGATCGCCCAGGCGATGAAGGACAGGACCGCGATACCGATGACGGCCGGAACGAAATATCCCGCCACCTTGTCGGCGTATTTCTGGATCGGGGCGCGCGAGCGCTGCGCGTTCGACACCATCTCGACAATTTGAGCCAGCATCGTGTCGGACCCGACACGCGTCGCCTCCATCACCAGACTGCCGGTGCCATTGATCGTCGCGCCGGTCAGCGGGTCGCCCTCGGTCTTCTCGACCGGCACGGGTTCACCGGAGATCATGCTTTCGTCGACCGAGGACCGGCCGTCCAGAACCACGCCATCGACCGGCACCTTGTCACCGGGCCGCACGCGCAGCCGGTCCCCGACTTGCACGTCCTCCAGCGGGATTTCCTCCTCGGATCCGTCGTCCCGGATGACCCGCGCGGTCTTTGCCGCCATGTCGAGAAGCGCGCGGATCGCCTTGCCGGTCCCCTCGCGGGCGCGTAGTTCCATCACCTGGCCGAGCAGCACCAGCGTCACGATCACCGCCGCCGCCTCGAAATAGACGCCGACATGGCCTTCGGAGTCTCGGAACCCATCAGGGAATATGTCCGGTGCGAGAACGGCAACGACGCTGAAGAGCCAGGCGGCTAGAACGCCCATGCCGATCAGGGAGAACATGTTGAGGTTCAATGTGCGGAACGAAATCCATCCGCGTTCCAGAAACGGCCAGCCGCACCACAAGACCACTGGCGTTGCCAGGATCAATTCGATCCATTGTGTGGTGCTTTCGCCAAAAAAAGTCCGGACTGCGGGGAAACCGACGAATGGCCCCATCGTGAGGACAAGGAGCGGGATCGTCAGGACTGTGCCGACCCAGAACCGCCGTGTGAAATCCACCAGTTCGGGATTTGGACCTTCATCGCCCGGCACACCGGATTCCAGTTCCAATCCCATACCACAGATCGGACACGCGCCCGGATCAGGCTGCCGCACCTGAGGGTGCATCGGGCAGGTGAAAATGGGACCATCATGTCCTGTAGGAACCAGATCATATCGGCCATCGGCCGGCGTGGCACCCGCGTGGTGTTCGTGATGATCATGTGCTGAATGGACCTCGAGCTCCGATTCCGGCACGAGGTGCATCCCGCATTTCGGACAATTGCCGGGCTCGTCCTGCCGCACCTCAGGGTGCATGGGGCAAACGAATACCGAAGAAGCTGCTGTGGTTTCAGAACTGTCGGGGGTGCTCATTTTGCGGTCCTTTCCGAGAATGCTTCTCTTGCTTGGGGCTTCCATCCACAGGAGGGTCAAGAGAGATCAGTACGGCGATTACATTGCGGCTCTGCGGGGTGGCGCTGTCCGGCCCCGTTCCCGCCGGGCGAACACGATCAACGCCAGCCCGACCAGCGCCATTGGCATGGAGAGCAACTGGCCCATGGTCAAACCCCACTCACCAAAATGAAGCGCATGGCCGATCGGGTTGTCCGCCGTCACAAATTGTTGGTCCGGTTGCCGGAACATCTCGACGAAACTTCGGGCAAGACCATAGCCGGTCAGAAACACGCCAGCCAAGGCACCGGGCATTTTCAGCCAGCCCCGGCCCCAAGCGAGATAAATGAGCAGTATTCCAAGAATGAGCCCCTCCAATACCGCCTCGTACAGCTGGGACGGGTGTCGGGCGCAGAGGCCGCTAACCCCTGGGCAGGCCTGCGCGACTTCGCCGGGAAAGATCACCGCCCAGGGAACGTCCGTCGGCCGCCCCCACAACTCATTGTTGGTGAAGTTCGCCAGCCTCCCAAGAAACAAGCCTGGTGGTGTTGCCAAAGCCAGCAAGTCGCCAGTGCTGAGCAATGACGCGTTCTGTCTAAGGCAGAACAGCAAGGCCGCGATGACAACTCCCGCGAACCCCCCGTGGAAAGACATGCCGCCTTGCCAGACCATCAGAATTTCCAAGGGATTGGCGAGATAATATGCGGGCTGGTAGAACAGTACAAAGCCCAGGCGACCACCAGCAATCACGCCGATGATGATCCACGTCAGAAGATCTTCGATCTGCGTTCGGTCAAGCGGCGGTCCAGCTGACGTCCAGAGCGCGGGACGGCTTATGGCACTCGAACAAATGCGCCAGCCAATCAGGATACCGAAGATATAGGCTAGCGCGTACCAGCGGAGTGCGAATGTGACCCCCCCGATGTCGAAGGAGAAGAGGTCGGTTCCAATATCCGGAAATGGCAATCCCGCTGGCAGCACTGGGTGAGTTCCTCATCAGGAATTTACGTGGGGATTAGATGGCATTGATCGAGCACCGCTAAAGGCGCTCGATCTGCGACAGGGCATCCAACGCCCATCCCGCCATCACGCGGTGTCGAGGGCGTCCCGAAGGAGATCGCGGACTTCGCCGGCGACCGCGTCCAGGTCTTGGTTCTGCACCGCCTGCATCGAAGCGACAGGATCGACCGCGCTGACCTCGGTGTCGCCGTCCAGTTGCCGCAGGATAACATTGCAGGGAAGCATCGCACCGATGCGAGGCTCGATCTCGATGGCTTTGTGCGCCATGCCCGGATTACAGGCCCCCAAGATGCGGTAAGGCGGCATGTCCGCATCAAGTTTCTTTTTCATCGTCGCTTTGACGTCAATCTCAGTCAGAACGCCGAAGCCCTTGTCTGCCAAAGCATCCCGAACACGCATCTCTGCGTCATCGATTTTGGTGTCTTTCAGGACGCGATCATAGGTATAGGCCATGGGAATTTTCCTTTCCGTGTCTCTATTTGTTGGCATACCGAGGCTAAACGGTTCAGGTCGCGGTTCGGTTCAATGTCCCGACCGCGAATGGTTTTGGGGTTGTGAGGACGGGTGCCGGAAAAAAACCGGCACCCATTGGCTCAGTTGTCCTGCATCATGGAGCCGTTGCCCATGCCCTGACCGTTGCCAGGCCGCGCAGGCGCATCTGCCATATTCGACCGCATCATCTGCATCCGCTCCATCCTATCGGCAGGAGCGGCCATCTCTTCCGGCGTCACCGCGCCGTCGCCATCGGCATCGAGGTGTTGGAAGCGATCCACCATCATTTCGCGGATCATCGCGCTGTGGAGAGCTTCAAACTCGGTAATCGAGAGGCTTCCATCCCCGTCGCTGTCAAACTCGGAAAGCTTGGCCTGCAGCTGCGTGCGCATTTCTTCCGGCGTCGTTGTGCCGTCTCCATCAGTGTCGAACATTTGCATCATGCCGCCAGCCATGCCTGGGCTCATCATACCACTGCCCATGCCTGCGCCCATCATGCCTGCGCCCATCATGTTTCCGTGCATGCGCTTCATCATGTCCATCATTCCGCCCATGTTCCCCATCATACCGGGACCACCGTTCTGCATCATGCCTGGTCCGCTCTGGGCGCCAAATTGTCCCCCACGCCCGTGGTTGGCGTCCGCGAATGCGGCACCGCCAAGGGCGGTTGCAGCCAGGGTCATTGCAGCGAGTAAAGTGTTGCGTTTCATTTCGATCACCTCGTGTCAGTGTTACGATAGCCACCATATGGGATGCACCTGCAGATGCGGAATGCCACGCGAGCCGGTGTTTTGTATCGCGAGGTCACAAAGGCGGGGTCTGTTACAAATTGCGACAAATCAATTCGGGGCGAACGCTCCTCTTCATCTAAGACATGCGATATCCAGAGAAAAACCTGTCGAGGAATCGTGTACCAACTGACACCGAACCCATGTTTCGGTGGAAGTGAAATTCGGAAGAGTTGGTGTCGAGAGTGGTAGAGGCCCTGATGTTCCCGAAAATTCAGTCATTCAACCCATGGCAGGAGGCTGCAAGTTGCTCTTTTTGAACCGCATTTTCTTGGTGCTTGCCTTGGTGATTTTGGCGGGGTGCGGTGCAGGAAACGACATGCGCCCTGATGCTTCAGCCGAAGTCATCAGTAGCGCATCCTACCGTCACGATGGACCGGCCGCGCTGACGTTGTACACCATGATCAACAACAGGTCCGGGGCGGGTGCGCATAGCAGCGTCATGATTAATGGGTCGCAGCGTGTTATCTTCGATCCGGCAGGAACGGTCCGGCTGAGCGCTGTACCGGAACGGGGAGATGTGCTTTATGGCATTACTCCACAAGTGGCCGATTTTTACGCACGGGCTCATGCACGGGAGACCTACCACGTCGTCATACAAGAGATCGATGTGTCCCCCGAAGTCGCGGAGCAGGCCTTGCGGCTTGCAATTGCCAGCGGCCCAGCCGCTTCCGGTTTTTGTAGTGCCAGTACCTCCGCGGTACTCAGACAATTACCAGGATTTGAATCCATTGGACGCACATTTTTTCCAAAGCGCCTGATGGCGGATTTTGGCAAGTTGCCGGGCGTGCGAACCACAAAGCTGTTCGAGAACGATGAGGACGACAAATCCGTAGCGATCGCACAGTTCGAAAGTTCACTTGCGACACAGCCGTGAGTGTTCGTCCAACAATTCATTGGAAGATGTCCCTGCACGACGCAGTCCTCGGCGTGTGAGCCAAAGATGCTCTGTCCTACGAATAGGTCAGCTTCGAGCGGTAACGCTGTCTTCGGCCGAGTAAAGGAACGCCGTCGATCCGACAGCGACATTCGGATAGAGATCATTGATGTGGGCCATCACCATGCGCACGCATCCCGAACTGGCCCGGCCGCCAATGCTGCGAGGGCTCGGCGTTCCGTGAATTCGAAGGTACGTATCCCGATCTCCGACGAATAGATACAAAGCCCTGCTGCCCAAGGCATTGTTGGGGCCGGGCTCCATACCGTCGGCAAACCGCTCGTAAGCCTCCGGATCGCGTTCGATCATTGACTGCGTTGGCGTCCAGTGCGGCCATTCGACCTTTCGGCGGATCGTATAGGTGCCGGGTTCATAGAGATCGCCCTTGGCAATCGCGACCCCGTAACGCATTGCAGTGCCACCTTCCTCGATATGGTACAGATAGCGCGCGATCGCATCGACGTGAATGTCACCCGGGCGCAGACCGTCATTTGCCAAAACGCGTTGCGGCAGCAGCCTGGGATGCAGCCCCCATGGGTTGGTTGTTGCCGGGTCATAGTTGGCGGGCGTGACCTGCGCATCCCAAGCTGCTTTTTCGGCTGTTGACGGCCAGGTCTTAGCGAATGCTGGCGAACTCAGAGAAGCTGAAAACAGCGAGCCGGAAAGTGCAAGGAAGTGTCGTCTTGTAACCATGAAGCGAAGCCCTTTGTTTGTTTTCGATGAATGCGGGACGATTCAAGAAACGTCCGCGACCCCACGCCACCGAATCTTTTGATGTCTTGCGATTGCGACCAACCAGAGGCAAGCAAGGACACCGCTTAGGATCGCGTTCCAACTCGCCATGGACAACGTCAGAAATTCCCAGACAACCTCACTGCACAGAACAAGATTGGACGCATTTGAACTGGCAGAGGGCAGCAATTCCGATACCGACATTTGGGAAACATCGAGGCCGGATCCCGTGCAAGAAGTCGGTCCCTCCCACCAGCCGCGCTCGACACCGGTATGAAACACTCCCAACGCGGATGTGCTGAGTGCCGACAGGGCACCGATTATCAGGATTGGCAAAATCGGCAGAGCAAAGAGCAACAGAGCGCCCATTCCAATGGCGATTGCGTGTGGGTAGCGTTGCCAGATGCACATTGCGCACGGCGCGTACCCAAGAGCCTGGAAAACGAAGGCCCCCAACAGCAAGGCGGCTGATCCTGCCGCCGCAGTCATGCCGAGAGATTTTGGTGTCAGGGTCAATGAACGCTCCCATTGGCAGTCGATGGACCTGTTTCTCGCTTGTCAGGTTACGTAGACGGCGAAAGGCCTGTTATCATTCAGAGATTTGTAACGGTATGTATCCGTCTCGACCCTCAGCCGACTCTGATCCACGTTGCCATACCGTCGGCTTGGTGGCTCAACATGTGGCAATGCAGCATCCACGATCCCGGATTGTCCAGGACGACGAGAATATCCCGCGTCTCGCCGGTATCCAGATAGGTCGAGTCCCGGTATGGACCGGCTTCACCCGCCGCATCGAGTTCCCAGAAATGGTGGCCATGCAGATGCATGACGTGTGGAAACCCGGTTTCGTTGCGGATCGAAATGCGCGCGGTCGTCCCCTGCGCGACGGATAGGAAAGGGGTTCGAGGCAGTCCAGATACGT
>CAZCDY010000167.1:0-7703 GCA_964497145.1 uncultured Gammaproteobacteria bacterium
GAACCCACGACCACTGGAATCACAATCCAGGGCTCTGCCAACTGAGCTACGCCCACCATTGAAACCGGTATTCCCTGCCTACGCCGTAACAGGACCGATCCAACCTGTTACCGTGCCGCGTCCCCGCGGCGGATTTGGCGCCCCGAGGAGGATTCGAACCCCCGACCAATAGCTTAGAAGGCTACTGCTCTATCCGACTGAGCTATCGGGGCCATTTTTCGAATCCGTTCGGAAATCTGGTCGGGGTAGAGAGATTCGAACTCCCGACATCCTGCTCCCAAAGCAGGCGCGCTACCAGACTGCGCTATACCCCGAATGGCGCTCCACCAATTTGCGAAGGCGGCAAATGATACGCGCAACCCCGCTCGACAGTCAATGAATCCGCCCTGCTCTGATATCATCCCCGATTTGCCCAAGCACAGTCCGTGACTGCAGGATAACCATGAGCGCCCAACTCCTTGATGGCAAGGCCATTGCCGCCGACATCCGTGAACAGGTCAAAACCAAGGTGGAGGCGCGCACCGCCGCGGGCCGGCGACCGCCGGGCCTTATCGTCGTGCTGGTAGGTGACAACCCCGCATCCCAGGTTTATGTGCGCAACAAGCAGAATGCCTGCGAGCAGGTCGGATTTCACTCCGAACTGCTACGACTGCCGGCCGGCACCAGCCAGGACGAACTGCTGACGCTGATCGATGCACTGAACTCGCGCGACGATGTCGACGGCATCCTGGTGCAGCTGCCGCTGCCCGAACAGATCAATGAAGATACCGTCACCGAGCGCATCCTGCCGACCAAGGACGTCGACGGCTTCCACCCGTACAATATCGGCCGCCTGGTGCTGCGCCAGCCGCTGCTACGCCCATGTACGCCGAAGGGTGTCATGACCATGCTGGCAAGCACCGGCATCGACCTGGTCGGCAAAGACGCAGTGATCGTCGGCCAGTCGAACATCGTCGGCCGGCCGATGTTCCTGGAGCTGCTGATGGCTCGCTGCACGGTCACCGTCTGTCACAGCAAGACCAAAGACCTTGCCGGCAAGGTCGGCGGCGCAGACATCGTGGTCGCCGCAGTCGGGGTGCCACGTTTTATCAAGGCAGACTGGATCAAGCCGGGCGCAATCGTGATCGATGTCGGTATCAATCGCGTCGAAGACGGCAGCCTGTGCGGTGATGTCGACACGCAGGCGGTCAGCGAGGTGGCCAGCTGGATCACCCCTGTACCGGGCGGCGTCGGACCGATGACGGTCGCCACCCTGCTCGAGAACACCTTGCTGGCGGCGGAACTGCACGAGAACAACGCTCGCTGAGACCACGCCGCACAGCCTGACTGCCACGACGGGCCGGCCCCGGGGCTCAGGCCTCGACCGTTTCCTCCTGCCGCAGCTCTGCCGCCGAAAACCCTCGGCGGGCGCGTGCCTGCAGGGAGTCAATCGGTTCACCGATCTCCCGTACCGCAATCCGGGTACTGGCGGACACCTTGATGACGTCGCCATTCCAGTCCAGCTGCTCGCTGTGCAACAGAGTTGCCAGCCGACGGCAGAACGCCCTGGCCTGATCGATCTCCTCACAATGCAGGAATACCGCAAAACCGTCGTCATCCGGTTCCACAGGGAGGTCATCTTCGCGGGTCTGGCCAAGAATGAGACCTCCTGCAGTATGCAGGACCAGATCCACTGCCCTGCCTCCATAGCGCCGCCGAATGTCATCGATGGCATCGATACGTATCCGAACCAGGACCAGCCGGCTTTGGCCGACCCGGTCATCGCGCGCGACCAGCCCCGGCAACGCCTCTGCCGCGTACAGCGCGGTGTACAGACCGGTGAGCGGATCACGCAAGGCTGATTGCAGCAGGCTCCGGCGAGACCGCAACAACAGGCCACACGCGATCAGCAGCAGGGCGATACCCAAAGCAAGCAAGGCCGCCGCATGCGTTCCAGACCCTGCCGGAAGCCCCCGATCGTCTGACACGGTACCGTAAGCAAAGGCTGAAGATGGTAGATGCTGTCCCACATCCATCCAGCCGGCGGCAACGTAGATAAGGAAAGCGATTCCCGTCAAAGCCATAATCAACGCCGCTCGCGCTGCCGGAGTGTGCTGAGCCGTCGTAGCCGATGCGTCCACTGAAAAAGGTCCTTGCCGGGGAATGGATACCGGCACTGCGACCGGTTCATCAGGCTAGCGGCCAGCGAGATTTTTTTTAAACCCTCGCAGTGGGTGTAAAATCGCTGCCTTCCCATCACAAGCAGCCGGATCCGGCAAAGAGCAATGGCCCAGTACATCTACACCATGAACCGCGTCAGCAAGATCGTTCCGCCAAAGCGGCAGATCCTGCGCGATATATCCCTGTCCTTCTTCCCCGGCGCCAAAATCGGCGTGCTCGGCCTCAATGGCGCGGGCAAATCCACCCTGCTGCGCATCATGGCCGGGGTGGATACGGACATCGAGGGCGAGGCCAGACCGCAGCCCGGCATCAATGTCGGTTACCTGCCGCAGGAACCACAGCTCGATCCCGACAAGGACGTGCGCGGCAATGTCGAGCAGGCGCTGGGACATATCGCCGATGCAAACACCGAGTTGGAAAAGGTCTATGCGGCCTACGCCGAACCGGACGCCGATTTCGATGCCCTGGCCAAGCGCCAGGCGGAGTTGGAGAACATCCTGCAGGCCGCCGACGGCCACAATATGGACCGCCAGCTCGAGGTGGCCGCGGATGCACTGCGCCTGCCCCCCTGGGATGCGGACGTGACCAAACTGTCGGGCGGCGAGCGCCGCCGGGTCGCGCTGTGCAAACTGCTGCTGTCCAAACCCGATATGCTGCTGCTCGACGAACCGACCAACCATCTCGACGCCGAGTCCGTGGCCTGGCTGGAGCGCTTTCTGCACGACTACCCCGGCACCGTGGTTGCAGTCACCCACGACCGTTACTTCCTCGACAATGTCGCCGGCTGGATTCTCGAACTCGATCGCGGCCACGGCATCCCCTGGGAGGGCAATTACTCTTCCTGGCTGGAGCAGAAAGAGGCCCGTCTGGAGCAGGAGCAGAAGCAGGAACAGGGCCGGATCAAGGCCATGAAGGACGAGCTCGAATGGGTGCGATCGAACCCGAAGGGCCGTCAGGCCAAGAGCAAGGCGCGCCTGGCCCGCTTCGATGAGCTGCAGAACCAGGAATTCCAGAAGCGCAACGAGACCAACGAGATCTATATCCCGCCGGGTGAACGCCTGGGCGATCTGGTGGTCGAGGCCAAGGGTCTTGAGAAGGCGTTCGCCGACCGACTGCTGTACAAGGACCTCAGCTTCAACCTGCCCAAGGGCGGCATCGTCGGCATCATCGGTCCCAATGGGGCGGGCAAGACCACCCTGTTCCGCATGCTAACCGGCGACGAAAAACCGGATGCGGGCGAACTGCGCATCGGCGAAACGGTAAAGATCGCCGCGGTTGATCAGAGCCGTGATTCACTGAACGATGCCAACACCGTCTGGCAGGAGATCTCCGACGGCCAGGACATCATCACGGTCGGTAACTACCAGACCCCGTCACGCGCCTATTGCTCCCGCTTCAACTTCCGCGGCTCCGATCAGCAAAAGAAGGTGGGTGACCTTTCCGGAGGTGAACGCAATCGTGTCCACCTTGCCAAGCTGCTCAAGTCCGGAGGCAACGTCCTGCTGCTCGACGAACCGACCAATGACCTCGATGTCGAGACCCTGCGTGCGCTGGAAGAGGCGGTCCTGGCGTTCCCCGGCTGCGCCGTGGTGATCTCGCATGACCGCTGGTTTCTCGATCGTATCGCGACCCATATCCTCGCCTTCGAGGGCGATTCGGAGGCGGTCTGGTACGAAGGTAACTTCCAGGATTACGAGGAGGACAAAAAACGCCGCCTCGGTGACGACGCGGTGAACCCACACCGGATCAGGTACAAGCCTATCCACGCCTGAGCCCTGCACAGGCCGGCAGCCATCCGGGATGAACTCGGTTTCGTTTCCGCGCTCAGTTGTTTGAGTAAGGAAACAACGTTAAAGGGGTCGGTGACAGGTGAGACTCATTAGGATTCTCGTTTGCCACCGACCTCTTTGGCCGACTCGGAAGCCTACTCTGCAGGTGGCGCGACCGGGGCTGCCGGCACCATGGGCCCGTAACCGTAGGGTGCGCCGTAATAGGGGGCATAGGCATTGTAGCCGTAGCCATTTCCGTTACCGTAGCCATAGCCGTTGCCGTAGCCACGGCCCTCGCCACGCATGCGAGCGGTCATGGCGAAGTCGAAGGTAAAGTCAGCCTCGGCATCACCGGCCCCGACGCCATCCAGGTAGCCATTGTTGGCGGCATTGCCATAACCGTTGTTGTAGCTGTCATTATTCCAGCCCCAGAAAGCGGTGGCCTGCGCCGATGCGATCAAGGCTGCGAGCGCGATGATTTTTTTCATGTTCTTGTCCCCGAATTTATTGCCTTGTCGGCCCCTGCAGTCGGCAGCCGATCCAAGATATGAAACAGTATATAAGCATTTACTTAATATTCAAAGTTTTTGTTGTCGAATGATCCCGCAATCGGCGTCGCCTTTCGCCACCGCCTGCTTTCAGGTTCAATGGAAGCGATTGCAGCAAAAACCCTCAGGCAGACACCTTCGATGACAGAATCAGAACAATTTTTTACCCGCGCGCAGCGGCTGCTCGACCGTTGGGAGTCGCTGCTGGAAGGTCGTGCCACATCGCCCGACTGGACCCATGACGCCTACCGCTGGCGCCATGACCGCAACGGTCTGCGCCTGGTACCGGTAAGGAACCCACACCGTGTCCGACTCGACGACCTGCTGTGCATGGACCGGCAGAAGGCCGAGGTAGTGCGCAATACGGAACAGTTCATGCGCGGCCGGCCGGCCAACAATGCCCTGCTCTGGGGGGCACGCGGCACCGGCAAATCGACCCTGATCAAGGCCGTGTTCAATGCCTTCGTCGACCGCGGGCTGCGTCTGATCGAGGTCGAAAAGGAACACCTGGTCGATCTCATCGAGATTGTCGAGGTACTCGAGGGTCGGCAGGAACGCTTTCTACTCTACTGCGACGACCTCTCCTTCGAGGCCGACGATCCAGGCTACAAATCGCTCAAGGCGGTGCTCGAAGGATCGATCGCGGCGCCGCCCGGCAATCTCCTCATCTATGCCAGTTCCAACCGCCGACACCTGCTGCCGGAGGCCAAGGCCGACAACCAGGACGCCCATATCGTCGACGGTGAACTGCACCCGGGTGAGGCCATCGAGGAGAAGGTCTCTTTATCCGAGCGTTTCGGTCTCTGGCTTTCCTTCTACCCATTCAACCAGGACCAGTATCTGGCGATCATCGAGCACTGGTTGCAGACGCTGGGTGCAGGCAGCTGTGGGGATGAGACAACGCGCCAGGCCGCATTGAATTGGGCACGCCAACGGGGCTCGCGTAGCGGTCGCGTCGCCCGCCAGTTCGCCATCGATCAGGCCGGTCGTCGTGCCTGAGCAGGTGCTGACGGTTCGCCCGGTCGAGTTTTCCGATACCCAAGAGCTACGGCAGTACCTGGACCTGCTGGACGCCTATGCGCGTGACCCCATGGGTGCTGACCAGCCACTGTCGACAGCGGTGCGAAAGCGCCTTGCGCGCGATCTTGCGCACCATCCCGGGGCTCATTGCCTGCTTGCCAGACATGGTATGACCGCGGTCGGCTTCGCCACCTGCTTTCTCGGCTATTCGACCTTCCGCGCGCGTCCGTTGCTGAATATTCACGATATTGCGGTACTGCCTGAATGGCGAGGCAAATCAGTCGCGCGCGGCCTGCTGGAGGCGATCGCAGCCCTGGGCCGACGGCTTGACTGCTGCCGGATCACGCTGGAAGTCCGCGAAGACAACCCGCGGGCACGCCAGATATACGAGCGCGCCGGTTTCGTGCCGGCACAATGCAGTCTTTTCATGGAAAGGCCACTTTGATCGAGACAAAAAAAAGCCCCGCAATGCGAGGCCTTTCTCCATCCACCTCTGAACTCGTTCTTGATATGCAAGTTCTAGATTGAGGCGGAGTATAAAGGACGAAAGCCAGTACGAAAAATTAGCGAACGTTAATAAGCCCGCTGATCGACCGAGGCCGTCTTATCAACTGCGGCCGCCAACGTACCGCAAGCAGGAGTGCGAGCAGCCCGGTGTAGATCAGCGGCTCCAGCAGATCCGCCTTCACCAGCCAGAGATAGTGCAGCACACCCAGCACCCCAACGACATAGATCGTCCTATGCAGTCGCTGCCAGTTGCGTCCGAGACGGCGCATCATGCCTCGGGTGGAGGTGGCCGCCAGCGGTAACAGGAGCAGCCAGGCGGTGAAGCCCACCGTCACATAGGGACGCTTGACGATGTCGGCTAGAATGTTGCCCCAGCTGAGTTCCTGATCGAGCCAGATCCAGGTCAGGAAATGCAGCGTAATGTAGAAAAACACGAACAGGCCCAGCATCCGGCGGAAACGCAACAGCCAACGCCAGCCGGTCAGACGACGCAGCGGTGTCACCGCCAGGGTAAGCAGCAGGAAGCGCAGTCCCCATTGTCCCGTCACATCGGTCACCCGCTCGAGCGGATTCGCCCCCAGGTCCCCGTCGATGGCGCCCTTTAGCAGCAGTCCGAAAGGTATAAGACAGGCGAGAAAAACCAGAGGCTTGAGGCCGAAACGCAGCCAGGTGTCCTGAACGGCTGGCGCCTGCATCAGTAGAACTTGGCCAGGTCCATGCCGCGATACAGATCCGCGACCTGATCGGCGTAGCCGTTGAACATCAGGGTCTCGTGCTTGCGCGTAAAAAGCCCTTCGCCGATCAGGCGGTGGCGTGCCTGACTCCATCGCGGATGATCGACCTGCGGATTCACGTTCGCATAGAAACCATACTCGTCCGGCCCAAGCTTCCACCAGGTTGTCTCGGGCAGGGTCTCGGAAAAACTGATCCGCACGATCGACTTGATGCTCTTGAAACCGTATTTCCACGGCACCACGAGACGCAGCGGTGCGCCATTCTGATTCGGGATCAGTTCACCATACAGCCCGGTGGCCAGAATGGTGAGGGGGTGCATGGCCTCGTCCATGCGCAGCCCCTCGCGATAAGGCCAGTCAAGTACCGCGCGCCGCTGCCCGGGCATCTGCTTGCTGTCCACCAGGGTCTCAAACGCCACATATTTGGCCTTCGAGGTCGGTTTGAAACGTTTGAGCAGATCGCCCAGCGGCACCCCGACCCAGGGTACGACCATGGCCCATGCCTCCACGCACCGCAGCCGGTAGATACGCTCCTCCTGCGGAAAATCACTGAGGACGTCCTCGATCCCGATCTCGCCGGGCGCCTCGCATTCACCGTCCACCACCACTGTCCAGGGCCGCGTCTTCAGCGTGTGCGCATTGCGCACCGGATCGCCCTTGCCGGTGCCGAACTCGTAAAAATTATTGTAGCTGGTGATGTACTCATACTCGGTCAATGCCAGGCCTTCGCCATAGGGGGTGTCGACCACCCCCTGAATCGGTGTGCGCGGCCAGCTTGGCTCAGGTGGCGGCTCGGGCTTCGACTTGGACATCGCCGATGCGTAGCCGGATGCAACCGTGCCGGCGCCCAGTGCCGCGGCGGCCTTGAGAAACTCCCGCCTGCGCGCATAGACCTCAGGATCGGTAATCTCCGAGGGTTTGATGTCGATGGTTTTCTTGATCAGCATGCTGTGAGACCTGTTGAA
>CAZCDY010000168.1:0-7615 GCA_964497145.1 uncultured Gammaproteobacteria bacterium
CTGCAAGGCGTTCAATGCGCAGACCCAGAGCGTTGAAAAGGGGCTGCCGATCCCGGTGGTGATCACCGTCTATTCGGATCGCTCCTTCACTTTCTTGATGAAGACGCCGCCGGCATCGATCCTGCTTAAGAAGGCAGCGGGCATCAAGAGCGGCAGCGGCCGCCCTAATACCGAGAAGGTGGGCACCGTGACCCGTGCACAGCTTGAAGAAGTCGCCAAGATGAAAGAGCCGGATCTCACGGCTGCGGATATGGATGCGGCGGTACGTACCATCGCAGGCTCCGCGCGAAGCATGGGTCTGAATGTTGAGGGGGTCGAGTAATGGCCAAGCTGACGAAACGCCAAAAGGCAATCCGTGAAAAGGTCGATGCACAGAAGCTGTATGCCGCTGACGAGGCCTTCGCGCTGGTGAAAGAACTGGCGACGGTGAAATTCACGGAGTCCATCGATGTGGCGATCAACCTCGGCGTCGACCCGCGTAAATCCGACCAGGTCGTGCGTGGATCCTGCCTGTTGCCGAATGGAAGCGGCAAAAGCGTCCGTGTGGCGGTTTTTGCCCAGGGCCCGGCCGCTGAAGCGGCGGCCGAGGCGGGTGCGGAGAAGGTCGGTATGGACGACCTCGCCGCAGAGGTGAAGGCTGGCAATATGGATTTTGATGTGGTCATTGCCGCGCCTGACGCCATGCGTGTGGTCGGCCAGTTGGGCCAGATCCTGGGTCCGCGTGGCCTCATGCCTAATCCCAAGGTGGGTACCGTGACTCCGGATGTCGGACAGGCGGTCAAGAACGCCAAGGCCGGCCAGGCACGTTTCCGTACCGACAAGGGCGGCATTATCCACGCCTCGATCGGAAATGTGGGCTTCGAGCCGGTTGCGCTGAAGCAGAACCTCGAGGCGCTGATCAATGATCTCAAGAAGCTCAAGCCAAGTGCGGCAAAGGGCATCTATGTGCAGCGGGTTACGGTGTCTTCGACCATGGGTCCTGGGCTCGCGCTGGATCAGGCCAGTCTCGAGATCGCCTAAAGAATGTTGTGAGTCGGGCGGATTCGCCCCCGGCTCGCGCGAAGAATTGGGGGCGCCGGCGCTGTGTGTCGATACAGTTGCCGGTTGCCGTCAAAGACCGCAGGCGTCACCACGGGGTGACTTAATAACCGCCTGCGCAGATGGCGCTCCGGAATCAGGAATCTCCTGGTAACGGGCACCGAATGGGTGGGGTCTTCGGACCTCAGGTGTTAATCGGGACGAAAGTCCCACGTTGTCGGGAGGTGACGACTTTGGCACTCAATTTTGAGCAAAAGCAAGCCATCGTCGCCGAAGTTGCTGAAGTGGCAAGCACGGCCTTTTCTGCTGTTGCGGCTGAGTATCGTGGCATTTCCGTGGAAGACATGACGGCGTTGCGCGTTCAGGCGCGCAATAACGGCGTGTACCTGCGGGTGGTCAAGAATACGCTCGCCCGTCGCGCGGTAAAGGATACCGAGTTCGAATGCATGGCAGATGGTCTGACCGGTCCGCTGGTTCTGGCCTTCTCGCAGGAAGACCCGGGTGCAGCTGCTCGTGTTATCAAGGACTTTGCCAAGGAAAATGGTGCGCTGAAGGTCACGCTGGTGTCCATCGGCGGTCAGATGCTCGGGGCTTCCGAGCTCGAGACCTTGGCAAAGATGCCTACCTACGATCAGGCGATCAGCATGCTGATGTCGGTGATGAAAGCACCGGTTCAGAAGCTTGCTCAGACCATGAACGAGGTGCCGGGCAAACTTGTACGCACGGTTGCAGCAATTCGCGACGCCAAAGAGGCTGCCTGAGGGCAGTTTCATTAACCTTTTGTGCTAAAGCATTTTTTGGAGTTTTACGATGTCTAAAGAAGATATCCTTGAAGCCATTGCCGCCATGTCGGTCATGGAAGTTGTTGAGCTGATCTCCGCTATGGAAGAGAAGTTCGGTGTTACCGCTGCAGCTGCGGTCGCAGTTGCCGGCCCCGCTGCCGGTGCTGAAGCCGGTGCCGCGGCTGAAGAGCAGACCGAGTTTGACGTTGTTCTTACCGGTTTCGGCGAGAACAAGGTTGCCGTCATCAAGGCGGTCCGTGCCCTCACTGGCCTGGGCCTGAAGGAAGCAAAGGACGCCGTCGAGAGTGCGCCTAGCACCCTCAAGGAAGCCGCTGCGAAAGAAGAGGCCGAAGAGGCCAAAAAGACCTTGGAAGAGGCTGGCGCTACTGTCGAGCTCAAGTAATCAAGCTTGGTAGCGTTGAGCGCAATCAGGGTTGGGCTGGTGGCCTTCGAGCCGCCGGCCCTTTCCTGTTTGCGTTTTTTCAGAGTTCGAAAGGTCTGCGGATACTGTTCGCGGGCTTTTTATCTGACTGCCTGACAGAGGTGGTCAGCCACAAGGGATCCAGCATGGTGCGTGGAATGTCGCGCGTATTGCTGGCCATTCCGCACAGAATTTAGTCGAGGGAAGGCACGCATGGCCTATTCGTTTACCGAGAAGAAACGTATCCGCAAAGACTTCGGCCGGCGCTCGAGTATTCTCGAGGTGCCCTTTCTGCTGGCTACGCAGATCGAGTCTTACAAGGGATTTCTGCAGGCTGATACCCAGCCGGATGCGCGCGATAGCCTCGGATTGCATGCCGCTTTCAAGTCGGTGTTTCCGATCGTCAGCTACTCTGGCAGCGCAGCGCTGGAGTACGTGCATTACCGCCTGGGTGAGCCCGTATTCGACGAGCGCGAGTGTCAGTTGCGTGGTGCCACCTTTGCAGCGCCTTTGCGCGTGCTGGTCCGTCTGGTCATTTATGACAAAGACGCCCCCGCCGGCGCCAAGCAGGTAAAAGACATCAAGGAGCAGGAAATCTACATGGGCGAACTGCCGCTCATGACGGACAACGGCACCTTCATCATCAACGGCACCGAGCGCGTCATCGTGTCGCAGTTGCACCGTTCGCCCGGCGTGTTTTTTGATCACGACAAGGGCAAGACGCACTCGTCCGGAAAACTGCTGTTTTCCGCGCGCGTGATCCCTTATCGCGGGTCCTGGCTGGATTTCGAGTTTGATCCGAAAGACTCGGTGTTCGTGCGTATCGACCGCAGGCGCAAACTGCCGGCCACCATCCTGCTGCGCGCCCTCGGCTATGAGACCGGCGAGATCCTGGACATGTTCTTCGAGAAGGACAGCTTCCAGATCGGCAAGAAAAAGATCGAGTTGGCTCTGGTCCCCTCGCGCCTGCGCGGCGATACTGCCGGCTTCGATATCAAGGCCGGCAGAAAGGTCATCGTTGAGGCTGGCAAGCGGATCACCGCGCGCCACATCAAGGAGCTTGAAGAGGCTGGTGTCAGGAAGCTCGAGGTGCCGAATGATTTTCTCGTAGGTCGGACCCTCGCCCACGATGTGGTCGATGCCGAGACCGGCGAATTGCTGGCCAAGGCCAATGACGAGATCACAGAGGAACTGAGCGAGCAGCTGGCTGACAAGGGCGTCAAGCAGATCCAGACCCTGTTCACCAACGATCTGGATCATGGCCCCTTCATCTCGGACACCCTGCGTATCGATCCGACCACCAATGCCCTCGAGGCCATGGTCGAGATCTACCGCATGATGCGCCCGGGCGAGCCGCCGACCAAGGAAGCGGCGCAGAACCTGTTCCACAACCTGTTCTTCACCGACGATCGCTATGACCTGTCGGCCGTGGGCCGCATGAAGTTCAACCGACGTCTCGGGCGCGATGAGGCGGAAGGCGTGGGCATCCTGTATGACCACAAGTACTTCGGTGCGCGTGATGACGAGACCTCCAAAGGTCTGGTTGGGCAGCTGGGCGAAACCTCGGATATTGTCGATGCGCTCAGGACCCTGGTCGATATCCGCAATGGCAATGGCGTCGTCGATGATATCGACCACCTGGGCAACCGCCGGGTGCGTTGTGTCGGCGAGATGGCCGAGAACCAGTTCCGGGTCGGCCTGGTGCGTGTCGAGCGTGCCGTCAAGGAGCGCCTGACCCTGGCTGAGTCCGAAGGCCTGATGCCGCAGGAGATGATCAACGCCAAGCCGGTTTCGGCGGCGATCAAGGAATTCTTTGGCTCCTCGCAGCTGTCGCAGTTCATGGATCAGAACAACCCGCTGTCGGAGGTTACCCACAAGCGTCGCGTGTCGGCACTGGGTCCGGGCGGTCTGGCCCGTGAGCGCGCGGGTTTTGAGGTCCGCGACGTGCACCCGACCCACTATGGTCGCGTGTGTCCGATCGAGACCCCGGAAGGCCCGAACATCGGCCTGATCAACTCGCTGGCGGTCTACGCCCGTACCAACAAGTACGGTTTCCTCGAGACCCCGTACCGCAAGGTTGAGAACGGCCATGTGATTGATCAGATCGACTATCTGTCTGCGATCGAGGAAGGACGTTTCGTGATCGCGCAGGCGAATGCGGGACTGGATGAAAAGGGCAGGCTGGTCGATGACCTTATCTCCTGCCGTCACCAGAACGAATTCACCCTGTCGACGCCGGACAAGATCGAATACATGGACGTGTCACCGAAGCAGATCGTATCGGTTGCGGCCTCGATGATCCCGTTCCTCGAGCACGATGATGCCAACCGTGCGCTCATGGGTTCGAACATGCAGCGTCAGGCAGTGCCGACCCTGCGTGCCGAAAAGCCGCTGGTCGGGACCGGCATGGAGCGTACCGTCGCGGTCGACTCGGGCGTGACGGTGGTGGCCAAGCGTGGCGGTGCGATCGAATCGGTCGATGCGGCGCGCATCGTGGTCCGTGTCAACGATGACGAGACGGTGCCCGGGGAACCGGGTGTCGATATCTACAACCTGACCAAGTACACGCGGTCCAACCAGAACACCTGCATCAATCAGCGTCCGTTGGTGCTGGTCGGTGACGAGATCGCGCGCGGCGACGTGCTGGCGGATGGTCCTTCGACCGATATGGGTGAGCTGGCGCTGGGTCAGAACCTGCGCGTCGCGTTCATGCCGTGGAACGGCTACAACTTCGAGGATTCGATCCTCATCTCCGAGCAGGTCGTCAAGGAGGATCGTTTCACCACGATCCACATCGAAGAGATGACCTGCATGGCCCGCGACACCAAGCTGGGCTCGGAAGAGATTACGGGTGATATTCCGAACGTGGGCGAGGCCGCACTGGCCAAGCTGGACGAGTCCGGCATCGTGTACGTCGGCGCCGAGGTGCGCGAGGGCGACATCCTGGTTGGCAAGGTCACGCCGAAGGGTGAGACCCAGCTGACCCCGGAGGAGAAACTGCTGCGCGCTATCTTTGGTGAGAAGGCGTCCGACGTTAAAGACACCTCGCTACGGGTTTCATCCGGCATGTCCGGTACGGTTATCGATGTCCAGGTGTTTACCCGCGACGGCGTGGAGAAGGACGCCCGGGCGCTGCAGATCGAAGAGGCCGAGCTGGCCATGGTCCGCAAGGACATGAACGACCAGCTGCGAATCATGGAGGAAGACACCTTCGATCGCGTCGAGAAGATGCTGATGGGCAAGGTCGTCGAAGGTGGCCCGAACAGGCTCAAGGCCGGCTCCAAGATCACCAAAGCGTATCTGACCGAGATCGAGCGTGACCAGTGGCTGGAGATCCGTCTCAAGAACGAAGAGTCTGCAGCCCAGCTCGAGGCCATTGCCGCCCAGATCTCGCAGTTGCGCGACGATTTCCGTGAGCGTTACGAAGAGAAGAAGCGCAAGCTGACCTCCGGTGACGACCTCGCGCCGGGCGTACTCAAGATGGTCAAGGTCTACGTCGCCGTGAAGCGTCGTATCCAGCCCGGAGACAAGATGGCCGGTCGCCACGGTAACAAGGGTGTTATCTCGATGATCGTTCCGATCGAGGACATGCCCTTCGACGAGCGTGGCCGTCCCGTCGACATCGTGCTCAACCCGCTCGGTGTGCCTTCGCGCATGAACATCGGCCAGATCCTCGAGACCCATCTGGGCTTTGCCGCCAAGGGTGTGGGCGAGCGCATCGGCCGCATGCTGGATGCGCAGGTCAAGGCCAAGGAACTGCGCGATTTTCTCGATCAGGTCTACAACACCAGCGGCAAGAAGGAAGACCTCAACAGTCTGAACGACGATGAGGTGTTTGCCATGGCCAACAATCTGCGCGGTGGCGTGCCGACGGCAACGCCGGTATTCGATGGTGCGCACGAAGATGAGATCCGCTACATGCTGGAACTCGCCGAAGAGGACCCGGACGGTCAGACCCAGCTTTATGACGGTCGCACCGGTGAGGCCTTCGAGCGCCGCGTCACCGTGGGTTATATGTACATGATCAAACTCAACCACCTGGTTGATGACAAGATGCATGCCCGATCCACGGGCCCGTACAGCCTGGTCACGCAGCAGCCGCTGGGTGGTAAGGCGCAGTTCGGTGGTCAGCGCTTCGGGGAGATGGAAGTCTGGGCCCTGGAGGCCTACGGTGCTGCGTACACCCTGCAGGAAATGCTGACCGTCAAGTCAGATGACGTGAACGGTCGTACCCGCATGTACAAGAACATCGTCGACGGCGATCACCGCATGGAGCCCGGCATGCCGGAGTCCTTCAACGTGCTGGTGAAAGAAATACGCTCGCTCGGCATCAACATTGAACTGGAGCAGGATTAATGAAAGATCTTCTGAAGATTCTGAAGGCACAGGGTCAGAACGAGGAATTCGATGCCATCCGCATAGGCCTGGCATCGCCCCAAATGATCCGCTCCTGGTCGTACGGCGAAGTCAAGAAGCCCGAGACCATTAACTATCGTACCTTCAAGCCGGAGCGGGAGGGGCTGTTCTGCGCCAAGATATTCGGCCCGATCAGCGACTATGAGTGCCTGTGCGGCAAGTACAAGCGCCTCAAGCATCGCGGCGTAGTGTGTGAGAAGTGTGGCGTAGAGGTCACCCTGGCCAAGGTGCGCCGTGAGCGCATGGGCCATATCGAGCTGGCCAGCCCGGTCGCACATATCTGGTATCTCAAATCGCTGCCGTCACGTATCGGCCTGCTGCTCGACATCACCCTGCGCGACATCGAGCGCGTGCTGTATTTCGAGTCGTACGTGGTCATCGACCCGGGTATGACCCCGCTCGAGCGTTTCCAGCTGCTGACCGACGAGCAGTATCTCGAGGCGGTCGAAGAGAACGGCGATGAGTTCGATGCGCGCATGGGAGCCGAAGCAGTCTACGAGCTGTTGCGCACCATGGATATCGCCAAAGAGATCACGCGCATGCGTGAAGAGGTCGAGGCGACCAACTCCGAGACCAAGATCAAGAAGATTGCCAAGCGCCTGAAACTGCTGGAGTCGCTGCAGGTTTCCGGCAACCGTCCCGAGTGGATGATTCTGACCGTGCTGCCGGTTCTTCCGCCGGAACTGCGTCCGCTGGTGCCGCTCGATGGTGGTCGTTTTGCGACCTCGGATCTGAACGATCTTTATCGACGCGTGATCAACCGTAACAACCGTCTGAAACGACTGCTGGACCTCAATGCGCCGGATATCATCGTGCGCAACGAGAAGCGCATGCTGCAGGAGTCGGTCGATGCGCTGCTCGACAACGGCCGCCGCGGCCGTGCGATCACCGGCACCAACAAGCGCCCGTTGAAGTCGCTGGCCGACATGATCAAGGGCAAGCAGGGCCGCTTCCGTCA
>CAZCDY010000169.1:0-7539 GCA_964497145.1 uncultured Gammaproteobacteria bacterium
GGCTGCTGACTTCAAACTGCCGTCGTCAAACACAGGCTGTTGGCTGAGACGCCAGTCAGGAATCGTGCCAGCGCCCGAGCCTGATCCAGCCGGCCCATGCCAACGGCAAGAGCGCTTTTTGCGACCCAGTTCGGTGCAAATGCAGGCGCCATCGCACGCTATCAGTGCATAAGTATTAGTCATCATAAAGACATCAAAAGCGTGCCAGAATACGCGCTTTGGCAACAACTTCGATTCAACGAAAGGAAGGCAGCTTAGTGAGTACGGATTCGGGCAGTCAGAAATGGGTTTACGCTTTTTCGGAAGGCGATGGCAGCAACAAACAACTGCTGGGTGGCAAGGGCGCCAATCTGTGTGAAATGACACAGATCGGACTCAATGTCCCGCCAGGTTTTGTGATCACCACCCAGGCCTGCCTGCACTATCTGGAATCGGGTAGCAAATCCGTCCCTGCAGACATGATGAGTCAGGTGCGCGAGCACATGGCACTGGTTGAGAAGGAAACCGGTAAGGGCTTCGGCAACCCAGACAACCCGCTGTTGGTCTCGGTGCGCAGCGGTTCGGCAATGTCGATGCCCGGCATGATGGACACCATCCTCAATCTCGGTCTGAATGCCGAGACTCTGGAGGGCGAGATCAGCCAGACCGGTGACGCACGCTTTGGCTACGATGCCTACCGACGCTTCATTCAGCTGTTCGGCAAGGTTGCCATGGGGGTGCCGGACGAGGCGTTTGACGCCGAGTTCCAGGCGGTCAAGCAGGCGGCCCATGTGACCGAGGATGTCGGTCTGTCGGCGGACGATCTCAAACAGATCAGCGAACGTTTCCTCCGGGTGTTCAAGGAACAGACCGGGCGCGCCTTCCCGGAAGACCCCTTCGAGCAGCTCGAGATCGCCATCAAGGCGGTGTTCGGCTCCTGGATGGGCAAGCGTGCGATCGATTATCGCGCCCAGTTCAAGATCACGCCGGACATGGCCAACGGCACTGCCGTCAATATCTGCACCATGGTGTTCGGCAACCGCGGTGATGACTCGGCGACCGGGGTGGCCTTTACGCGTAACCCGGGTACCGGTGAAGACAAGCTATACGGCGAGTACCTGGTAAACGCGCAGGGTGAGGACGTGGTCGCAGGTATCCGCACACCCAAGCCGATCCACCAGCTGGCCGAGGAGATGCCGGAGATGGCACGTCAGCTGGATCAGCTGCGTGACAAGCTGGAGGCGCATTACAAAGAGGTCCAGGACTTCGAGTTCACCATCGAACGCGGTGTGCTCTATTGCTTGCAGACCCGCAATGGCAAAATGAACGCTGTGGGCATGGTCCGCACCTCGGTCGAGATGGTGACGTCTGGCCTGCTCAGCAAGGAGCAGGCACTGCTGCGTATCGACCCCATGTACCTCGAGCAGATGCTGTACCCGCGCCTCAGTCCGGATTTCAAGGGTGAACCTATCGCCCAGGGCCTGCCGGCATCACCCGGAGCGGCCTCCGGCTATGCGGTTTTCGATGCCGATCGCGCCGAGATACAGGGCAACGATATGGGGCGTCCGGTGATCCTGGTGCGCGAAGAGACCAAGCCCGAGGATATCCACGGCTTTTTCGCCGCGCAGGGCATCCTGACCAGCCGTGGCGGCAAGACCTCACACGCCGCTGTGGTCGCCCGCGGTATGGGCAAGCCCTGTGTGGCCGGTGCCGAGGGCATCGCTGTCGATGTGCAGCGTCGCGAGGCCAATGTGGGCAATCAGCTGATCCGCGAAGGTGACATGATCACAATCGACGGCTCCAGCGGCAATGTCTATCTGGGTGAGGTGGCCATGGTTGAGCCGGAGTTCTCGGACGAACTCAAGACGTTGCTGCAGTGGGCGGATGATGCCGCCCAGCTTCGGGTGATGGCGAATGCGGACACCCCGGGCGACGCGGCTCGCGCACTCAAATTCGGCGCACGTGGGGTCGGGCTGTGTCGCACAGAACGCATGTTCAATGCGGTCGAGCGCCTGCCCGTGGTCATCGAGATGATCGTGGCCGATGACGAGGCGCAGCGCCAGGTGGCACTGGACAAGCTGCTGCCCATGCAGCGCGCAGATTTTCGCGGCCTGTTTGAGACCATGGCGCCGTATCCGGTCACCATTCGTCTCCTGGACCCGCCTATCCACGAGTTCCTTCCTACGGAACGTCAGCTGCTTAACGACATCGAGCAACTGATGCATCTGCGTGATTCCGCGCGCGGGATGGAGGTGCTGACCGGCTCCATGATGCTGTTGGACGATCTCGCTGGTCTGGACAGGGATGCAGTGAAACAGATCGTGAGCCCGGACATGGTCCAGAAGGCAATCAGCAAGAAGCAACAGATGCTGCACAAGGTGCGCGACCTGACCGAGGTAAACCCGATGCTCGGGCACCGTGGCGTGCGCCTGGGTATCACCTTCCCCGAGATCTACAGCATGCAGATTCGGGCCATTCTGGAGGCCGAGGCCGAGTGTGTGGCCAAGGGGCTGGATGTTAAACCGCAGATGATGGTGCCGCAGGTGTGTACCGCCGCAGAACTGCGCTGGATAAAGGGGTATGTCGATAAGATCCGTGCAGACGTGGAGGCGAAAAGCGGACAGAAACTGAGCTGCCGCTTCGGTACCATGATCGAGGTGGTACGGGCCTGCATGCGTGCCGAACGCCTTGCCGAAGAGGCGGAATTCTTCTCCTTCGGTACCAACGACCTTACCCAGGCGGTCTTCTCGTTCTCGCGCGAGGATGCGGAGAACAAGTTCCTGCCGATGTACAACAAGAGCAACATCCTCCAGGACAACCCATTCGAGGTCCTGGATATCAAGGGTGTCGGCAAGTTGATGGAGCTGGCGATTCAGTGGGGTAGACAGTCCAAACCCGGTCTGTCTGTCGGTATATGCGGCGAACACGGGGGTCACCCGTCGTCAATCGCCTTCTGTCACAAGGCGGGGCTCGACTATGTGTCTTGCTCCGGACCTCGTGTCCCGGTGGCTAGGCTGGCTGCCGCACAGGCCGCTTTGAAGGACTGAAGGCCGTGATCCACGAATAGAAAAAGGCCCCGCTCCTGCGGGGCTTTTTTTCAGTGGTTACCGCTGCCTGCCCAGGTGTCTGTCGCTCAGGGCAAACATCAGGAGTTCCCACATCACTGTGCTGTTGTCGCGCCTGCCGCTGTCGTGCTGCTGCTGCAACCGGTGCAGGTAATCGGTGTTGAAAAGTCCGCTGTCGGCCATCGCTTCACCGAGCACCTCGCGGCGGTATTTCTCTCGCAACGGGCCGCGGAACCACTCGGCCAGGGGTATGGAAAAACCCTGCTTGGGCCGGTACATGATCTCGTCCGGCAGGTAGGGCTTGAGCGCACGTTTGAACAGGTGCTTGCCATCGGCCCCGGACAGCTTCCACTCAGGCCTGAGACCGGACATCCATTCCACCAGCTGGTGGTCGAGCAGGGGTACGCGGACTTCCAGCGAGTGGGCCATGCTGGCTCGATCCACTTTGTGCAGGATGCTCACCAGGAAAGTCTTCAGATCGAGATACTGGACCAGAGAGAGCGGGTGGTCGGTCGGTGCGCGTGCAGCATGTTGGCGCAGGACCTGCACCGCATTGTAGTCACCAAGCTCAGATCGGAGGGCCGGGCTGAACAGCGTCTGCCTTTGACCGTCGGTCATGCGCGAGACGCTGTGGAACCAGGCCGAGACGCTGTCGCGTGCGAGCGACTGGAATGTTGTTTTTGCGCGCAGGAAACGTGGTGCCCAGTCCGCTTTCGGGTAGAGGCCGCCCAGCGGCCCGAATACCGCTTTGCGCAGGCCCAACGGCAGACGGCTGCGCAGCTGCTCTTCGGCCATGTGCATCCGATAGCGGCGATAGCCCGCGAGGTTCTCATCGCCACCGTCACCTGAGAGCGCGACCGTGACCCGTTTGCGGGCTGCCTCGCAGACACGATAGGTGGGCATTGCCGAGCTGTCGGCAAACGGCTCGTCGTACAACCAGCCCATTTTGTCGACCAGGTCGTAGTCGTCCGGCTTCACCGTGTCGGTCCGGTGGTCGGTCCGGTAACGTTCTGCAACCTTGAGTGCATAGGCCGTTTCGTCGTATTCGGGGACATCAAAGCCGATCGCGCAGGTTTTGACGGGTTGATCGCTCAGGCCGGCCATCATGGCGACAATCGCACTCGAATCGACCCCCCCGGAAAGGAAGGCGCCCAGCGGGACCTCGGAGACCAGTCGGATATCCACCGCCTCGCGCAGGCGCTCGATCAGCTGGATCTCGGCATCAGCCTGGGTATCCGTATCATTGCCAGCGAACGGAATGTCCCAGTATTGGCTGGGGCGGGGCAGCGACTTCTGGCCTTTTTCGATCAACAGGGTATGGCCGGGGGCGAGTTTGTGGACGCCCTCGAAGATGGTCCTTGGCTCAGGGATATAGCCGTAGGCAAAGTACTCCTCGATCGCCCTGGGGTCCCGTTGCCGGGGCAGGCGCGGGTGTGGCAGCAGCGCCTTCAGTTCGGAACCGAATACAAAGTGGCCGTTCGGCAACAGGGCGTAATACAGCGGTTTGATGCCCAGTCTGTCCCGCGCGAGGAACAGGTGGCGCCGTTTTTGATCCCAGATCGCAAATGCGAACATGCCGCGCAGCCGCTTGACGCACTCGGGGCCCCAGGCCTCCCAGGCATGCAGAATCACCTCGGTATCGGAGTGAGTACGGAAAGGATATCCGAGCGCCTCCAGTTCGGGCCTCAGCTGGGCGAAGTTATAGATTTCGCCATTGAATACGATGGCTACCGAACGGTCATCGTTGAACAGTGGCTGTTGTCCGCTGGCGATATCGATGATCGACAAACGGCGATGCCCGAGCGCCAGGCCGGGTTCAAAATGATGCCCGGATTCGTCTGGCCCGCGGTGGCTGATCGCGTCGGTCATGCGGGTGATAAGGTCCGCATCCGGGGTTCCTTCGCCGCGTGTATCAAAGAGTCCGGTAATGCCACACATGCTTGTTCAATGCGCGATGCCGCGCTGCTCCATGAGTTGGTCGTATACGCCGCTGTAGGCGGACAACATCTGCGCCATGCTAAATCGCTCGGCGATGCGATTGCAGCCGTTTTCACCCTGCTGCCGACGCAGCTGCGGATTATCGCCATAGATCGCCATCTGTGCGGCCAGCGCCTCTGGGTTGTCTCTCGGTACCAGTGTGCCGGTGTGGCCCGTATCGACCAGCTCAGCGTTTCCGCCGACAGCGGTTGCGATCACCGGCAGGCCACAGGCCATCGCCTCCAGAATCGTATTGGATATACCCTCGGCCTGTGACGGCAGCACGAAAACGTCGAATGCGCGCATGATGTCGGCCACGTCGTCCCGGCTGCCGGGCAGCCAGGTCCGTTCCGACAGGCCGGCATCCGCGAACAGCTGCACACAGGTCTCACGGAGCGGACCGTCGCCCAACAGCACCAGGCGTGCGGCCAGCTTGGGGCGTTGTCGGCACAACTGGATGAAGGCCCGGGCCAGAGTCACCTGGTCTTTCACGCCGTGCATGCGTCCGACCGTGCCAAACACGACGCTGTCACTGTCGGCAAAAACGGGCGGCAGTACATCACTGTCACCCGGATGGAAGTGGTGGTTGTCGACCCCGTTGTAAATCCGGCTGAGCTTGCCGGGGCTGATTCGGACCTGACGCAGCAGATAGTCTTCAAGCTCCTTCGACAATGCGATGAAGCGATGCACCAGTGGGCTATGCAGACGGCGCAGCCACTGATACTTGCGGTTGCTGCCATCAGGGTCGCTGACGTCCCAGCCATGTTCGCCATGCACGCGGCAGGGGACGCCGGCCAGCCACGCGGGGATCTGGGCCTCGAGGCAGCCGATATTGCGGGTGTGCACCAGGATTGGGCGAATCCGGCGGAACAGTCGATACAGATGCCACCAGCTGCCGAGAGGGCGAAAGGGCCATTCGGACCCGTTTTCAGCCTCCCAGCATGCCCCGTACCTCGGCGATCTCTTCCGCCGGTCCTTCCATGTTGACGATCTCTACCTCCGGATCCATGCCGACCTTGGCAAATGCGGCAACATGCGACCAGTCTGCCTCGGCTTCTGGGCCGCCCCTGGAAGAGAGATTCTGCAGCCTCGCAACGAGAACGATATCTGCATAGGTCGGGACGGGGCCCGGGTCATAGTCGAGATCGATGCAGGCCTCGGGGATGTTTGCCAGCGAGTCGGCGAAGTTCCAATGTCGAAGAATCCGCATGCCGATGGCCGGGGAAAGTTCCTCGATAAGACTGGTGACGAGCGCCTCGTCGGCGTTGAAGCCGTACTGCTCATCCATCTTGGTAAGGATGGGCAGGGCACCGATATTGTGGATCAGGCCGCCCAGCATGGCCTGTTCGTTTTCCAGCTCAGGTACGCCACCGGCCAGTACGCGACTGATCGCGGCGACCTGCAGGCTGGTGTCCCATATCTTGCGGAACTGCTGGTCCAGGGTATCCGAGGTGGCCTGAAATATCTGTTTCATCGCCAGGCTGACCACCAGGCTGCGTACCATCTTTACCCCGAGACGCGTTATCGCCTGCTGGATGGAATCGATCTCGACCCTGCCACGGTAGAGCGGGCTGTTGGCAACCTGCAGGAGACGCGCAGAGAGTGCGGCATCGTTGGCGACCATCCCGGCAATCGTGGCGGCATCGGCGCCGTCACTCTCTACCGCTTCGCGCACCTTCAACGCGACCTCGGGAAGCGTGGGTAGCTGAATCAGGTTGCTTTCGATCTCGGCGCGAATCTCGTCTGCCAGATCAGTACTTCTTGTGGCGTTGAGCATGGTGCTCCCGGCTGCAGTTTGGGGGGTAACCATTACTGCGGGCCCGACGGGCAAAACTTGAGGGAACGTCAGTCCCCAGTTTGCTCATATCGATACGGGAGCTCCAGCATTTTCAGCGCCGGGCCGTCTGCATCGCCAAGACGCAGATCATCGGCATCGGCGCTACTGATCTGCAGCACGGCAAGCACTTCATAACCACCGTCGGGCGATGCCGCCGCATCGACGATTCGTCCGGCACCCTGACCGGATTCGCTGCTGGGTGAGAACACCTCGGCACCGCGCGCCGGCGGTTGTCCGGCATCGATACTTGCGCGATACATGCGACGTTTGAGTTTGCCCAGGTATTGCATGCGTGCCACCACTTCCTGCCCGGTATAACAGCCTTTGGTGAAACTCACCCCGCCGACCAGCTGCAGATTGGCCATTTGCGGCACGAACGCCTCGACCGTGTCCTCGAACACGTTGGGAATGCCCGCACGGATGTCCATTAGGGACCAGAATCCGGCCCCGGTCTGTTCGGCGCGGGTCAGTATCTGCGGCCAGAGTCCAGCCAGCACATCGGGCGGCCCCACCACCTCGAAGCGCGGTCGGTCGCCGGGCAGCCGAATCACGGTGAGTTCTTCGTGGGTCCGGCTGGCCTTGTCAGCCGCCGGCGCGAACGGGAGCAGCGCCTCCGCACAGTCCCCCGCCAGCCCGAAACGGGCCAGTTCACTACTCGCATCCGCGAGCGTAACCTGGGAC
>CAZCDY010000170.1:0-2710 GCA_964497145.1 uncultured Gammaproteobacteria bacterium
GGGAGGTTCTGGCCATTCTCAGAGGTGAAGGACGCCGGCCAGGGCGTATGAGACCCATAGACCCGGACGATATAGTGGCAGTTCTGATTTTCATGATCGCATGATCGGACCGACCAGTCCCACTGACGAGGTTCATCCCGCGGTTCATAGGAGCGACCCCTCCACCAGAGAACGCGGGTCCGGCGCAGCCAGGAATACTCCGGTGTCGAAATATCCAACGCCGCGCTTCCGCCTGGACCTCCCAAAGCAACGGGAACGGCAGCGTAGGTGCAAACCCCGAAAGGCGGCCTGCTCGGCCAAGGCGTGATACGCCGGATCATCTCGGCATAGGCTGCTGAACACACAGCACTTGAGGGAAACCCGCCAGCCATGCAGAGCATGATGGCGCAGTCCATGTCGTAGGCGCGCGCGTCCTGCGCACCGAACGCTAACCCCGCGGCCACGGCCAGCGCACCTGTTCGAGCAAGTTTCATATCGGCCTCCATTGAGTCTCTAGGCCAATTCTCGCTCAAATTACACATTGTGCAATATTTCATATTGCAGAGTAATGCCTTTCTGCGGAATGCTGCCGATTGTAGAAGGGCTCCCAGTGGGGGAGCCCGGTGCCGATCGCAAGAGACCAGATTTTGATTACCATTGATGGGGTGAAAGACCTCATCGGGTCGGGAGTCGACTTCCGCTGTCGGTACGAGCTTGTCGAGTTCACGGACGATGGGAAGCCCCGCTATCAGTGTGTCTACCTCCGTGCAGGAGAGCCCGAGGCGATCCTGGTCTCGACACGGTTCGGCCCACATGGTCCTGAACCCCGCCTCTTCAACATCTGGCCAGGCCTCTTCAAACATCACCGTGAATTCGGTGACGGCCGCGCTCTTTGTTTTGACCTCGACTACGCTATTACCTTCGATGCTGTCGGCGGAGGTGATGATCTTCGGTCGGGACGGCAGCGTCCGGACAACTGACGGCTGGACATTCCACGGCCGAGCCGACGAAGAGGCACCTCTAGGAGACGCTCGAAGCTTCGCGGCCACGCCGCAGAGCGACATTCTTGAGGCGATCAGACAGACCGCCACAAGGCACGAAGGCAACGAAGCGGTCAGGGCTATGGGTCTCGGTCCTGACGACTGGATGGCCTTGTTCTGCGCACTAATCGAAGCGGAAAGCGCCTACCGACCGACTGCCAGAAGCGCAAAGGGCGCTTACGGGTTGGGACAACTCATGCCCGCGACGGCACGGGACCTCGGCGTCGACAGAGCCGATATCGCACAAAACCTCGACGGATCGGCGCGATATCTTCTGGCGCAACTTGCCGCTTTCGAAGACATCGACCTTGCACTTGCTGCCTACAACGCCGGACCCCACCGCGTTGAGGAATATGGCGGCGTGCCACCATTCCCTGAGACACGAAATTACATCGCGCGCGTCCACCGAATCCGCGCGCGGCTCTCTAACACTCCGCTCCAAAACATGCCTGGCACGACGGCGCGCGACCAAAGGCGCCCAGCCGTCGTACTGGGCCTCAAATAGGACACAAGAAACGAGGGAAGCCCATGCGAAGACTGCCACCAGGATTTCTGCCTCCTGTGATCGGAGCCGTGCTGCTGTGGGCCACCCCTGCCCTCGCCCAGGACCTCTCGCCAATTCAGACCATGCTCGAGACGGTAGAGGCCGCTTTGACCGGTCCGATCGGGATCGCTGTCGCGACGCTTGCGGTCATCGGAACCGGCTTCATGTGCATGATGGGGCGGCTCAACTGGGGGTGGTTTGCCTCCGTTGTCATTGGGATCGTGCTGATCTTCTCGGCGGGCACCATCGTTGACGGGTTCACCTGATGGCCGAACGCTCTCCCCTTTTCCTTGGGCTCGCACGCCCGCCAAAGTATCTCGGTCTTCCGGTGGGTTACCTTGTGGTGCTGTCACTTGGCGTGGTCCTGCCGTTCATCTGGACGAAGTCTCTGATCTTCTTCCTTGTCGGATTCCTCGCCTATCCGGTGCTTTGGTTTGTCGCCGACAAGGAGCCGCATTTCTTCGAGGTGCTGCGCGTTTCCTATGGGGCGGTGCGGGGAACGCGGAACCGATCCCTGCACGGGGGAGACAGCTATGGCGCTTGACGGTGTCGGATATGCAAAACCAAGTGCAGCGCTCTTCGAGGTCAGCGGGGCGGCTTTGGCACGCGAAAGCCATCTCGCCGAACATCTGCCTTTCGTCAGCTTTGCCGGATCGAACATCATGGTTCTGCGCGAGGGCGATCTGATGGCAACCCTGCGCCTTGATGGTCTTGCGTCGTCTACAACACCAGATGCCGATCTCGACGCGATGAAACGCGCTGTTGCAGCCGTTATTGCCCAGACCGGAAACCTTTATGGCTTTTACGTGCATCGCATCTTTGTCCCGCAAGACGTGGCGCTAACCCCCGTGGACGACGACGGCTTTGCGGCCGAAATCGATCAGCGGTGGCAGGCACATATCTCCGATCTCGCGCCCAAGAAGTCGCAGCTCTACCTAAGCATTCTCCGGCGACCGGAAATCGGCGCACGGATCCCGCTGCTCAACGCGTTTGCCAAGCGCACATGGATGAAGGACCGTGCCGCCCGCGCGCGGGAACTGAACGAAGTGACGGGGTTCTTTGAAACCGCTCTTGGCTCTGCCAAACCGGTGCGGCTCGACAGGAACACCGGTGAATGGCTCGGGTTCCTGAGCACACTACTGACTGG
>CAZCDY010000170.1:2720-7354 GCA_964497145.1 uncultured Gammaproteobacteria bacterium
AGCTTTTCGAGCGCGGCGAGTTTGATCCGGCCACCACCACCGGCGCTTGGGCGGCCAGGGCCCCCTGCACGGCTTCTTGGGGGTCGCCAAAACGCTCATTTCCAATAACCTCAAAACCCCCCACCTCGACAAAAGCACCGGCGAATGGCTCGGGTTCCTGAGCACATTACTGACTGGGAAATACGCTCCAATTGCCCAGCCAGCTGCGCCCCTGCCGCTCGCCTATGCGCTCGGCTCTTGCCGCGCGACATTCGATGGCGACACGGCGACCATTGCCTGCGCGACAACGGGTGCCACACGTTTTGGCGCGCTCTTCAGCATCAAGAGCTACCCTGCCCTCACCGATGTTTCTCTGTTTGACGGCCTCGACCTGCCCCTCGATGTCGTTTTGACCAACTCCTTCTCTCCGATCCCGACCAACATCATGGCAGAACGGATCCAGCGGATTGTCCGTCAAATGCGCGCGGCCGATGATGCCGCCGTGTCCTTGCGCGATCAGCTGATGGAGGCAGCTGACGACCAGGAAGCCGGGCGGATCGCCTTCGGCGACCACCACCTGTCCGTCGCCGTCTACGCACCTGACAAAGAGACGCTCGAACAGGCCGCCGCGGAGGTCAAACGCCTGGGCCAGGAAATCATGGCCGTGATCGTGCGGGAGAACATGGCGCTCAAGGCGACCTACTTTGCACAAGCGCCCGGAAACTTCGGATATCGAGCGCGCAAAACGCCTATCTCCACCACAAATTTCGCGGACTTCTCGGCGCTTCATGGCTGCGTCGAGGGCCGTTCAGACAAAAGCACGCCATGGGGGTCACGCCTGACAGTATTCCCGACGACCGGCACATCTGCCTATGGCTTCAACTTTCATGAACCCGGATCTCCGGACCGGGAACCCACGGTCGGCCACACGCTTGTTTTGGGGCGGACGGGCAGCGGGAAAACCCTCACGACGGCGTTTCTGGCAGCCCAGGCGCAACGGATTGGGGCCCGATTGTTCTTCTTTGACAAGGATCGGGGACTGGAGATGGCCGTTCGTGCCTTGGGCGGTCGCTACAATACGATCCTTGCAGGCATCCCCACCGGCCTCAACCCACTGCAAACGGAAACCGACGAACGCGGCCGTGCCTGGCTCTCGGATTGGCTTGCGACACTGCTGGCCCATGCTGGAAAGCTATCGGGAGAGCAATCGCGTCACATCCAGAGCGCGGTGTCGCAAAACGCGCAAGCCGGACCGTCGTTGCAGCGTTTCGTCTCCTTTCAGACCCTGTTCCAATCGCTTGACGATGAAGGTGAGTTACAGGCCCGGATTGGCGAGTGGGCTCCGGGCGGACGGTTTGGCTGGGTCTTTGACGAACCGTCAGATGGCGCACCCCTCGATATGGCGGGCGACGTTGTCGGGTTCGACATGACCGAGATCCTCGACATGTCGACCGAGCGCATGGCCGTTTTGTCCTACATATTGCGGCGGATCGAACGACTGGTTGAGGATCGCCGCCCGACAGTGATCGTTCTCGACGAAGCCTGGAAGCTCCTGGACGATCCTTATTTCGCGGCCCGCCTTGAGAACTGGCTTGTGACACTCCGGAAGATGAACTGCGTCGTCGTGATGATGACGCAGTACCCAAGCCAATTGCGTGAGGCCCGGGTCGGGAAAACGATCATCGAGACCGTGCCGACGCAAATCCTGTTCCCGAATGACCGGGCGACACCTGCCGACTACGATTTCCTGAGGGTCAACGAAAAGGAAGCTGACCTTCTGACCCGGCCTACCGCCGGGCAACGGATCGCCCTGATCCGGTCCGCGAGCGACAGCGTCTTCATTGATGCCGACCTCTCCGCACTCGGTCCTCTGCTGCCAATTCTGGGGGGCGGACAGTCCGGCGAAGCGCGCCTTGGACGCGACTGGCGCACCACCCAAGACTTCTGGAGGATCGCATGCGACTAGGCCTCATTTGTCTCGCTGTTCTGCTTGCCGGCTGTGAGCGATACACGGACGCGACTTCGCCTTGCTTTGGCAATGACGGAAAGCCCATGGTCTCGCGGGCCAACCTGGACACGCTATCGTTCGCGGCAAACCTGTCGCAGGACTGCGTCTTCGAAGACATCGGACGACCCCAATGAGGTTAGTCGCGGGGGTCTCCACTTTCCTGGTCTGTGCCTCTCCTTCCGCAGAGGCGCAGGGCGTCCCGACACAAGACAATGCGGGGCTGGGACAGCTCTTCTCGATCCTCTCGCAATTGGGCGAAGACATGGAGGCACAACAAAGCCACCTCGGAACAGCCAGATCGCTGTCGTCTGTGCAAGCGGATGGACAGCAGGCTCTTTGGTGAAGGCCGCGAGACCATTGAGATGATGGTTGTGCGCGTGGCGGGAGAGTATGCTGGCGCACCCGGCGTCCGCAGGGCTGGACTGTCCGCCACCCAGTGGCGTTGCTTGTTTCAGGCGCTGATCAAACAGGAAAGCCGGTTCAGCGTGACTGCACAAAGCCCAGTCGGGGCCTATGGTCTGACGCAGCTGATGCCCGGCACCGCGTCGGACATGGGCGTGGACCGATACGATGTGATGGACAATCTGCGCGGCGGCGCACGCTACATCACCACGCAGCTCAACACCTTCGGGAATATCCCGCACGCGCTTGCGGCCTATAATGCCGGACCGGGCCGGGTTCAGGAATATGGTGGTGTCCCGCCTTTTGCAGAGACCCAAGGCTACGTCCGCAACATCTCCAGGTTCTACAACGAGTACCTCGCTGTTGTCGGCGGTGCCGATGCGCTCGGCACGCTGTCCCCATCCGACATGGCTCTGGCCGAATACAGCAGCATCTCGGAAGCCAGCATTTATTATGCGGCCGACAGCCATGCGACGACGCAACAGGTGATCAATCGGCTCGCCGCGATCATCCGGCAGATCGATGAAACGCCGGACATCAAGCGTGCCTTCGAGCTCAACACTTACGCCAAGGCCGAGATCGGCCGCATCCTCAACCTTCGTGTTCGCCTGATGGCTGCCAACCGTCAGCGCGAGGCAGCGCATGGCCAACATCTGGCCGCTGACCGTCTTGCTGAACGCGACTTCATGCGCATGGGAGTAGTCAGATGAAAGGAAAGACCTTCGGAACCGCCTTAGCCACACTGATGGCCGTCACGCCGGCAGATCAAACCAATGCACAAGGTGTGCCAACCTTTGACAATTCGAACCTCCGGCAGCTTGTTCTTCAACTTGAACACATGGCTGAGGATCTGAACGTTCAGCTTCAGCACCTCGCGACCATGCGGGAGGAGCTGGAAACCCAACTCAGCCAGCTTCTCAATCTCGAAGCGCAACTCGCCTCCCTGGTTGACGGCAATGAGCTTGGCCAGCTGTTTGCGACGGTCGAAGAATTCGAACGTGTGCGTGGCAAGTTGACTGCGCCGCTGGCGACGGCGGAAGCCATATCGAGCGGTGATTTCCTGAGCGGTTTTCGCCCAGGCGCAGAGTTGGACGCCGCAGTCGAGCGCGTTCTGTCGGGCAGCGGCTTCACGCAAGAGCGTCTGACGTCGCTCTCCACAAGCGAGGAACCTGCCGACAACCGTATCGCGGTGCAGGCCGGATCCAGCGCGATGCTCTCTGTCGCTGCTCAGGAAAGCCACAGCGAAGCGGGCGAAAGCCTTGGTCGGCTGGAATCCATGGTGGGCCTGATCGACGATCAAGACGGATTGAAGGCGGCCGTCGATCTCAACACGCGCGTCACCGCAGAACTCGGGATCATCCTCACGCAAATCTGGCGCCTGGAAGCGGCGGCCGGGGTCAACGGCGGCCAACTCGGTGTCGTGGATGCAGCCACACTGGCCGAAGAACGAAAATTCCGCTCGATGGAGGTCCCGAAATGATCCGCCCCACCACAGCCCTCCTGTTTGCAATCCTGATCGCCGCTTCCTCAACAGGCTTGGGCGCACAAAGCTCTCAGGACGGGTTCGACACAATGGCACAACCCACCGAGAACCAGATCGAGTGTAAGGCCCCGCGCCCGCCGAAAGACCTTGCCGAGACCGCCTACATTCGCAACGGCTACCGCGCGATCTTACGCATCATCGCTACCGAGAAATGGCAAGAAACAGGTAATTGTGACTGCCAAATCACTGAGTTTACTTGGGAGGATGTGATTGAACGCTCCACCGAGTTCGTCACCTCCGACAATCCACGCCTGCCGTTCGACGTAGTCGATTTGGACAAACGAGCAACGACGTTTGAAGAGGCTCGTTCTGAGGCGTGCTCGGCGGACTGATGGGCATCATCAGCGATATACTGGAGCAAGTCGATGATGCCATCGACACGGTTTCGCAAGATGGCTTTGTCTCATCTGCTGGCGCAATCGGTGATGTTCTTTCAATCGGCTCGGCGCTTCTACTAATCATAATCGGCATCAATGTCGTTATGCAGTTGAGGCCGATGACTTTCGGCAGTGGTTTCGCCTTCGGCATCAAGATTGCCCTTATAGGAATCTTTGCTCAGAGTTGGGATAATTTCCAAGTCGTATACACCATTGTGACCGAGGTTCCGGAGAGCATCGGAGCATCTATCCTCGCGCTTACGGACTCCGGAAACGAAGCTGGCGTGTACGAAAGCCTGGACAGCATGGTGAACCGGATCACGGC
>CAZCDY010000171.1:0-7295 GCA_964497145.1 uncultured Gammaproteobacteria bacterium
CAGATTGCGTTTCGCGAACTTCGAGTAGTACGGCAGATTCACCGCCGCGATCGTTATCGATTCGATCTCCCGGAGCTTTTTGTTGGTATCGAAGTGACCGCGTTCGTGGTCAGGCACGACCAGTCCCAAGGTCGAATTGAGGTAGGGTGCGGTGAAATGCACATCGACCGCGCGCTCGGGCGTAACCAGGAAGCCGGCCATCATGATGTCGATGCGGCCGGAAGACAGATGCCTGGGGATATCGTCCCGCTCAAGCAGGACAAACTCCAGCCCCACGCCCAACTCGGTGGCGAGCAGGTGCGCCATGTCTGCCTCGAGGCCGACCAGATCGCCCTTGTCGTTGGGGTAGATGAAGGGCAGAGCGGATGTCGTGTATCCGACGCGTAGCGTGCCACGCTCCTTTATGGCCGCAAAACGGCTGCCGTCGCTTCCCTTCGGCTGCGGCGTCGCCTGTGCGACCGCGATGGTCTTGCTGTCCACCCGGTCGACCAGCAGATTCATCTTCGACAGTTTCTCGTACTCGCGGTACTCCTGCGGGACCACGACCTCGAAGAAAACTCGCAGGCCGACAAACACGGCGACCGCGAGCACCACTGACACCAGAACGTAGCGACCCAACTGCGCCCAACGCAGCTTTATCCGGCCCGAAACCGCGGCCGCGGTCAGCAATCCCAGCACGATTGTGTGCACGCCGGCGAGCAGGGTGCCGAACCGCCCGGTGAAAACGTCGACCGCGAGAAAGATCTGAAACATATCGGCCGGCACATGCATCAGGTCGAGCAGGAACGGCAGGGCCACCACGACCTCACCGAAGAAACTGAGCAGACCCGAAATCAGAAACAAAGGAAACTGTTCGACGCCGATCGGCGTGCCGGCGAACCAACCGGCGAACGGCACGAAGGCCAGCGACATCAGCTTGCCGAGGTTGGGCAGATTGAAGTTGATCGGGACGACCAGATCGACCGCACTCTCGGACTCCTGCCCCCCGACATCGAACTCGTTGAGCAGTTCTTTCATCCTCTCGGCCAACAGCGGCAGTACGATCAGCAGCGAGCCGGTCGCGAACGCCGTGACCAGCGCATCCTGCGAGGCAGACATCAGGCGACGCGGACTGATCGGCGTCAACACCCCGACCAGAGCAGGCAACACCCAGAACGACAGCAGCAGGGCAGCACCGACATAAGTGAGGATGTAGACCTGCAGTCGCCCCAGGGCTTCGACATCCAGCGTACCGGCGGCCGACGCGATCAGTGCGAACACGCCGATGGGCGCGAGCCGGGCAACGAAACCGGCGATCCGCATGATCGCCTCGCCGACGACGTCCAGGTCATCGATGAAGTTGCCCTTCTTGGGGACGTCGATGATGGCCAGGCCCAGTGCCAGGCTGAACAGCACGATCGCCGGTACGATGCTGCTCGAGAGTGAATTGAACGGATTGGATGGGATATAGAGCGCGACCAGGTCCGGCTGCTCGCCGACTTCCACCAGGCTGCTGCTGAAGAACGTGGCCGACACCCAGTTGGGGAAAGCCGCCGTGAAGGCAACGGTGATCGCCAATGCAATGGCCCAGAACAGGAGCACAAACCGCCCTCCCTGAATAGCCAGCAGGCGCATCTCGGCATAACTCAGCTTACCGATGCCTGCGATCAGCGAGACCAGGATGTATGGCAATACCGTCATCTGCAGCAGACCAATGAAGATCTGCCCGATGATCTGTACCGGCCCGATCAACTCACCGAAAAACAACCCGGCCAGGATGCCCAGTGCCAGGGCAATGAAGACCTGGGCCGAGAGGCTGAGCCTGGGGCGAGGTCCCACGCGGTCCTCAGGCGGCACAGGTTCTTTGGTATCGGTCGGCGAACTCATTGCGCCACCGCGGACGTCTCGGGCGACAGGCTTCCCCAGACAAGGCGGAACGTATCTATTTCAAGCAGTGCATTGATCAGTTCCGGCGCAACCCCCAGACTCGCGCGGGTCGATGCAGGCAGCCGGCGCCACGCCGGATTCTCGATCAACGCACGCTGGGCCGCCGCTGCGGCAGCGTCCTGCTCTCCTTGCAGCAGGCGAATGCGAGCCAGGACCCACCAGCCATAGTCATCTTCCGGATACAGCTCCAGCGCATGCTCGATCTGTGCCTGCGCCTCTTCGTAAAGATCCGCCTTTTGATCCTCTTCGGCATCCTCGGCCTGCAGCAGCAGTTCGGTGGCATGCGTGCGCGCCAACTGCGACTGACGGATCTCGAGCAGGCGTGCCAGTTCACGGATCGGTGTCGGATGATCCTCGACGTGGAGATCGACATGGCGATCGGTCAACCCGAGATAGCCGCCCTCTTTGCGTACCACCAGCAGCGCGGCGGACTGGCGTCCGCGGGCGTCGCCGCCGGCCGCCTGTCCGGCCGCCAGCGCATAGACCAGGCGCGTGGCGAAGTCCCCGGGTGCGGTCTCGAATGCCGTTGCCATCGCATTCACGACCTGCGGCCCGGCCAGCAGGTTGCCCTGAACCGCATAATTGTCGCCGGTGCGACCACCAGCCCATGGCAGGCATTCCTCACCGGTGTAGCTTGCTGCGTGGCCTCGCTGGTCCACGACCCCGACCTGGCGCTCACTACGTAACGGATCCGGCTTCAACAGTTGTTCAATCACGTCGTCGGCCGCTTTTCCATCTGCCAGCAGAGCCAACCCTTGTGCTCCGTACAGCAGGTTGCCCCGGGCCTGGGTCGCGATCGCCCCGGTCTCGGCGGCCGCATGCGGTACCACGTCCCCGACCGCAAAATAGCGGGACTGAACCGCGACGCCATAGTCACCGGTCTCGGGGTCCCGCGCGACGATGGAAAAAGTCGCTATATGCGGTGCGGTCATGGGCCCCGACAGATTCGATTGGGCGAATCCGCGCCCACCGAAGACACACAGACAGAACGCAAGAAACGTCGACAAGGTCCTCATGGATTTTCCCTGGCTTGGTGTTTGGGGATGGTTACGGCTGCCGATGCCATGGTGAGTTGGGTCATTTGCACTTTATCGATGCGACGCAGCTACGCCGGACCGGGACGGCTCAAATCCTCGATTGTTCCAGTCACGGTACCCGATGCGCGGGCTGGCGAATGCGCCGGTTACCGCGACGCCTGACGATACAGATGCCGTGCCTCCTGCTTCCATCATGCGGTCCAGGCTGTGCAGGCCCCAATTGTCAACCAACCGCTCTATCGCGATGGCTGCGCGCACACTGTTGCCTGCTGCATCCAGTCTGGGTGAATAGGCGACAATGGCGCCCCATCCTGGCACTACGGCCACTATCGCGCCGCTGACACCGCTTTTCGCGGGCACACCGACGCGGACCCACCAGCGGCCGCTGTCCTCGTACATCCCGGCAATGATCATCGCTGACAGCACGGCCCGGACAGTCTCGTGCTCCAACACGCGCTGGCCCGAGACGGGCTGAATCCCGCCACTGGCAAGCGTCGCCCCCATCTGCGCCAGTTCATCGACGCGGACCGCAACGATGTTGGATTCCAGGTAGCGGTTCACCGCGTCGTCCACATCGCCGACCAGTCGTTCGGCGGCCTTCATCTGGTACGCGAGCGTGAAAGTCAGGGCGCGCGGGGTCGCACGCCAGGCCTCTTCGATCGAGAG
Source organism: uncultured Gammaproteobacteria bacterium (assembly GCA_964497145.1). GTDB lineage: Bacteria > Pseudomonadota > Gammaproteobacteria > Chromatiales > Chromatiaceae > Thiosocius. Next base: position 3,630 of record CAZCDY010000171.1, read on the forward strand.
CGGTCGATTCGCCATGCGCGAGTAGAGATCGACCACAGCACGGCTCTTGTCGGCTGCGTTTGCACCCTCGATGTAACTGTGGGTCGCTATCGCGCCGGCATTGACCATCGGGTTCTGTTCGGTGCTTCGGCGCACGGCACCGGCGGCAACCGCATTGTAGGGCAGGCCGGTGGCGCTTACGCCGACCCGTTCCAGCATGAACTCCGCACCACGCTGTTCAACGGCCAGCGCGTAGGTGAAAGGCTTCGAGACAGACATGAGCGGGAATCTTGCCGCGGTGTTTCCGGCACCGAACGCACGTCCATCCGCCAGCACGACCGCGATCGCGAGATCATCCGGGTTGGCCCCCTTCACCGCGGCGGCATACATTTTGCCATCGTGGTTCGACTGCAGATCGGCGACGACCGCCTCCACATCCCTTTGCAGGTCGGTCACATCGAGGTCGACCGGGCTGTGCGTCCCCATGGGTGGCGTGCGCACTGCAGGCACGGTACCGGGCTTTTGTCCGCTGAGCTGTTCTTCCGCAGGAACCTGTGTAATGGAGGCACAGCCCCCGAGCAGCGAGAGTGGGCAGAGCGCTAAAGCGAGGACCGCTGGGCCGATATTCATGGATTTCTTGTCGTCTCTGGTCTGTGCGTGCCGATCCGTTGTTGAACGGCTGAATCGTTCATGGAGATGGGCAGATGAATCCATCCCCCGCGCAGAGACCTGCCCCGGAGGGAGGCCGTGCATGCCGGCCTGTGGCAGACCAAAGCGATTTGGCGCCCATATATAGGGAGCCATACCGTTCCGTCCGGTACTTGCCGAAAAGCTGCGATTGCATTGCGCAGGTTCTCCCAAATGCAGCTGGCGATCAAGCGTGTAGGAAATCGGCATGAAGGCAGGCGGACTCTGCCCAGCGCAACAAAGCGCGTCTCTTGTCCAGGCTGCAGCTTGGCGCTCATGCCCTATTTTAGTGCGAAAACCGGTTTGAACGTGCAGCCTCGATTGTTTAGGCTGAAAGCCAATAGTAGCGACACAGAATCTTCTTATGTGCGGCATCTGCGGTGAAATTCGCTTCGATGGCAGTCAGCCTTCGATTGAGTCTGTGACGCGAATGAACCGCGTCATGTTCCCGCGCGGACCCGACGGCAGCGGCGTTTTTCAGTCCGGCCCTCTGGCTGTCGGCCACCAGCGCCTGAAAATCCTCGACCTGAGCGAGCATGCGCAACAGCCCATGATCGACAGCGAACTGGGATTGGGCATTGTATTCAACGGCTGTATCTACAATTTTCGCGATCTGCGGGTGCAGCTTCAGGGGCTGGGTTACCGGTTTTTTTCCGAGGGCGATACAGAGGTCATCCTGAAGGCCTATGCGGCCTGGGGCATCGAATGCGTGGACCGATTCCACGGCATGTTTGCGTTTGCCATCTGGGAGCGCGACTCCGGCCGTCTGGTACTGGCCAGGGACCGGCTGGGTATCAAACCGCTGTATTACAGCGAACTTGCCAATGGCCTGCGGTTCGCCTCGACCTTGCCCGCGTTGCTTGAGTCAGGCTCGATCGACACCGATATCGACCCGGTCGCACTGCATCATTACATGAGCTTCCACGCGGTGGTTCCGGCACCGCATACGATTCTCAAAGGGGTCCGCAAGTTGCCACCGGCAACGGTCCGGGTAATCGATGCCGACGGGCGCAGCCGCGACCACTGCTACTGGCGATTGCACTACGGAGCGCGTGCGGACGAGCGCGAGCTGAATTACGAGGACTGGCAGGAGGTCACCCTGAATGCGCTGCGCAAGGCGGTCGAACGTCGTCTCGTGTCTGACGTTCCAGTCGGGGTACTGCTCTCAGGCGGGCTGGATTCGAGCCTGATCGTCGGTCTGCTGGCGGAGCAGGGGCAGCGCGGCCTCAACACATTTTCGGTCGGTTTCGAATCCGTCGACGACGAGGCCGGCGACGAATTCCAGTATTCCGACATCATCGCGCAGCACTTTGCGACCGAGCATCATCAGATCCGGGTCGACTCGGGCCGCCTGCTGCCAGCGCTCAACGACTGCATCCGGGCGATGAGCGAGCCCATGGTCAGCCATGATGTGATCGGTTTCTACCTGTTGTCCGAGCGTGTCTCAAAGCATGTGAAGGTGGTACAGAGTGGCCAGGGGGCGGACGAGGTCTTCGCCGGGTACCACTGGTATCCGCCGCTGGCCGAAAGTGACGATCCGGTCAACGATTATGCCCGCGTCTTTTTCGACCGCGACCATGCCGAGTTCACCCAGGCGGTGCATCCACGTTTTGCGGGCGAGGACTGCAGTCTTGCGTTCATCGCTCGTCATTTCGGCCAACCCGGGGCGCGGGACCCGATCGACAAGGCGCTGCGCGTGGACACCCAGATCATGCTGGTGGACGATCCGGTCAAGCGGGTCGACAACATGACCATGGCGTGGGGGCTCGAGGCCCGCGTGCCCTTCCTGGATCACGAACTGGTCGAACTTGCGGCACGGATTCCGGCCGAATTCAAGACCGCTGGAGGCGGTAAGGGGGTTGTCAAGGAGGCCGCACGTTCGGTGATCCCGAGCGAGGTCATCGACCGGCCCAAGGGCTACTTTCCGGTTCCCGCGCTCAAGTACATCGAGGGGGAGTACCTGGGTTACGTCGAGGCGGCCCTTGCGCAGCCCGCTGCGCGCCAACGCGGGCTGTTCCGCGATGATTACCTGGCGATGCTGATGAAAGACCCGAAGAAACACATCACTCCGTTGCGCGGCTCCAAGGTATGGCAGATCGCCCTGCTCGAGTTGTGGTTCCAGCAGCACGGAATCTGAACGCCGTCATGAGCAAAGAAGAAAGCTACCGCACGCGACTTGCACGCCACCGCGCGCCGAGCGTTGCGGGCGCCGAATCGATCGGGGTCGGCACTGATGAAACCGCCACGGAGAACTCCGTTGTCGATTGTGGTTGGGGACGCCTGATCTTTGCCCATACCTTTCAGGACAATCGTGAATTGGCCGACGCCCTGCTCGAAGAATCGGCCGGAAAGCGCGACATCGCTTTCTACGTCAACGATCCCCACGTACTGCTGGCAATGGAGCCGCAGAAACTGTTCCTCGATCCCTCGCATACCTATAGGCTGTGGCTGGATCGCTACAAGGTATCGGCGCTCAGGCCGCGTGGATATACCATCGGGCTGCTGAACCGCCACGCGGACGCCGAGGCGGTGCATCGTGTATATCTGGCGCGCCAAATGATTCCGCCTCCCGTCGATTTTATATGGGACGAGCGTACCTCAAGGGCGGTGCAGTTTTTCGTGGCGACCGACATCCACAGTGGCGAGATCCTCGGCGCGGCCACGGGCATCGACCATGTCGAGGCCTTCGGTGACCCCGAGCAGGGCTCGAGCCTCTGGGCGCTGGCGGTGGACCCGCAAGCCAGGAGTCCCGGTATTGGCCAGGCCCTGGTCCGACACATGGCCGAGTATTTCATTGCACGCGGTCGCAGCTACCTCGATCTGTCGGTGATGCATAACAATCACGAGGCGATCAGACTTTACGAACGCCTGAAGTTCGAGCGCATCAATGCCTTTTCGGTAAAGAAGAAAAATCCGTTCAACGAGCCGCTGTTCATCGGTCCCCAGCCCGAAGAGGCGCTGAACCCCTACGCAAAGATCATCACCCGCGAGGCGCAAAGG
>CAZCDY010000172.1:0-7292 GCA_964497145.1 uncultured Gammaproteobacteria bacterium
CGGGCGGCGGTTCGCAAGCCTCTGGCGGCGGCCTGGCCGATCTGTTCGGCAGGGCGATGAACCAGTTTGGCGCCGCTCAGCAGGGCAACGCGCAACAGTCAAGCGAGGCAACCCGTAGCAGCCTGCCTCCGGGCGTGGACTACGGGCAGGTCGAACAGCAGGCCGAACTGCTGATCAAGGCGATGATCAATGCAGCGAAGGCGGACGGCAGGGTGGACAGTGAGGAGCAGCAGAAGATCATTGATCGTCTGGGTGAGGTCAGCCAGGATGAGCTCGAGTTCGTGCAGCGCGAGTTGACCGCACCCCTCGACGTCGAAGGCGTCACCCGCAGCGTCCCCGGGGACATGGGGCAAAAGGTATACGCGGTGTCGCTGATGGCTATCGATCTGGACACGAACCCCGAGGCGCAATACCTGCATCAGCTGGCGCAGGGGGTGGGCCTGAGTGCCGATACCTGCAATCAGATCCATGAGCAGCTGGGTGCGCCAAAACTTTATCGCTAGTCCGCTGGACCGGGTTCGATTCGGGAAATTGCTGGCAGATGGGTAAGGGCGGCCTTAGGGGTCGCCCATTTATTTTGACCAGGAACAAGGCATGCAGTGAATCAGGCCCTGGCAATCGCCCTTTCAGACCTGGTTCTGTTTCAGCGCACCGAGATATGTCCGGCGCCGCTCAAACATTCGGCAAGAGGGGGTGACAGATCTGTCATCTGCGTCCGGGTCTTGCGGCCGGGAGCGGCACGGGACGTACCGGCGGGCCCTTTCCCAGCTCGTAGATCGGGTGCTCGCCGCCATCGCGAGACTCCAGCGGGATACGGGCCTTTGGATCGCGTCGACGTTGGTCAACCACCCCGACGCCCGAGGATTCCACTTCCTTTACCGCTGTGCGGTCCCTGTTTTGGTCCTCGTTCCGCTGTTGTTCTTTATCCAGACGGGATTGCCGCATCTCGTCTGAGTGCCTTTCCATTTGCTGAACTTTTTGCTCGGCCTCCTGCTGCTGCTCGGCGGATGGTCCTGGGGCCAGTTTGACTTTGCCGTCGCTCGTCGTCCCTGGCAGATCCGGTTTGTCTGAATAAACCGTAGCGCCCGAGGTGTCCTTCAGTTTGTATACAGACTCCGTTTGGGCGGGTGTCGCAAAGGCCAATAAAGCGGCCAATGAAATCAGCGATAACAACCTCATTTTCGTACTCCTGATGTACCTCTTCAGCGATTCAAACGACATGCCGTGCCAAAGTCTATGGCAGCGTGTGTCGGGGGCTCGGAGGCCGCTTGGTGCTGCCGATGATGATAGCGCTTGTCTGCTGAAACAGCCGCGCATGGGCATGGTTTGTCTCGATCGGCGGTTGCCGATTCATGCCTGAATCGACGGGACGATATCCACCGGGCAGTTCAGTGAACGGGCAATCAGGCAGGCGCGGTGGGATTTCTCAACCACGCGTTCGGCCAATGCCTCCGAGCCGGCACTGACGATCAGCACCGGGTGAATCAGGATGCGTTTGAAGCGGTAGCCTTCTTTGGGTACGAACTCCAGTTCGCCTTGTGCACGAGAGTGATAGTCCTTGATCTCCAGTTTGGACTTTTCGGCGATCAGTTTTACGTAGTTGGCCAGACAGATCTCGGCGGCAGCGAGCAGCAGGTGTTCGGGGCAATAACGGTCGGTGTCGTGCGGGGTGCCCACCGGCAGGTCCTCGCGGTCTGCAATCGACAGGGCGCCTTCTGCTGCTTTTCCCTGCCATTGGTAGCTGGTTTCATAGTGCATGGGTAGATCGGCCATATCCTGTTCCTCCTATATCGCTGGCCCTGGGTTGGCGGCAAGCCCGCGCCGGTTGTCAGTTGCTGCGGTGCCCCCTGTTTGATCGGGACAATAGCAGCTTTGAGCACAATGAACGGGGCGCAATTCGGATGGTGTAGCCTGAGGCTGCTTCAGATCCTGCCCCCTGTACCGACTACCATTGCAGACATCTGGTTCGGGTTCGCCTCTGATATGCCGATCTGCTTCAAGACCGACGGGATCTTCATTCTGCAACTTGCCGGCAGGGCAGCGCTGCTCGGGCTGCTGCTCCTGGCATTGGCTGGGTGCGCGACGATTCCGGAGCAGTCATCGGCGAGACAGGTCGTTGCGACCGGGCAGCCCGGTGATGCCGAACTACCACGCTGGTGGTACGTCCGTTTTCGGCTGCGGCGCGGCGACGCAGGGGAGGTCGACAGTTTTCTGGATCCATTGATCGCCGATCAGGTGCTGGCCCCGGTCATTGCGCGGAACGAAACCGATATCACCCTATGGCGTTTTCACCGGCGTTGGCCTGACGATCCGACCGGGCATCAGTTCAGTTTCATTTTTTTCGCCCCGCCGCCGATCGCATGCGTCGTGACCGGGCAGATCAAACAGAGTCCGGTGCTCGAACAGCTAAGATCGGAGGGACGTCTTCTCGAATTCCGCATCGATAAGGCCGGCCCGGATCGCGGAACCGACCCCGCGGCCACCAGCGATACTTCATGGCCGCCTGAAATCCAGCGCGAGTGGCCGAAGTTCATCATGGGTGCCAGCCGTATGTGGCTCGGGCTGATCCGGGCAGAGGCGGCAAAAAACAGCGGGATGGATCTGTATTCACGTTATCGGGCGGTTGAGGGCAGCCTCGACGCGCTGTGGTTCAGCGAGGCCAATCACGCTTTTTTTCACCACCTGAGTGCGCTGTTCGGTTACAAACCGACGCAGGTGATCCGCCGTGAGGTCATGACGTTCTGACAAGGGGTGCCGATCCAGGGTCCGTTTCGATCAGGGCTTGAGTCCCCAGATCAGGGGCAGCCAGAATGATACGGCCAAGGTGATCAGCAGCCATCCGATGAGATTCATCCAGATACCTGCACGCGCCATTTCGGCGATGGTTACCTGGCGACTGGCAAACACGATCGCGTTAGGCGGGGTTGCGACCGGGAGCATGAAGGCGAAGGAAGCGGCGAGTGCGGTCGCTACCATCGGCATTAGTATCTCCTGGCCCGCTGCGGCAGCGAGGCCGGCCACGATCGGCAGCAGCATGCTGGCGGTTGCGGTATTGGATGTCAGTTCGGTCAGGAAGATGGTCACCAGTGCGACTACCACGACGAGGACGATCCAGTGCACCTGGTCGAGGAAGTCCAGCTGCGAGCCGATCCATCCGGTGAGTCCGGACTGCTGGAAACCCTGGGCCAGGGCGAAGCCGCCACCGAACAGGATCAACACATCCCACGGGATACCGGTTGCCGACCGCCAGTCGAGCAGCGTCCCTTGGCCCTTCGCGCCGCCCGGGATGACGAAAAGTGCCAGTGCGCCGGCGATTGCGATACCCGAATCAGTAATAGAATATGCTTTAGAAAAAGGCAGTATACTTCTGAAAATCCACATTAATGCGACTATGATAAAGACCGTCAAAACACGACGCTCGGCGTGGCTCATGGCGCCCAGTGAGAGCAGTTCCTCCGCGATCAGCTGCTGGCCTTGTCCGGCCTTGGCCTGGTGCAGGTCCGCGGCGAGGCGGGTCAGATACCACCAGCAAAGCAGCAGCATGAACAAGGCCAGCGGCACCCCGAACTGCATCCATTGCCAGAATCCGATGCTGATGCCCTGGGTCTTTTCCAAGATGCCCGCAAGCACGGCGTTCGGTGGTGTGCCGATCAGGGTGGCGACGCCGCCGATGGAGGCCGCGTAGGCGATCCCCAGCATCAGCGATCGCCCGAATGGCGAATGGGGTGCGGCGTCCAGGCGCGCGGCAACCGCCATGGCGATCGGCAGCATCATCATGGTGGTGGCGGTGTTGCTCAGCCACATCGACAAGAATGCCGTGGCCGCCATGAATCCGAACACGATCCGGTCTGCGCTTGAACCCATCAGCTGCAGGACGTGCAGGGCGATTCTGCGGTGCAGGCCACAGGCTTCGACGGCTGCGGCGATCCAGAATCCGCCGAGAAACAGAAATACCAGATGGTGTGCGTAATTGGCGGTTGCCGATTCGATCTGCATCACGTCCAGCAGCGGGAACAATACGACCGGCAGCAACGCGGTGGCCGGGATTGGTATGGCCTCACCGATCCACAGAATCGCCATCAACACGGCTACTGCGGCCACACGATTGGCCGTCTGAGGCATGACGGTCTCGGGCACCAGCAGCAGGACGCTCAGGAACGCCAGCACCCCCGCGGTCAGCCATAGACGCTTTTTCGTTTCACCGGTCATGCGCTGATCCTCTGAAGGTCGGGCACGGTCGTATGTTTAATAATAAACCCGCCACGGCCGGGCCCGATGGCATTTTCCAGGCCATTCCGGGAACATGCCGGTGTGGTTGCTGTCGAACCCGGCATTCAGACACGGCTGTCATCCAGACTCTTGCCGACTCGGCCCGGCGGTGGTCCAGCGAAAGATGCGGTTCAGGTGAAAACATTGCCACAGCAGTTTGGTCCCGCTCATGACAGTGCCTTCCCCCGGTATGCACGGGCGGGTTTGATCCTCCTGTTGCTACTCGGTCTGGCTGCATGCAGTTCCACCCGACTGCTGTATCAGAACCTGGATTGGCTGGCCTTCGAGGCCATGGACGACCGTTTTGAGATCCGCTCCGATCAGGAGGACTGGGTCAAGGCCAGCCTGAGCAATCTTCACAGTTGGCACCGGGTGAACCAGCTGCCCGCCTACCGGATGACCCTGAGCGAACTGCAGGTGCGTTTTGCTGACGGCCTTGATGCCGAGGATCTGGCCTGGTTGGATGAAAGCGTTGAACAGCACCGCCGGGCCCTGGTCGAACTGGTTGTGCCGGAGCTGTCACGTTTTCTGGCCGACCTCGATGACGCGCAGTTGGCGCACTATGCGGAGGCGTCGCAAGCGTCCATCGACGAGGCGGCAGAGCCGCTCGAGTGGAGTCAGCATGAACGCCAGACCTATCGTTTCGAGACCTTTGTCGACCGTATCGAACCCTGGACCGGGGCCCTCTCCACCTCCCAGCTCAGATTGTTGGAGCAGGATGTGCTGTCACTTTCCGAAATCCGTCGCGATTGGATCGAACGGCGTCGCGAACGGTTGCGTGCGCTGACGGAGTTGCTTTCCACCCGGCCCGGGCAAGAGATCATCGAAGCCGCTTTGTACGATTGGTGGGGTGATCTCGATGCCAGCTATCCGCCGGATTATGTGGCCCAGCGGCGCCAGCTCAAGGAACAGGTCTTCGGATTGCTGGTGCGGCTGGATACGACATTGACGCAAGAGCAGCGCGCGCATGTCAGTGATCGTCTCGAAGGATACCTCTCCACCATAGATATCGTGGTCGCCTCGCGCTGATTTCGCTCCGGTGGCGCAGGCCTTGTCGAGCCCCTTTCAATCCACGATTTAGCCTGAGCGCACTTTACCCCGGGTCGCAGTCGTGCAAGTCTGCGGGATCGGCGGGATATTCCGGCAAAATCTCGTCAGTCGCACCACTTACAGTCGGCTCGACGCCTGGAATCGGCTGCGGCCGCCAGAATTCATAACAACGCGAGGAAAGCATGAGCGCAACCCCCAAAACCCAGAGTATGGCCCTGTTCTGTGATTTCGAGAACGTGGCTCTCGGTGTGCGTGATGCCAAGTATTCCGCGTTCGACATTGGCAAGGTGCTGGAGCGCCTGCTGCTCAAGGGCAGTATCGTGGTCAAGAAGGCCTACTGCGACTGGGAGCGTTACAAGGAGTTCAAATCGGCGATGCATGAAGCGGCGTTCGAACTCATCGAGATCCCGCATGTGCGCCAGTCCGGCAAGAACTCGGCCGATATCCGTATGGTCGTGGACGCACTCGACCTGTGCTACACCAAATCGCACGTGGATACTTTTGTCATCATTTCCGGCGATTCGGATTTTTCGCCCCTGGTCAGCAAGCTGCGTGAGAACAACAAGGTGGTGATCGGTGTAGGGGTCAAACAGTCAACCTCCGATCTGCTGATTGCGAACTGCGACGAGTTCATTTTTTACGATGACCTGGCGCGCGAGGATGAGAAACAGCGCAAGGCCAAGCGTAAACGCAGCGCCAAGAAAACTGTGGCCAAGGCAGGCAAGGACGCAATCCCGAGCGACGAAGAGAAGAAACAGAAGGCGCTGGACCTGGTGCTCGAGACGGTCGAAGACCTTTTCGAGGAACGCGGCGAGCAGGAAAAGGTATGGGGTTCGATGGTCAAGCAGGCGCTCAAACGGCGCAACCCGGGCTTCAACGAGACGTATCACGGCTTTCGCAGTTTCGCCAAGCTGCTCGAAGAGGCCGAGGCCCGCAAGCTGCTGGAACTGGCGCACGACGAAAAGTCCGGCGGTTACATCATCCGCAATTACGTTCACGAGGACTGAGCGCCCGCAACGTCTTTCAGAACAGGGAGCGGTTCATTGAATACCGGCTTTCGGCAGAATCGGTTTTTGCAGGTGCTGCTGCTGTGGCTGCTGACCCTGTGGGCCGCAATGGCCATTGCGCCTTTCGATCGTGGCGACTGGTTGCTCGAGAACGTGCTGGTCTTTGTCTACGCTGCCCTGCTGATCTTTACCTACCCCAGGTTCCGGTTTTCCAACCTGTCATACGGACTGTTCGGTGTCTTTCTCAGTCTGCACATGGTCGGTGCTCATTACACCTATGCCGAGACGCCATTCGGTTTCTGGCTGCAGGAATTGCTCGGTCTGTCGCGCAATCACTACGATCGCATTGTGCATTTTTCCTTTGGGCTGCTGATCGCGTATCCGTTTCGCGAGTTTCTGGTCCGGGTCACCGGGGTGCGGCGGAAATGGTCATATCTGATGGTGATGATCACGGTCCTGGGGTTCAGCGGTTTTTACGAGGCGCTGGAGGGTGCGGCGGCGGTGGTGGTCAGCCCCGAGCTGGGACTGGCCTTCCTGGGTACTCAGGGCGATATCTGGGATGCGCAGAAGGATACGGCTCTGGCGTTCGCCGGTTCCATCATTGCGATGGTGTTTACCTGGCTGGTTGATCGGCGGAACCGAGGGCGGAAGATTGAGTGACTTATTCTCGCGCCCGGGGCTGGTGTTGTTGGCCACGCTGATTCTGATGGTGCCGTCACAGGCCATGGCGGAGCAATCGGGACTCTGGGCCGGCCTGCTCGCCGGTGACCATGTCGTCCTGATGCGTCATGCGGCGGCGCCTGGCATGGGTGATCCGGACGATTTCGTGCTGGACGACTGCAGCACGCAGCGGAACCTTTCCGCCGCAGGGCTTGCACAGGCAGTGCGTATCGGCGAGCGTTTGCGTGCCAACGGGATCGGCCGAGCGCGGGTCTACTCAAGTCAGTGGTGCCGCTGCCTCGACAC
>CAZCDY010000173.1:0-5243 GCA_964497145.1 uncultured Gammaproteobacteria bacterium
ATCATGATTGCCGCAATGCCGATCAGCATCGCCAGCCAGCGCTCCTCGAACATGTTGAGGCTCACGGTGACGCCCATCAGCAGGAACACCAGGGCCTCGGCGACATAGACGTTGAAACCCCAGAAGGTGTCGACGAAACTGCCGCGTTCATCCTGGAAATCGTTGTGGATCACCCGCCCCATGATCAATCCTGTCACCAATACTGCCATGACGCCGGATACCTCCAGCAGCTCGTTGGCGATCAGGAAGGCTGTGTAGGCTGAGATCAGGGTGACCAGGGCCTGCTGTATCGAGTCGTCGAACAGGCGCGAGACGAGCAGAAAACCGAGCCCTACCAACAGCCCGATAAAGATGCCGCCGAAGAAGACCGCGAGGAATGCCACCAGGGCGTCGCCGAAGGTGATTTCTTCCGCCGGATGCATTGCGATATACAGAAAGATACTGAAGGTGACGATAGCGGTGGCGTCGTTGAAAAGATCCTCACCCTCCATCAATACGCGCAGCCGGCGTGGTACCCCCAGTTTGGGAAAACGGACGGTTATCGGGGACGCGTCGGTCGACGACAGGACCGCGCCGGTGAGGAAGGCGGCGATCCAGGGGAAGCCCTCCGGGTGACCGATTCCGAAGTAAACCAGGATGGCGGTTATGGTGGTCGAAAGCAGCAGCACCGGGATCGATAACAGCAGTATTACGAACAGATTGTTTCTCAGCATCAGGGCATTGATCTTGAATGCGGCCTCGAACACCAGCAGGGGCAGGAAGACGTAGAAGATAAGGTCGTGAAAAGATTGGTGACGCACCCCGGTGTCGAGATCGAACGCCAGCAGCAGTTGCGAGCCGACAAAACCGGTCAGGACCAGGACCGCGGCGAACGGCAGCTTATGCCGTTCTGCGGCCGGTCGTAGCATCAGGGCAAGGATCAGCATCCCGGCCAGCATCATGATGGTTTGGCTGATCTGCATGTCAGTCGTCGGCTGCAGCACTTGCGGCGCCGGGCGGGCAGCCTTCCGCTCCTGGCTCCGGGACAGGGTGCAACTGCTCCAGTCCGATCGACAGGCCGTTTTCCTGTACCACACGCGCATGGCGGCGATTCAGCTCTCTTGGCGAGCGGACGCCACAGGCATGCGCAATGATGCCCACCTCATTCACCATATTGCGTGCGTAGGAGGCGACGCGTTCGGCCTTTTCCGGCGGGTTCAGGCCGCGCTGCAGTTTCCCGTTGTGGGTAGTGATACCCGTGGGGCAGGTGTTCTTGTTGCATTGCAGTGCCTGGATGCAGCCGAGCGCAAACATAAAGCCACGCGCATTGGTGATGAAATCGGCGCCCAGGCAAAGCGCCCAGGCGACATCTTCCGGATTGATCAGTTTGCCCGCGGCGATGACACTGACGCGGTCGCGCAGGCCGTATTCGCTCAACTTGTCGACCAGGATCGGCAGGGCCTCACGCAGGGGCAGGCCAACGGCATCGATCAAAGGCATAGGGGCTGCCCCTGTACCTCCCTCTGCGCCATCAACCGTTATGAAGTCGGGTGCGGAATCCCTGCCGCGTCTGCATATCTCTGCGAACAGCTCATCAAGCATCGCCGGTGACCCGATCACCGTCTTGAATCCGGTGGGTTTGCCCGAGAGCTCGCGAACCCGGGCGATCATGGCCAGCAGATCGGCATTGTTGCGTATGTCTGGGTGACGGTTGGGGCTGAACGCATTGTCGCCGACCTTGATGCCCCGGATTTTCGCGATCTCCTCACTCACCTTGGCGCCCGGGAGCATGCCCCCCTTACCTGGCTTTGCTCCCTGGCTCATCTTGATCTCGAACATTTTTACCTGCGGATGGGCGGCGATCTCACGCAGTTTTTCATCGTTCAGATTGCCTTCAAGGTCTCGCACGCCGTTCTTGGCGGTACCGATCTGAAACACGATGTCGCAGCCGCCTTCCAGGTGATAGGGCGAGAGCCCGCCTTCGCCGGTATTCATCCAGCATCCGGCCTTTTGCGCCCCCTTCGACAGTGCCAGCACCGCCGGCTTGGAGATGGCGCCGTAGCTCATGCCGGAGATGTTGAACAGCGAGGCCGTGGTAAAGGGGGTGCGGCACGCCGGGCCGATGGTCACAGGGCTCGGCGGTGCCGCATCCTCACCCAGGGTAGGAAAGGGGCAGTTGACGAACAACACGGTGCCGGGCCGCCGCAGATCGCGGGTGGAGCCGAAGGCCACGGTATTGTTGAGGTCTTTTGCCGCCCTGTACGCCCACGAGCGTTGTGCCCGGTTGAAAGGCAGTTCCTCGCGGTCCATGGCGAAAAAGTACTGGCGAAAGAACTCACCGATGTGTTCGAAGAAATAGCGGAAACGTCCGATTACAGGGTAGTTGCGTCTTACCGCATGACGGGTCTGGGTGACGTCGAGGATGTAGGCAACTATCGCCCACAGCACCACTGAGCCGACGACCAGGATGAACGCCGCGGCAAACAGTTCCAGGCTGGCGATCAGAAAGCTGCCGAATCTCTCAGACATGTCTTGCATGGGGTGTTTTCCGGTGTGTTGGTTTTTCACTGGACCGGCTGCGGCGGCAATTTTTTGCAGCGTGATGGTGATGACTCACGTCAACCAAGCATAGCCGGGATGGTGCAGACACAGCCTCACCAGGGCAGGAGGTTATCGCGTTCCGTCAGGTCTCGGCGCCGGTACCTGCGGGCCACGCTCGCGCAGCACCAGGTGGCTGCGGTCCATGAACAGGCGGTAGAGCAGCGGGATCACGATCAGTGTCAGGACCGTGGAAAATATCAGGCCCCACACGATCGCGGTGGCCACCGGCCCCCAGATCAGGGACTTGCCGCCGAGTCCGGTGGCCAGTGAAAAGAGGCCGGCCACGGTGGTCAGGGAGGTGATCAGGATAGGGATGACGCGCCGGCGTGCTGCGTAGACGGTTGCGTGCAGCACGCTCATGCCGGCGGCAAGCCGCTGGTTGCCGGCGGAAATCAGCACGATGGCCGCATTGACCGCGATCCCGGCCAAGGCCACCACACCGTAGATGGTGTACAGGCTCAAGGGGTTGCCCGAGAACAGCAGGCCGAAGGTCACGCCGATGAAGGCCATGACCACAGTCGAGAGGATCATGAACGGCTGCCAGTAGCTGCGGAACTGGGTGCCGAGGATGGCGTACATGACGCCGATCCCGAAAACGAACAGGATCACGATGGCGTCCAGACTTTCCTGGATATCGTCGAGTTCACCCGAGAAGTCGAGGTCAATGGTGGGAAATTCAGCCTGAAACTGCTGCCAGGCCTCGACCACCTGGCTATTGGCGGTCACGGTGTCTGTCAGGGCCTCGTCGATATCGGCCTCGACGGTGATCGCGCGCCGGAAGTTGTAGTGCCGGATATTGCCCAGTCCGTGCTGGCGACTGATCCCGGCGAGGTCGGCCAGTGCGATGCTGCCGCCGTCACGCAGCGGCATGCGGAACTGCAGGATATCGGTGATGTCCTGCAACTCGGCATCCGCGGCCTTGACCCGTACCTCGAGTTTCTCGCCTTCGTCGCGCATGTCGGCGACCACCAGGCCGTCGATCAGCAGCAACAGCGTGCGTCCCACCTCGGCGGGATCCAGCCCAGCGCGGGTAATGGCATCGGTGTTGAACTCGAGCACCAGTTCGGGGCGGCCCTTGTCGGCATCGTCGCCGATATCCTTGAGTCCCGGGGTGTTGAGCATGATCTCCCTGAGACGGTCGGCTGCCGCGCGGATCTCGCCGTAGGCGTCACCGCGAACCTTGATGCTGACCGGTTTTGCGGTCGGCGGGCCACCGGTCAGGCGCAGGAAGGAGGTCTGGACGGTCCCCGGTACGGCGAGCACCCGGCTGCGGATACTCTCTATCATCTGCTCCACGGTGCGCAGATCGGGGGTCTTGGGGTTCAGCCCGACCATCACCTGGCCGAGGTGGTCGCCGATTCGCTGCTCGGTCTCGTTGCGCATGCCGCCGGCGTAACTGACGATGGCGCGCACTTCGCCCCGCTGCATGCCGGCGCGCACCACTTGCTCGATTTCCTGTGCCTTGGCCAGGGTGACCGGCAGTGGCGTTTCCGGCGGCAATTCCAGGTTGACGTAGAACAGGCGCACGGTGTCGGCGGCGAAGAAATCCATGCGTACCAGGCCAGCGCCGAGAGAGCCAACGGCTCCGAGGAACAGCGACAGTACCAGCAGCAGGGTCAGCCAGCGGTGGCGCAGGGCCTTGATCAGCAGGCGCACATAGCGCAGCTGGATCCAATGTGTCAGACGTTCGCGGTGGCGATGCACGGCCGACGGGCGTTCGAAACTGACACCGGCGGCGATCACATGGGCCGGCAGCATCCAGAAGGCCTCGAGCAGTGAGATGGCCAGGGCGATCACCACGACGGTGGGCACGACACGCATGAAATCGCCGAGTATTCCCGGCAACAGGATCAGCGGCGCGAACGCGGCCATGGTGGTCAACACGGCAGTGGTAACCGGGGCGGCAACCTCGCGCAGTGCCTCGATCGAGGCGCTCATGGCATCCATGCCGTGGCGCAGCCGATAGTAGATGCCCTCGACCACGACCACCGCGTCATCGACCAGCATGCCGAGCACGATGACCACACCCAGCAGCACCATCACATTGAGTGTCTCACCGATGCCCGACAACACCCAGAAGGTGCCGGCCAGGATGAACGGGATACCGATCGAGGTAAGCAGCGCGATACGCGAGCCGAGAAAGAGCCATGTCACGGCCAGCACCAGCACCAGGCCGATCAAGGCGTTATTCTGCATCAGCCGGATCGCGTTTCGGGTGGTGATGGTCTGGTCGTCGATCAATACCAGTTCCACGCCGGTACCTGCGGCCAGGGCGTTGCGTCCGTCCAGGTAGACCTTCAACCGTTCGATCAGATCGATGGTATTGGTGTCGGGCTGCTTGATCACCGCCAGCAGCACGGATGGCCTGTTCTTGTGGGTCGTCAGTTGGGCAGGTTCGGAGCGGCCACGCTCGACCCGGGCGATATCTCCCAGCTCGATCTCGCTGTCGGCACCGACGATGGTGCGTGAGGCCAGGCCGGCCGGATCGGCATCCGAGCCGACCAGGCGGATCAGCCAGTTGTTGTCGCCCAGACGCATGTCACCGGCCGCGATGTCCTGGCGTTGGGCGTGCCCGCGGGCACACCCGGAGAAGATGACGACGGTGTCGTGGAGGATTCCCCGCTGTTCCATACCTTATTTTCACCATCTCAACAATCAACCCA
>CAZCDY010000173.1:5253-7287 GCA_964497145.1 uncultured Gammaproteobacteria bacterium
TCCTGGAAGAAGGCGCTCACCGTGTCGGCGACCTGCCCGGGGGTCAGCCCCAGGTTTTCCAGCTCCTGCGGGTAGAAGCGCACCTGCAGCTCCGGGTCGGGCAGACCGACGGCGTCTACCCGGTCGACGCCCTGCAGACGCTCGATGGCCTTGCGTACATTGTGTGCCTGGTGGCGCAGGTTCTCGTCCTGGCCTGCGCCGACCACAGCGATGGTGGCCGACGGAAAGCCACTCGCGCTGGTGATCTCGAGGATCTGCGAGTCTTCGGCGGCTGCCGGCAGTTCGTCCTCCTTGTTCTGGATCTCGCGGCGCAGATCGGAGACGCGCCTGTCGAAGGTGCGGTCGTCGATGTCGTCGAAGCGGATCAGGATGCTGGATACGGATTCACGGCTGTTGGAAGACATGAATTTCACGTCCTGGATCTGGCGCAGGGCATCCTCCAGCGGGTCGGTCACCTTCTTCTCTACGTCTGCGGCCGAGGCCCCGGGCAGCACCGTGGTGATGATGATCCAGTTGAAATTGATGGTCGGGTCCTGCTGGCGCGGCAGGGCCAGGTACGACAGGGCCCCAACCACCAGCACCAGGATGAAGGTCAGGTTGGCGAGTACGTGGTTGTTCAGCAGCGTGCGGTAGAAGGACATTAGGGCCTGTTCACACTAAGGCTGCTCTGGCGGTACCGTGACGATGACCGCCTCACCGTCCCTGAGTCGCCAGCGTCCCTCGGTTATCAGCTGCAGATCCGCGGGCAGGTCGACCCAGGCAGGCTGGCCCTCTTGTGCCTGTGGAATCCTGACGAACTTCGCATGGTCGTCATCCAGGATGAATATACCGAGTGCACCCTGGCGCCTGACCAGGTAATCGGCCGGAAGCAACAATCGTCGGCCGCGCCATACCAGCCGGCCGGCAGTGCCGGGGAGGGCTGCTTCGCCCGCAAACCCCAGTCTGACCTCGCGGGTACGGGTCGTGGTGTTCATCGCGGGCAGCAGTGTCCGCAAACGCAGCGGGAAGCGGCCAGCAGCGGCGTCGAATACCAGTTCGTCGGCCTCTTTCAGGGTCACGATCTCGATCTCGCGCAGGTAGGCGCTGATCTCCTGGCCGGCTGTCTCGAGCAGGCCGATGACCGCCTTGCCGCGCGATACGTAGGCACCCACGCTGACCAGGCGATCGGTCACCACAGCCTCGAACGGCGCCTTTATCTCGCAGTGCCCGACGTCGATGGCGGCCTGATTAATCGCCTCGCGGCGGGCATCCGCCTCGGCCTGGCGGGTCTCGAGATCCATGCGGCGCTGGTCGAGCAGCTCGTCGCTGATACTCTTGTTCTTCATCAGGTTGCGCGCACGTGCCAGCTGCTCACGCGCATGGACCAGCTGGGCGAGTGTCACCTTGAGTTCGGCGCGTGCCACCGCAAGGCGCGATTCGTGACTGCGGCAGTCGAGTCGGGCCAGCGGGGCGTCGGCCGACACGCGGTCGCCGACCTGTACCGGGATCGCGATGACCCGTGCATCGATTTCGGCGGCGACCTGTGGCTGATTGCGTGCCACGACCGTTGCCGGTGCACTGTAAACGGGCTCATCGAGCAGTTCGCCCAGCGGCAGAGCGCGGACGCTGACAGGCTCTGCCAGGGCTGAGGAAAGCAGGAACAGGCCGCCGAGCAGTGCGGGCATTCTCAGGCGGCCTGGCTGCGGAGGGCCTTGCGACGACATCTGTCTAACCGATGTGCTCGTGACGCGACTGCAATGCCTGGCCGAAAGCGCGCACCAGGTCGGCCTTGCTGAGTATGCCGACCAGGTGGTTACCTTTGTCCAGAACAGGCAGGGCGCCGAAGCCGTGTCGGTTGATCAGCTCGCAGGCCTTGGACAGGTCATCGTAGGTGTGCACTGCAATCGGATTGGGGCTCATCAGATCCGAGACCGAGAGGTTGTCGTCGAGTTGGTAGTCGTAGGACAGGTCGGGCGGCCGCAGATCCTGTACCGATCCCTGGCCGACTCATTTCGGTTCAGTTGGGTTCCGGTCCGATTCAAAAGTGCCGGTTCT
>CAZCDY010000174.1:0-1007 GCA_964497145.1 uncultured Gammaproteobacteria bacterium
CATAGGCGGCGTAGACCATCAGGTGCATGGCGCCATCGGGTTGCAACAGCGCCCGCAAGGCGCGCAGGCCCTCCGTCGGGTCGGGCAGGTGGTGCAGCACGCCCGTGCAGACGATCTTGTCGAAGCGGCGGCCCAGTTCGCCGGCGCGTTCGACCGGCAGTTGATAAACTTCCAGGTTGGTCAGGCTGTATTTGCGTTTGAGCCCTTCACTGCGGCGCACGCTGGTCGCGCTCAGATCGATGCCGACCACGTGCGCGGCGGGCTGGCGCAAGGCATGTTTGGCGGCCTGGGAGGTGCCGCAGCCAGCGACCAGCACCTGCACGTCCGTGCGGTAGGCTTTGGCCGGCCAATGCAGGTGGAAGTCCGCGCGGCGTCGGCCGTCGTCCTGCCACCGCCGGCGATAGCCCTCGAGGTCGTCAACCGGCGGGGGGTAGGGATGCCGGTCGTAGAAGGCTTGCACGGCATTCCGAATGCCATCGCTTGCCCCGCGGAAGGGGTCGTGCTCGGTCATTTCACGGATCCTGGCGGCTGTCGGGCGCGCCCCGACCATGGCACTTCTTGAACTTGAGGCCGCTGCCGCAGGGGCAGGGCGCATTGCGGCCGACTTTGCCGCAAGCCTCCACCTGTTTGTCATCTGCTTGTGCCAGGACCTCCATTACCTGCGCGGCCGGAAGCCCGCGGCGCAGCAACTGGGCCAGGATATTGAGGGGCCCGTCGATGTGACCGAAAAACGATTTGTAGCCCGCGCAGAGGTAGTTCAGGCCGGGTTCGCCGTCCGGGGTGCTGAGAAACCGGTTTTTGGGGCATTCCCCATGGCAGGCGAAGCGCACCGCGCATTCGCGGCAGAAACGCGGCAGGCTGTCCAGCTTGGCGCGTCCGAACTGCTTTTGGCGGTCGCCCCCGACCAGGTCGATCATGCGGTGCTGAAGGATGTTGCCCAGCAGATAGCGGGGCTCGACGAAGTGGTCGCAGGCATAGAGATCGCCGTTATGTTCCAGGGCGAGACC
>CAZCDY010000174.1:1151-1908 GCA_964497145.1 uncultured Gammaproteobacteria bacterium
CGTCCCTTCCTGGTGGGGGCTGACGGCGCCCTGGTGGATCCGCTCGATCGCCGGAATGAACTGCATCCAACTGGTGCGGACCTCGTCGCGCAGAAAGCGGTAGACCGCGAGCGGGGACTCGGCGTTGGTGCGGTTGACGGTGACGAGGACGTTGGTCTCGACCCCGTGCCGCTGCAGAAGACGCAGGCCGCGCATGACGCGGTCGAAGGTCGGCCCCCCGCTTTTGTCCCGGCGGTAAGTGTCGTGAATCTCCCGGGGGCCGTCGAGGCTGATCCCCACGAGAAAGTTGTTCGCCCGCAGGAAGGCGCACCACTCGTCCGTGAGCAGGGTGCCGTTGGTCTGCAGGGTGTTCTCGAAGCGCATCCCCGGCCGGCGGTAGGTCTCCTGGAGCGCGATGGCGCGCCGGAAAAAATCGACTCCCATGAGGGTCGGCTCGCCGCCCTGCCAGGCCACCGTCAGCGTGTCGCCGCGGTGGGACGCAATCAGCTGGGAGATGTAGCTTTCCAGCACCTCGTCGCTCATGCGAAAGCGACTGCCGGGGTAGAGGCCTTCTTTCTTGAGATAAAAGCAGTAGGCGCAGTTCAGGTTGCAGGTTGACCCTGTCGGTTTGGCCAGCACGTGAATGCGTGGCGGGAGGCTGTCGTTGGTCATGAAGACAACTCCGGGTGAGATCATCCGCACTCTGGCGGACCGCGTTTGATCTGACCTCTGAGAACGTTGGCCGGGGGGTGCCCGGTCAAAAGCCTGCGGGCAGACC
>CAZCDY010000174.1:1918-7132 GCA_964497145.1 uncultured Gammaproteobacteria bacterium
TTAATTTAGAAGGAATTTCCTTCTGAACCTTTTCAAAAATTCTAATTGTGATGAAAACGGCCATTTTGGATAAACACTAACCAAAAGAGTGATAAAAGGAGGCTTTTCAGGTTTGGTTAGCACCCGACCTGGCTGCTGTCAATCCGATTGGAATCCATGGGCCGCAGCGCCCTTTACTGGTCCGCCGGCTGTGCCGCAACCCACGTTTCGGCTGCATCCACCGCTTGCAATAACGCCTGCCCCACGCCCTCGGTCGCCATGAAGACGTTCTTACGGCCGATAGCCCGCAGAATCCCGGTCCTTTCCATCTGCTCCAGGACGTTGGGGTCTGCGCCCACCAGCATCAATTTGCTCTCCCGCTGCCGCAGCCCGCTGGCGTAGCGCGCGACCACCTTCAGGAAGGTGCTGCCCACATCCTTTTTGCCGCGCAGCGCCAGGATGACGACGGCATGCCGCGAGGCTTCGGTCACTTCCGGGAGCTGCGCGTTGAACACCGGCGCGGCGGCGTAGAACAGGCTGCCGTAAGGGACGAGGACGGTGACTTTTCGGGGGGGCACGGCCGATGGCGGCTCGCCTTCCGTCGGGTATTGTCCCGGCTGGATTTCCCAGGCCTTTACGGTGACTTTGTTGGACTGCTGAAAGACGAACAGCAGCACCGCCAGCGCCACCCCCAGCATGACGGCGTATTGCAGGGGGACCAGCAGCGCGGCCGTAAAGGTGAGGACCATGACGGCCTCCTGCACCAAGCCGGTCTTCCACACCATGACGATTTCCGAGGGTTTCAAGGTCCGGAAACCCACCACGATCAACAGTCCGGCCAACGCGGGCATGGCGATCAGGCCTACCAGGCGGCCAAAGAGGACGATGACCAGTGCGATCACAATGCCGGCCGTGATATTGGCCAAGCGCGAGCGGGCCCCGGCGCTGGTCACGATCGCGGTGCCCGATATGGAGCCCCCGACCGCCGTGCCCTGGAACAGACCCGCCACGAGATTCGCCATCCCCTGGCCGACAAAATCGCCAGATGTGTTCGGGTAGCTGCCGTCGGGGTTGGGCACGGACTGGGTGATGCTGGCGCCCTGCATCAACCCCACAAAAGTCAGCGAGAGGGCGGGCAGGATCAGGTAGGGAAATACCGCCAGCGGCGGCAGCACCGGCCGCGGCAGTGAGCCCGGGATCTCGGCGATGTCCCGCACCAGGGCCACGGAATCTGCGCCCAAGAGCGGCGCGGCAAGCGACGCAACAACCATCGCCACCACCATGCCCAGCGCCTTCAAACTGGTCTTCTCCAACGTCAGAATCAGGATGATGGTGAGCGTGCCGACCAGCAAGGTCGGCAGGTGGAACTGGCTGGTGTTTTGCATCAGGTCGATCGTCCGCATCACCCGGTTCCCGCCAAAACTGACGTAACCGGTAAAATCGTCCAACTGCCCTAAAATGATCAGGACCGCCACGGCGTTGATGAACCCGGTCATGACCGAATTGGGCACAAAACGGAGCAGGGAACCGAGCTTGAGCAAGCCCGCCGACAGCATGAACAAGCCGGTGAGGAGGGCCAGCGCGAACAAGGGCGTATTGGGATAATTGGCCTGGGTCACCTGCGGCACGCTGGCGACCACCAGGGCCATGGCGCTGGTGCCCTGAACGGACATGAACGCGGAACTGGTGAAAAAAGCGCCGGTAAAAACGCCCATCATGTAGCCATGCAGGCCGTAAATCGGGTTGACCAGCGCCAGCAGGCCGTTGGCCATGCCGGACGGGATGCTCTGAATGCCCAGGACCAAGCCTGCGCTCAGGTCTTCAACGATGGTGGCGCGGTTGATGAATTGGCGTTTCACGTGTTTTGTGTTTTCGCCTGTGAGCCTGGACCGTTTCCCCGTCCGGTTTGCCTGAGGCGTCAAACCGTCCCTGGCCGCCGAGGGGTCAAAGGAGGATTGCGATGACGCCGAAGATGCCCACGGCCAGAACCAGGATTGACATCAACAGCCCTAATGGCATCGGCTCGATGCGTTTGAAGCCCTGTTTTGCGAGCCGTCTTTCGATCCGCAGGCTTTGGATCACGGCCCCGATCAGCCCCAGTCCGGCCAGGGCGATAAAAGTCACCCCGACGATCTGCACGCTGTGGAAATCGTCGATAAAGATACCCTGGCTCTCCAGCGCGTCGCCCGCCTTGGCGATGGCGAAACCGAAGCCGATCAGGGAAATCGCCGTCCGGATCCACGCGATCTGCGTGCGGTCGGTGGCCCAAAAGGTCCGGTCGGCGGCCCAGCGGGTGCGGTTGCCCGCCATGTCGGTGCGCTGCCTGGCGAGGTCATTCGGGGTGCTTGTATCCGGTGAGTTGCTGCTCATTGCACTGCTCTCTCTTCTAAATAGCGGGTGCCGTCTGACCACCGGTTCTGAACATGTCCCGAACCACAGGTGATTATATTATTCAGTATGAAAAATGTTTTTCTGCCGAGTTCCCAAATAATGGTTTCTTAGCCCACCCCGGGGCATGGATCACCGGGATGAAGAACAGGCGGAAGTTCCACTGTGGACCGAAGTCGTCGTCCTGCTGGATGTAGCACTGCATATCAAAGCCATAGCGAAACGGCATCGATCCGATCATCGTGGTGGAGTCCATCCCGATGCCGATCGGGAAGGAGAGTTGGTCGTCCTCCCAGTCGTACTGAATGTTCGGGCCGCAGCCGATCTGGGTCAGCGGATTGATTTTGTAGCGAATCACGTACTGAAAGTCCGTCAGGTTGACGTCCTTGCGATCGTTGTCCCCGGCGTAGTCCCACCAATGCTGGAAGATGCCGCCGAGGGCGCCAAGGCCTGCAGCAGGATCGTATCCCCCAGCCCGGTCTCGCGGTTCCAGTCGAGCCCGCCGGCCCCTGGCTCAGGGGTCTCGAAGCTGTTGAGCTGGAAGACGGGGCGATTGATCAGACGGATGTTGTCGGTGAGCAGAAATGGCGCGACGGGCTGGAACTTGAACGAATTCCACGTGCGATCGCCGTCTGTTATGTCCCCCTCCTGGATCGTCATGTCGTTTTGAATAAAAAGCAGCCAGAGGCTGCTCACGGGGTTGTTGGTCTGCTGGGCGATATCCGCCAGGCTGGGCTCCTCTTCTGCCGATGCGGCCAGCGGCGCGATCATTGCGACCAGGACGATCACCATCACCAAGCGCAGGCATTTGGCAAGAGCCCGCAGCATCTGATGCACCTTGTTCCTCATAAATCACCTCCAGTCACGATGAAATGGTATGGGTGGATCCTGAAACCGCAGGCCGCCGGTTGCAGCCGGGTACTTAAGGCAGTTTGAAACCAGTTGGGCAGTCCTGTGATCGGTCAATCCGTGATCGCCCGCAGCGCGGCTGCGGTGCGCGACCGTGATATTTTTTGGGTCAGGTGGCCCCCCGCAATTTGATCCGGCGTTTGCTCCAGACCGCATAGGGCACGGCCAGCACCCCCCCCAGGATCAGGTAGGCCAGAAGCGTGGGGACGAACTGCTGCCCATAATCGGTCAGCTCTGCAATGAAAACGGCGAGGCCGATATTGCGCGCGATGCAGGCGATGGCGAGCACTGCGCGTTTCTCCTGGGTGGGGCCGCCCAACAGGTGGCCGACAGCCAGGGACGTCGTTACCATGACGATGATCGCGGCGGTGGACGGCCATCCGAGGTTCAGCATCGCCCGCAGATTGGATGTCAGCGCCAGAAAAACGATCAAAACGACGACCAGCAGGACCAAAAGGACGTTGGCGAGGACCAATACGGGGTTGCGGATGCGCTCGGCGAAACCCGGTGCGGCGTGCTGGAGCAGCAGGCCGATGATGACCGGCAGAAATGTGACCTGGGCGATCTGTCGGGCCACATAAGGGGGGGCCACGACCTCGATGGAGAGCCGGAAGAGGGTGAAATATATCGCCAGAATCAGCGGGGTGACGACGACCGCCAGCAACGCCAGCGTCAGCTGCAGGCTGGCGGCGTAGCTCGGCTCCCCGCCGGCCATCTCGGTGCGTTTGGTCGTCAGCGGGGCGCCCGGTGCGGCGGCCAGCACCGCCAGGCCGGCCGCAACGGCGGCCGGCAGGGGGAACCGCCACAGGAGAAGGCCCACGATCAGCGGAACCAGGACGATCACCGCCAGCAGCGAACGAAACAGCAGCGCCGGCTGACGCGCAAGGGAGGTCAGCTGCCGGAGCGAATGGCTGACCCCGATGGCGAACATCAGACTGAAAATCGTCACGCTGACGAAGTAAACGAAGATCGGGTTGTCCATACCGCCGTTTCCTCCCCCTTTCGAAAAAAATGGGGCTTACCTGCTTCCTATCGTTTAGAGCGCATCGATCATTCTTGTGGAGCGGGGAGCTGCCCGGCTCCCGCGCCCGAGTCGGCTTTCGACCCGGCTTCAGCCTGGGTGTGCTTCTGCCAGGGCCAGCGGCCGGTGACCTCCAGCTCGACGATAAAGTGTACCAGGGTCCGAATGAGCACGAGCAGCCCCAGCATCCCCAGCGTTTCGAAGTTCAGATCGAGGGTGACGGTCATGACGATGTCCGCGGCCACCAGCAGGTCGAGGGTCAGCAGCAGCGTGCGGCCAAAGCCCATGCGGAATTCGTGGTAGGCTTCCTCCCGCTCGGCCGTGCGCAGCACGCGCTTTAGGAAGCGTCCGATGAACAGGGCGGACCCCAGAATCAGCACCACGACCGCGAGTGTTTCAAAGGCGATGACCACTATCCCGAACAGTTCCGTCATCCGGTACTCCCCTGTGCCTGGATGCATCCAACACCACCGGGTCGCGGTGCTGGAGATGGCCGAAGAAGCCGCGGCTGCGCGCCCCCCCGGGATCGTCCGCCCGTGGCGGCGATAAATCCACGAATCTTGAAGGCCTTGGGTGCAACGCACCGCGGTGGTGCGTTGCACTCGGCAGCCACCGGTCCTGCTAGTCGATGTTCAAGGCCTGCTCCATCTTCTTCAGCGCCTGGTCGATCCCGAAGCTTGCCGGCTTCATGCGCGGCGGGTACTCCTTGAAGGTTTCCAAGAAGGTCCGCACGATAAACTGCGCGGCATAGGTCAGGTAGACGCGGTCGATCATCCAGTCCCAATAGGTGTTGGAGGTGACATCCGCCCGCTCGAAGGGGTCGGTACGCAGGTTGAAGATCTTGGGGATGCGCAGGTAGGTGAACGGTTCCGCCCAGATCTGGACCGTGCCTTGGCAGCGCTGCTCGGCGAAGACAA
>CAZCDY010000175.1:0-5237 GCA_964497145.1 uncultured Gammaproteobacteria bacterium
TTTTCGATCTCGTCGATCAGCGGCTGAACCTTGGCCTCGTCGGTGACCATGTACTCGATGTTCGAGCGGATGGTGAAGTGAACATAACCTTCGCCGTAGGTGTCACCGATGTCGCACAACTTGCGCAGGGTGAACACGTCGAGGATACGCTGGGTACCCACACGAATGGTCCAGCACTTGTCGCCGTTCTTGGCGACGTGCAGCAGGACACCGGGGCGGGGATGCTCATGATACGCCCACATACCGAAGTTGCGACGCATTACCGGGTGCATGTACTGGAACGGATCAGGACAACCTGTCTCAATCGGCTCGCGCATTTCTTTCGCCATTTTTCCCTCCAAAAAGCGGGGCTATTCGCGTAAAGCTTTCCCTGTGAATTGGCTGCGTGCAGCCAATTCACAGGATTACATTTTCTATCGAGTGATCTGAATCAGGACGCTTCGGCCTGACGCTCAAACCACTTGATCGCCTCGTCGTCCCAACCGTCCATTCGGACATAGGAGCACTCACGAGGATGATTGACCATGTTCGGATCGACTTCGACGTCTATACCTTCGAGGAAGTTGACCAGGCCGATACGCTCGATCATCTCACCGCAGCGCTCATGCTCCAGGGCATTTTCGGCCCAGAAGTCGATGATCTCTTCTGCGAGTTCAACAATGGAC
Organism: uncultured Gammaproteobacteria bacterium; assembly: GCA_964497145.1. Classification (GTDB taxonomy): domain Bacteria; phylum Pseudomonadota; class Gammaproteobacteria; order Chromatiales; family Chromatiaceae; genus Thiosocius. Next base: position 666 of record CAZCDY010000175.1, read on the forward strand.
TCCCAGTCTTCCTCGGTATCCAGCTTCTTGAACGGCACCACGACGGTACCCATCAGATCGCCGATCTTCAGCGTACGCTTGCCACCGATCAGGATGGTGACGCCCTTGTCATCGCCAGGATGCAACGCCTTGGGCACAACATTCAGACAGTGCATGCAGCGCACACAATCCTTGTTGTTCACTTCCAGTGCGTCATCGTCTTTCAGGGTCAGGGCATTGGTCGGGCAGCGGGTAATGATGTTATCGATCACATACTCGCGGCCCTTGCGGCCGACATAGGCCTTCCACTCGTCCTGATTGACCTTCATGTCATCACGCCAGGTGCCGATCACAGCGAAGTCGGCACGCTCGATCGCATTCTGACAGTCGTTGGGGCAACCCGAGACCTTGAACTTGAATTTGTAAGGCAGGGCGGGACGGTGCACGTCGTCGGTGAAATTGTTCACCAGCAGGCGGTGCGCCTTCTGCTCGTTGGTACAGGACATCTCGCAACGCGCGGCGCCCACACAAGACATCGCGGTGCGCACACAAGGGCCAGCGCCACCGAGATCCCAGCCATACTCATTTATCTCGTCGAAGAAGTGCTGGGTGTTCTCGGTATCGGTACCGATAAACATGATGTTGCCGGTCTGACCGTGGAAGGTCACCAGACCCGAACCCCATTTCTCCCAGCTGTCAGCCAGCTGGCGCAGCATATCGGTGGAGTAGTGATTACCTGCGGGCGGCTGAACGCGCAGGGTGTGGAATTCTTTCGACTCGGGGAACGCGGCGCCCACTTCAGAGAAGCGCGGGATAATGCCACCACCGTAGCCGTATACGGAAACGGTGCCACCCTTCCAATAACCCTTGCGGGTCTCGTAAGAGTGTTCGAGCTGACCCAACAGAGAGTTGGTCACTTCATTGATGCGCTGTTCCGGGTGCTCGTCGCGCAGACGCTTGATGCCGCTGATGAAGCTCGGCCATGGGCCGTCTTCGAGCTGGTCGATCATGGGTGTGGGATACAGGTCGATTGCCATGTCGCAGTTTCTCCTGACTAATCGTTCGTATTTGGCGAAATTCCGCTGTCGCCGAGCCGATTGCATCGCCCGCACGACGTGATCCTTGGGTCACTCATCAGATAGGAGGTCGGCATCGGATCTGTTCGACCCCACCAAGGTGCCCTCGGACACTTCGCCCGCCTATCAACGGTGGCTAATATTAGGGGAGCATTGAGCTTTCCCATACTCCACCATTGGGGGGTAGCGGTAATAACCAGGTATCTCTTTGGGGATATGTCAGCACTTGACCTGGATCAAACAAAATACCTATCCCCTTGATTTAATTGTTAAATAGCAATTCCTAGGCCACCTAGCTAATTTAGCGTATCCTAACGTTCTAATCAATAAACGTATGCCGTCTCCGCCAATGCCGACCCAACAGAGCAAGTTGACCGCAATGACCACTCCCACCTTTGACACCCTCAATCCGCTGACCTGGCCGAGGTCGCCTTTTGCGCTCGATGACCCTGACAGTTATCGCGCCTGGCGGGCACAGAAACTTTCGGTGGCCGGGATGCCGGATGTCATCGCAGTCGGCAACCCCGGCGAGCTCAGTGAGACCGAAAGACGGGCCCTGTTGCAGACCGGACAGGCCCGGAACTTCGCGCTGTTTCGCGTTGCCTCGCCGCCCGAGAATGTCGATCAGGCCTTGCGCGCATTCGGCCGCCGCATCGGCTTGCTCGATCTCGATCAGAATCTGTGTGCCGAAGACAGTGGCGTTACCGCCATCACGGTAAAGGCGACGGAGACGGACCATACCTACATCCCCTACACGAACCGGCCGCTTGGCTGGCACACCGACGGCTACTACAACGCCGGTGACCACCAGGTGCGAGCCTGGCTGCTGTACTGCGCCAGACCCGCCGCGGAAGGGGGAGACAACGAGCTGTTCGATCACGAGATCGCCTACATCCGCGTGCGGGACGAAAACCCGGATTGGATCAGGGCATTGATGGCGCCCGACGCATTTACCATTCCCAGCAATACGGAGCATGGTGAGGAAATCAGGCCGGATCACAGCGGACCCGTTTTCTCGATCTCCGCGACCGATGGCAGTCTGCACATGCGCTACTCGGCGCGGCAACGCAACGTGATCTGGAAAGACGATGCACTAACCCGCGACGCAGCCGCCTTTCTGCTGGACTTGTTCAAAGGCGGCGACGACCACATATATCGTTATCGCTTGCAGTCGGGTGAGGGCGTGATCAGCAACAACATACTGCACCGTCGTGACGGCTTCCGCGATGGACCGACTTCCGGTGCCAAGCGGCTTATCTACCGCGCACGCTACTACCAGCGCCTGCCCGCACACAGGGAGTAATGAGAGACATGCTATATCTGAGCAACATTCTTATCGCGAACCAGGACGTGCAGACCTTTGAAGAGCTGAAAGAGCTGGTCAAGGTGTTCGCACAACAGGGAGAGATGTTCCTGCGCTTCGACGTCAAGCCACCCTACCCCGACACGCCGGGCGACTGGGAAGACCAGCTCGAAGCCACTTTCAGCAGCAGGTATTAAACCGTGGATTATTTTAAGTCCGACGAACTCCAGGACACCGCCGCCGCATCGCTGCGCAAGGACCTGGGACAGCAGGCACAGCTGGAAGGCGAACTGGTGGAATTGCGCCAACGCCTCGAGCGCTTGCCGGAGAGCGCCGCCCCACTGGAACGCGCGTCGCTGACGCTCGAAATCGCCCGTGCGCTGCAAATTCTCGAGCGCGGCGATGAGGCCTGGCCGATCGCCCACACCGCGTTCGGTATCTTTCTTTCCGAGCAGGAATGGCAGGCCGCTGCCGACGCCTGCAACGTGCTGTACGAGGCCGACCAGCCGGACTCCCTGATAGCACTCGGCCATGGCATCTGGCTGGGCGTCACCTTCCCGATCGACCCCGAGATCTCGGTCAATCTTCTCAGCCATGTAATCGACGACACACCCGATGAGTCCGACGGTGCCGCGGTGGCCGCCGCCACTGCCTGCTTTATCGCCGATGTGCGCGCTGCCGACGGCCCGGACCGGGAACGCCTGACCTTTTTCGCCCAGCAACTGCTGGGACGTGTCGCACGACGCCACAGCGAGGTGGAGAACCAGGACCAGTTTGATCTGTGGATAGAACGCCTGGAACTCGACGAACCCGACAAGTTCCTGATCCGCCTGCGCAACGTGGTCGACGTGCTGGTGCAGGACCAATGGTGGTTCGAGCGGGAAGCGCTGCAGGCACAGATTCCAGGCAACTGATCAGCCTTGGACATGGTCCAACGATCAGCGCCCTAGCAGAGGAAACCACATGTTTTGGCAAGAAGACGACAAACCCCAGGGCTTCAAGGTCTCCGACGATATCGTCGACCTGGTGTTCGACATCCAGTGCCGTGAATTGCCGGTGGACCATGCCCATGAGCTGTCCGTGGCGCTCGAGGCTCTGCTGCCGGGACTGCAACAGGACCAGCGGCTGGGCGTGCACACCGTGCATCTGGCCGGTTCGCAGAACGGCTGGGAGCGGCCCGACCCCAGGCTCGGTCAGAGACTGATCCTGTCGCGCCGCACCAAGCTGACGCTGCGAGTCCCAAAGGAACGCCTGCAACAGGTGCAGGACGCTCTCGGCGGAGCCGAATTGGCCATCGGCGACTGCGCACTCAAGATTGGCAAGGCCAAGCAGAAAGCGTTGTCCAGCCAGGGCACCATCTTCTCCCGATATGTGGTCCTGGAGCCGGGTGAGGACAGCGATGAGAATGCTTTTCTGCAGCGCATCGTGGCCCAGCTGGCCGAACGTGGCATCCGGGTGAAAAAGGTCCTGTGCGGCATGACTGCCGTGGTTACCGGTCCGGACGGCCCGGTGCAGACCCGCAGCATCATGATCGCCGACCTCAGAGCAGAGGAATCGGTTCGCCTGCAGCAGGAGGGAATCGGCCCGATGCGGCATATGGGCTGCGGGATCTTCATCCCGCACAAGGGCATCGATGCGGTGAAAAAGGCCGAAGACGACAGCTGAATACGGGACGACGGCCATTTAGGCAGACATATGGTTTAACAACCGGTGATATTCCAATATAATCCTCCGCCAGTTTTCGGATGCCCGGCCCTGGCCTTGTAGGCCGGCAATAAGGATTCACCGCCTATACCGGTGCAATCCTGATTGCGGTAATTGACTGACCAAGAACCATCCGCGGCAACCTTGTTGGGCAGATATGCACTAGATCTCGTCATTCAAGAGGAGCATAAACATGGCACTGGAAGTAAACGGCAAGACCCTGGAGCTGGACGGCAACGGCAACCTCGTGAACCCCAACGATTGGGACGAGGATGTCGCAAAGGCGCTCGCCGCCGCAGATGACACCATGAGCGAACTGACCCAGGAACACATGGATGTCCTCAACTACCTGCGTGACCAGTACGTCAACAACGGCGGCACCCAGCCGATGGAGCGCATGATCAACAAGGACATGGGCAAGATCTGGGGCAAGAAGATCGCCAGCAAAGATCTGTACAGGCTGTTCCCCGGCGCACCCAGCAAGCAAGGCAACCGTATTGCCGGCCTGCC
>CAZCDY010000175.1:5337-7073 GCA_964497145.1 uncultured Gammaproteobacteria bacterium
TCCGCCCACATGCGCAAAAGATTCACATACGAACGGTCGACATTCTTGGTGACATCACTCTCCGGGTCAGTCCGCAACAGATGTTCGCGCGACAGATCGAGCTCATATAAAAGCTCGCGCCTGGCCGCATCACGCACGAAACTCTGGATCCAGGTAAGCGCTACCATGCGCTCGCCGCGGGTGACCTCGGCCACCCGGTGCACGCTGGCCGAGGGGTAGACCACCGCGTGTCCTGCAGGCAGCTTGACCTCTTGGTCGCCGAACGGTGTGCGTATGACCAGTTCACCCCCATCGTAGCGCTCCGGTGAATTCAAAAATAGGGTCATCGACACATCGGTGCGAAATTTGGCCCCCTGCCCCATGATCGGGTCATCGACATGGTCGCCATAGCGCATTCCCGGCTGGTAACGCGCAAAGATGAAGTCCGCCACCTTGGCCGGCAGCACCGCACTGCGAAACACGGCGCTGTGACCGACGCTGGCCATGACCACCCGGTACAGCCGCTGCAGCAACTCGGGCTCGAGCGCCAGCTCCTCATTGTTCTTCACCTTGCTTGCTGCCATCCCGGCGGTAAGCTTGCCATCCTGGAATCTGGCCTGACCCAAAAGCTCGTGGATCTTTTCCAGCTGCGCACTGTTGAGCAGCTCCGGAATCTCTATAAGCATCGCATCCCGCCTCCCATCAGCGGTAGAATTACTCAGCGCACAATCAGGTTTGCGGCGGCGCCGGAACCATTGAGTGGACAGTCTGAATCATTGCTGCTCGGAACACCAAGATGATATTGAAGGTACAGATCGACGACCAGTTACTGGAACTTAACGTCCCCGAGGGCTTCATCGAGCAGGCGCAGGATTTCTTCGCCAAGATGGATGCCGACATGGACCAGGGCTGGCAGGTAAACCGGGAATGGGTCGAGCAACCCGATCAGATGCTGCGAGCACAGATTGCGGCCAACAAGCTGTTTACCGCGCTGGAAAACGAGGATCACAAACTCGGGCGCCTGATGGCCGGCTACATCATCTCTCGCATACCCAATGTGGATACTGTCGAATTGAATCCTGCAGGGGAGACCCGCGACCACCGTATCAACGTCACCGATGCAGCTGAAGTAGCGATGTCGCAGGCAGAAAAGAGCACCATCGCCCACCCCGGCATCCCCACCGGACTCAACAAGATGGAGGCCATGGCCCAGGCCGCCAAGGACGTGAGCAAGGTGTTCAAGATGGGCAGGCAATACCGCTTTTCGGTCTATAACCATGCCACCGAGGGCTGGGAGGAGTCGCCCGCGATCGCGGACAAGGAGCAGGCTGAGGTGATGCGCGAACATGCGTTCAAGGCACGCTTCGAGGCGCTCTGCGAATAACGCAGGTTTCCCGGCAGACAGATCCGAGTGCCCGCTATCGACACCGTCACGGCCCCCTTGGTGCTACGTCATTCAGATGGCCGTGAACAGCTCATCGCCGCCGGCTTCACGCACCCGCTCGGCCTGCTCTACTTTGACCTTTACTGGCACCTGTCGACGCCACAGGAGGCGGCACACCTGATCCGCGGCGAACTGCGCGGCGATGGTCCCTGGCGAGTGGGCGATGCGCGACTGCGCCTGCTCGGCTGCCACAACACCGACCCTCAGCTACAGGACGCATTCACTGCCTGGCAGCAGTATCTGCAGACGCATGCGGCCATTTACCCGCCACGCCGGCAGATCATCGATATCGCCTGCCGGCTGGGCGCCACAG
>CAZCDY010000176.1:0-463 GCA_964497145.1 uncultured Gammaproteobacteria bacterium
GTAGTAACAGACCTCAAAATGCAGACTGTCGTACTCTTCAAGACAGCCCCAGTGTCGGCCGTACAATGTGTCCTTACCCTTCACGCAGATCGCACCGGCAACGGTTTCCTCGCCATGGTAGGCGAAAATAATCAGTAACTGTTTTGCTACCGCCTTGAAAAAATCCAGGCTCAGGGTGGGTGCGCCGGATTTTTTCATAAAGGTAATTTTATAGAAGAAGTAGATCTTCTCCCATTGCTCGTCGTTGAGCTGATCACCGTTAAAGGTTTTTATCTCGATCTGTTGATCGCGGACCTTGCGTCGTTCCTGTTTGATATTCTTGCGCTTCTTCGAGCTGAGCCGGGCCAGAAAATCATCGAAGTTTTTATAATCGTGATTGTGCCAGTGAAACTGGTAATCAAAGCGCTGCAGTTTGCTGTGCTGTTTGAGCAGCTGGTAATCATCATCCAGGGTAAACAACCAG
>CAZCDY010000176.1:535-4974 GCA_964497145.1 uncultured Gammaproteobacteria bacterium
TGGGGTAATACTGTAAACCGGCGCGTTGGTAGGCATCGGCCCAGGCCCAGTCGAATACAAACTCGCCATAGGAGTTGTGTTTTTCATAGGCGGGCATGGCGCCGATTAATTCGTTATCAGCGGAATGCACAAGGAAGTACCTGGGCAGCCAGCCATAGTTCTGCAGGCACTGGCCGGTTTCGAAGGCGAGTAAAAATTCGTGCTGGATAAACGGGTTGCTGTCACCCGCCAGTGCATTCCATTGCTCGGCGGGAACATCCTTTAGTGTTTCACAGATACTCAGTGATGACATAAGTCCACTCTGGGGGTTGATTCGACTTATGATAGGCGGAATTTATGTTCGCCTATTTACCCAGGCCTACTTACCCTGGGCTTCCAGCTCATCAAGGAATTTTTCCGCGTCCAGTGCTGCCATACAGCCGGCACCGGCAGAGGTTACTGCCTGCTTGTACACCTGGTCCGCAACATCACCCGCTGCAAACACACCGGGCACGCTGGTGGCGGTGGCATTGCCCTGCAGGCCGGACTTGACCGTAATATAGCCATTGCTCATATCCAGCTGGCCTTCGAAGATGCCGGTGTTTGGTGCATGACCGATTGCGATAAACACACCGGCTACATCAACCTCTTTGGTGCTGTCATCCTGGGTGCTCTTGATACGAATGCCGGTTACGCCCGTGTTATCACCCAGCACTTCATCCAGTGTGTGATTCCACTCGATGGTGACATTGCCTTTTTCGGCGCGCTCGATTAAACGATCAGAGAGGATTTTTTCTGAACGGAACTGGTCACGACGGTGTACCACGGTCACATGATCGGCAATGTTCGCCAGGTACAGCGCTTCTTCAACCGCGGTGTTGCCACCACCGATCACCGCTACATTCTGGCCGCGATAGAAGAAACCATCACAGGTTGCACAGGCCGAAACGCCCTTGCCCTTGAAGGCTTCTTCCGATTCCATGCCCAGGTACTTGGCACTGGCACCGGTGGCAATGATCAGAGCATCGCAGGTGTATTCATGGGAGTCGCCACTCAGCTTGAACGGACGCTGGCTCAGGTCGGTGGTGTGAATATGATCGAAAATGATTTCAGTGCCAAAGCGCTCCGCATGGGCTTTCATTCGCTCCATCAGCTCGGGGCCCTGCACACCTTCATTATCACCGGGCCAGTTATCGACATCGGTGGTGGTGGTGAGCTGTCCGCCCATTTCCATACCAGTGACGACCACCGGTTCAAGATTGGCACGCGCCGCATACACGGCCGCCGAGTAACCGGCCGGGCCAGAACCTAAAATCAGTAGTCGGCAATGTTTGGTTTCGCTCATAGTGTTCTCTCCGCGTTAAAGACTGGGCCAGAATCAGTTTCGGTGATACAGGTTATGTGGCCTGTTGTTACCCGATGATTTTGCCATATTAAAATTTGCGCTTATTCTAACAAATCTGGAAAAATTAAATGCACAATCTGCCTGTGAATTTAAGCTGTGTGCTATTGCTTGCAATTTTGTGCAACAGCTGTTGTGCTGCATAGGACCTGTTAACTGGCATAAGGTTTAACAGGCGTGCTGCAGCGGTCGTTATATCCGCAATGGAGGACAGATGAAAATTGGTGTGGTTAAAGAAAGCAAGGTACTGGAAGGCCGGGTTGCGCTGATTCCTGCTGCCTGTGGCGAGCTGGTGCAACTCGGGCATGAGGTTTACCTGCAGCGGGGTGCCGGTGAACTCAGTGGTTACAGCGATGCGGATTACCAGGCGCAGGGTGTAATCCTGTGTGATGACGCACAGGCACTGTATGCAGCCGCCACGCTGATTGTGAAGGTAAAAGAGCCCATCGCCGGTGACCTTGCCTGTCTTGGCCCGCAGCATATTCTATTCTGCTATCTGCACCTGGCTGCCAGCCCCGAGCTGACAGATAAATTGTGTGGGATCGGCCTGACCGCGATTGCCTTTGAAACCGTCACCGATGCGGCCGGTGGCCTGCCACTGCTTAAACCGATGAGTGAAATTGCCGGACGCATGAGTGTGCTCGTGGGTGGGTTTTATCTGGCCCGGCACAACGGTGGGAAAGGCATCCTGCTGGGTGGCGTCCCAGGCGTGGCGCCGGCCAAGGTGGTGGTGATCGGCGGTGGCGTGGTCGGCGAAAACGCCATCATGATGGCGCTCGGCATGGGGGCCAATGTGACCGTTCTCGACCGCAACGTGGATGTGCTCGGCCGCCTCGCCGGGCGGTTCGGTTCATCCTTGAAGACCGTTTATTCCACCCGGGCCTCGCTGGAGGAGTACGTGCTCGACGCCGATTTGGTGGTGGGCGCGGTGCTGGTGGTGGGCGCCGAGGCGCCGAAGCTGGTCACCGCCGACATGGTCAGGCGGATGAAACCGGGCTCGGTCCTCACCGACGTTGCCATCGACCAGGGCGGCTGTTTCGAGACCTCGCGGCCGACCACGCACGCCGATCCGATCTATGTGGTCGACAACGTGGTTCACTACTGCGTCGCCAACATGCCGGGCGCGACACCCACCACCTCGACTTACGCCCTCAACAACGTGACCCTTCCCTACGGCCTCGCGCTCGCCGACAAGGGATACAAAGCCGCCCTGCTCGACAACCCGAACTTCCGCGAGGGGCTCAACGTCTGCAAGGGGAGGATCACCCACAAGGCCGTTGCCGAGGATCTCGGCTATGCCTATGTGGATCCGGTATCGGCGCTCGAGGGGTGACCGGTATGGACCGTTCCTGAAGGTCTGGTTCCCGGGGGCCATGGCTGGTTCGGTGACGTGATCCGGGCGCCAGCGCCGGCGGTCACTCGCCGAGCCAGGCGAAGGCGCGCGTGAGGAAGGCGTGGCCGCCGGAGCGTTGCCATTCGCCGTGCGCCATGATGACGCGTTCGGCGTTCCATCCCAGCATCCTGTCCCGCGCCGCTCGGGCCGGAGCCCGGTTTATGAACGATAGCCGCCATTCCAGCGGCGCGTGCGGATTGTCGGATGTGATGCCGTCGAGCTTGGCGAGCGCGCGCGCCCAGCGGCTCCAGTGCTCGCGGAGGAAGGGCTCGGTGAAATTCTCGATCAGGTCGGCGAGGATCACCGTGCGCGACGGCCGGTGGAAGAACACGACCTCGTCCATCATCGGGGATCCCCGGAACCACGCCTGATCGATATCGCCGCGCCAGTCCTCCGGCGGATCGTCGGACAGCGGCTCGCAAAATGTCAGGTCGCGCCGCTTTTCGATGACCGACGGCAGGCCCCAGACACGCGCCCCGGGATAACGCGCCGTCCAGTCCTGGAGAAAGAGGTGGTGGATCTTGTTGGGACTGACGAGGTGGGCAACCGGACCGAGCCGGTCGATCTCCGCGATCAAGTCTTCCGACGGCTCGATGGGCGACCAGACCCACAGATCGCCATTGTCCAACCGGACCACCACCGAACGCGTCGGGAAGGGGAACCCGTGGAAATCCACCAACCCGCCCTCGGCGAGCCATGCGCTGTCGCCAACCTCTTCAAGTATCATTCGTCAGGAAATACACAACTTCTGTCAAAGATGCACGTAAAGAAGTTCAACCAGTCAATGGATGTTGTCCCCGACGCGGAGCGGCTTACGGGATTTCCCGGTCGTCGAGATGGTCAAACCGACGCAATGCTCCCGCGAGGTGTTCGACGAAGGCCCGCGCCAGCAACGATGCCGGGCGGTGGGCGGGCGTCAGGATGGAGATGGGGTAGGGGACTCGCGGCGACAGCGGCCGGACCACCAGATCGCCGGTACCGCCTTCGCCGAGACGGCGGCTTTCGGCGGTAATGGGATCGGAGATGCAGCGGCAGAGACCTTGCTCCACCAGTTCCAGCGCCGGCAGGAAGGTCTGGAGTTCGAAGCGCTGGCGGAACCGCGCCCCCATCCCGGCGAAGGCGCTTCGCGTCAGCCGGTTGGTGGCGTGATCGGGGTAAAGGGCGGCCATCGGCGCGTCGTCGAGATCGAGCGGAGTGATCACCGGTTTTTCGGCGAGCGGGTCGTCCCGGCGCATGGCGCAGACGCAATCGAGTTCGAAGGTCCGCAGGGTGAAGGCCGCGCGCGGCGCCGGGGTTTCGGCGAGACCCACGTCGTACTGCTGCGACGCGATCCAGTCGGCGACCACCGGGGAACTTCGCGACATCAGCGAGACGGTGACGTCGGGGCGGTCGCGGACGAACGCGGCGAGGACGCGCGGCATCATGAACGAGGCCGCCGCCGGTAGGCAAGCGATGCGCAAGCGGCCGCGTTCGAGGTTGGAGATCTCGGCCATGGTGCGCGCCGAGAGGGTCAGGCGTTCAAGGACGATCTCCGTTTCCTCGAGAAAGTAGTGGGCCTCCGGCGTCGGGACGAGGCGGCCGCCGCGCCGCTCGAACAGGGCGAACCCGAGTTCCGTTTCCAGATTGGCGATCCGGGTGGTGACTGCCGGCTGGGTGCGGTTGAGC
>CAZCDY010000176.1:4990-7042 GCA_964497145.1 uncultured Gammaproteobacteria bacterium
TAATCGATTTGCTTTAATGGTCAAATCCGCCGAAGCTTCCAATCGCAAGACCGGGACGTAACCGGCGGCCGGGTCCCGTCACGACGGGGTTCGAGGCGATAGCCCACGCAAGTTAAATGGGACGGGAGGCCCGGTTGCTCATGGAGCGTTTCTTTCGGTATACGCTGACGGCCCTGATCTGCATCGTGGCCCTGGGCCAGTTCGTGCAGGTGGTCACGCGTTACGTGCTCGAGGTTCCAGTCATGGGGCTCGAGGAGACCATGCTCTATCCCACGCTCTGGCTCTACATGCTCGGCGCCATCAACGCGTCCCGCGAGAACACCCAGATCCGCGCCAACGTGCTGGAGATCTTCATCAAGACCGAGCGCGGCCACGCCATTCTCGCGGTGGTCGGCGAGACGCTCAGCCTGATCGTGTCGGTATGGCTGACCTGGTGGGCCTGGGATTTCACCCGCTACGTGGTGCGCGTGTGGAAGGAAAGCCCCACTCTCTACATCCCGACCTTCTACGCCGACGTGGCGCTGATCGCGGCGCTCGGCCTGATGACCCTGTTCACCGCCTGGCACCTTTCGCGCCACGTCCGCGCCCTGGTTACCGGGAACTACGCGACAGCCGATCATCACGTGACCGACTACGAGACGGCTGATTTCGACGAAAACGAAGGGGGACGTCATGGTTGAGGTCGCGCTGCTGGCGGTCGGCGCCCTTGTGGGCTTGCTGACCCTTGGCGTTCCGCTGCCCTATTGCTTCGGCGCCGGGCTGATGGTGATGAGCATCGTCGGCGGGGTGACCATGAAGGGCAACATGATGTGGGGCTTCCAGCAGCTCGGCAACCCCGTTCTGCTGGCCATCCCGCTGTTTGTGCTGGCCGGTACCATTATGAGCCAGTCCGGAATCGCCGCCAGCCTTCTCAAGTTCGTCAACGTCTTCGTCGGTCATATCCGCGGCGGGCTGGGCGTGGTGGCCGCGGTCAGTTGCGCCATCATCGGCGCCATCTCCGGCTCCGGTTTGACCGGTATCGCCGCGATCGGCCCGCTGCTGATCCCCGAAATGGCCGCGCGCGGCTACCCCCGCGCCTATGCCACGGCGCTGATCGCCAATTCCTCGATCCTCGGCCTGTTGATCCCGCCGTCGGTGACGATGATCGTCTACGGCTGGGTGACCGAGACCTCGATCCTCGCCTGCTTCCTGTCCACGCTGGGACCGGGGTTGCTGATCATGACGCTGTTCTGCGTGGTCAACATCATCGTGTCGCGGCGGTTTCCGCTGGTCATCGACGAGCGGCCGAAGGGCCGGGAGTTCGGCGCCGTGGTGGCGAAGAGGGGGTTCCACGCCACGCCGGCCCTGCTTATGCCGGTGATCATCCTGGGCGGCATCTACGGCGGCATCGTAACCCCCACCGAGGCCGCCGCGGTGGCGGTGATCTATGCGCTGCCGGTTGGTTTCCTGATCTACAAGGGCTTGAACTGGAAGAACCTGTTCGAGTCCGGCAAGGAAGCCGGTACCGCGGTCGGCGCGATCATGGTGATGATCCTGTTCTCCATGATCCTCAGCCAGATGTTCGTCATGGAAAGCGTGCCGCAGCAACTGGTGGAGGCCATCTTCGCCATCACCGAGGACAAGGTCACGCTGCTGATCATGATCAACATCATGCTGTTCCTGGTGGGCATGGTGGTGAACGACGTGACCGCCATCATCCTGATCGCGCCCTTGCTGCTGCCGCTGATGACAGCCATCGGTGTCAGCCCCATCCAGTTCGCCGCGATCATGGGCGTCAATACCGCCATGGGCGGGGTGACGCCACCCTACGCCTCGATCCTCTACCTCGGCGCGCGCATCGGCAAGGTGAAGGTTACCGAAGTAATCAAGCCGGCGATGACGCTCATCCTGTTCGGTTACGTACCGGTGGTCTTCCTGACCTCCTTCTGGCCGGACCTGTCGTTGTACCTACCCCGACTCTTTGGCTACTGACAAAAAAGGGAGATCCAAGACATGAAGACATCCATCTACGGCGCGGTGCTCGCCGCGACCATCGCACTCGGAGGCGTCGCC
>CAZCDY010000177.1:0-6988 GCA_964497145.1 uncultured Gammaproteobacteria bacterium
GCCGAGTACCGTGGCTTTTTCCGTATCGGCATGGTGACCCGCAACGAGCGTAACGCCATTATTCAGCATGGCACCATGACCATGGTGCGGCGCCGCGTGCTGGATGAGGTCGACGGTTGGCCGGAGTGGTGCATTACCGAAGATGCCGAGCTGGGTCTGAGCATCTTCGAGCGTGGTTACACGGCCACTTATATCCCGCACAGCTACGGCCAGGGGCTGATGCCTGACACCTTTCTGGACTTCAAGAAACAGCGGTTTCGCTGGGCCTACGGTGCGGTGTTGATCATGCGCCAGCATCTGGCGCAGCTGCTGGGTCTGGAGAAGAGCGGTCTGACCCGCGGACAGCGGTATCATTTCCTTGCCGGCTGGCTCCCCTGGCTGGCAGATGGCTTGAACCTGGCTTTCAACATCGCTGCGATCGGCTGGTCGGTTGCCATGGTGTCGATGCCTGAAACGGTAGCGCCGCCACCCATCATATTCATGGTGCTGCCGCTTGCCCTGTTTGTGTTCAAGGTGACGAAGATGTTCTTTCTTTACCGTTCGCGGGTGCAGGCCAGTCTGCGCCAGAGCCTGGCCGCCGGTCTGGCGGGTCTGGCACTGTCACACGTGATCGCGCGTGCCATGCTGACCGGTTTTGTTACGCGTGGCGTCGGCTTTTTCCGCACGCCGAAGCGCGTCGCGGCACATGGCCTGATGCGGGCCCTGCTGGATGCGCGTGAGGAGTTGCTGTTTCTGACCGCGATGCTGCTGGCGGCCTTTGCGGTGCTGCTGCGGCCGGACGGTGAGATGCTGGACGTGAGGGTATGGTCGCTGATGTTGCTGATGCAGGGCATCCCCTATGCGGCGGCGGGGCTGGTATCGCTGATCAGTGCGGCACCGCGCCTGCCGGGCTGGCTGATCGGTCCTCTGCAGCATCTCAGCTATCATCCGCCCGCGGGCAAGCCCGAGGCTCATTGATAGTCGTAATGCTTCTCCACGTCTTTCTCGATATCCCAGGTGCAGCTCATGCCCTTGGGAAAGGTGATCAGGTCGCCACGCTTGAAACTCTGGGGCTCGCCGCCGTCCGGGGTGACGGTGAACTTGCCGCGCAGGATGTAGCAGGTCTCCTGCTGCTGGTAGGTCCAGGGAAAACTTGACGCCTCTTTGCGCCAGATCGGCCAGTCATAGACGCCCAGCACCTCCAGTTTGACCGGCGCGGGGTTACGTTCGAGTAGGATCTGCATATCGCTCATCCGGGGTTCCTATTTTATGCTGTGTCCACGAGATTGCGGGAAGGTCGCAGTTTAACCAATGCCTATCGTGTTTGAAGGGAAAGTCCGGTAATGGATCGAACGGAGACCGTGATGGAACTCGCCGCACAATTGCTGCGTCGCGGCTGGTGGCTGAGCTGTGCCGAGTCCTGCACCGGTGGTGGTATTGCGGCCGCGCTCACCGATGTTGCGGGCTCGAGTGCCTGGTTCGACCGCGGTTTCGTGACCTATAGCAACGCGGCCAAGCAGGAGATGCTGGGCGTATCCGCAGACACGCTGGCGAATTTCGGTGCGGTGAGCCGCGAGACGGCTGTGGAGATGGCGACCGGTGCGCTCGCCAGCAGTGGCACCCAGCTCAGCGTGGCCGTGACCGGTATCGCCGGACCGGGCGGGGGAAGTGCGGACAAACCGGTCGGGACCGTGTGGATCGCCTGGGCCTCAGAGGGGAGGGTTAGCGCGGTGTGTGAACTCTTTACCGGTGACCGCAGCGAGGTGCGTGCAGCCACTGTCGATGCCGCGTTGCTGGGTCTGCTCGAGCGGGCCCGATGAGCGGGTCGACCCGGCGCCTGTTTTTCGCCCTGTGGCCGGACGACCAGACCCGGCAGGCGCTGTTTCACTGGCAGACACACAATCTGCCTGCCGACGTCCGGTGGCAGCATCGCGCGGATCTGCATATGACCCTGCATTTTTTGGGGCAGGTGCCTGCCGGACGGCTGGATGCACTGCGCTCTCTCGGGGCGGAGGTGGCCGCCGAGCGTTTCAGCCTGGTCCTCGACGTGGTAGGTCACTGGCGCAAGCCGCAGATCCTATGGGCCGGGCCCTCCTCGGTGCCGGGTGAGCTGCCGCAGTTGCATACCTGGCTCGGAGACGGCCTGAAAGTCCTGGGCTTCGAGACCGAGGCGCGCGCCTACAAACCGCATGTGACCCTGGCGCGCAGGGTGCGTGAACAACCGCCGGCACAGCCGCTTTCACCCCTGAGCTGGCCGGTCACCGAGCTGGCCCTGGTCGAGTCGCAACCCGGTGAGGCCCCGATGTACCATCCGGTCGGGCGCTGGCCGCTGAAGTGATGCAAAGCGCAAATTCGCACTAGAAAACAAAAAGAGAACGAACTACACTCAGCCCACAACAGAAACCACAATCCGCAACCGGGGGAAATCCATGGACGAGAATCGCAAGAAGGCGTTGGCAGCTGCGCTTGGCCAGATCGAAAAACAGTTTGGCAAGGGCTCGGTGATGCGGATGGGCGATGCCAATGCGATCGGAAATATCGAGGTCATTTCCACCGGCTCCCTCAGCCTGGATCTCGCCCTGGGTGTCGGTGGTGTGCCCAAAGGGCGCGTTGTCGAGGTGTATGGCCCGGAGTCTTCGGGCAAGACGACCATGGCCCTGCACATCATCGCCGAAGCCCAGAAAACCGGCGGCACCTGTGCCTTCGTTGACGCCGAGCATGCGCTCGATCCGGTGTATGCCGCGAAACTCGGGGTGGATACCGACGAGCTTCTGGTGTCGCAGCCGGACACGGGTGAGCAGGCGCTGGAGATCACCGACATGCTGGTGCGCTCGGGTGCGGTCGATGTGGTGGTGGTCGATTCGGTGGCGGCCCTCACACCCAAGGCCGAGATCGAGGGCGACATGGGGGATTCGCACGTCGGCCTGCAGGCCCGACTGATGTCGCAGGCCCTGCGCAAGCTGACCGGCAACATCAAGCGTTCCAACTGCATCGTGATCTTCATCAACCAGATCCGCATGAAGATCGGTGTCATGTTCGGTAGCCCGGAGACCACTACCGGTGGCAACGCACTCAAGTTCTACGCCTCCGTCCGGCTGGATATCCGTCGCACCGGCGCGATCAAGAAAGGCGATGAGGTGGTGGGTAACGAGACCAGGGTCAAGGTGGTCAAGAACAAGGTGGCCCCGCCGTTCCGCCAGGCGAACTTCGAGATCCTGTACGGCGAGGGTGTCTCGCGCGAGGGCGAGATCATCGAATTTGGTGTCGCACAGGGCCTGATTGAAAAGTCTGGCGCCTGGTACAGTTACAACGGCGATCGCATCGGTCAGGGGCGCGAGAACGTGCGCAACTTCCTCCGGGAGAATCCGGATATTGCGCGTCATATCGAGGTCCAGATTCGCGCCGCCCTGATTCCGGAGGAGGCAGAGGCCGAAGACGCATCCGACGCCGAATCCGCGGACACTGACACCTGATGAAGCCGCAACCGCTGCCGGAGCCGGACGACGCGATCGCTGTCGAGGTGACGGCGGTCAAGCTGCTCGGCAGTCGGGAACACACCCGGCAGCAACTTCGCTCCAAGCTCAATGCCCGGTGCGCCGATGCCGATCTGATCGAGGCCGTACTGGATGATCTCGAACAGCGTCGTCTGCTCAGTGACGAGCGCTTTGCCGAAAACTATGTGGACCACCGCTGTCGTAAGGGATACGGGCCCTTGCGCATCCGGTCGGAACTGGCCGAACGTGGCGTGGACGGCCAGCTCGTGGCCCGTTGGATCGACGACGGGCCTCACGACTGGGCCGATGTCCTGGCCGAGGCGGCCGCCCGCAAGTTCGGTGATGCACCCGTGGGTGATATGCGGACCCTGGCCAAGCGCGGGCGATTTCTTGAACAGCGCGGATTTCCGATCAGCCTGGTGCGTCGCTATCTCGACCGGGTGCGCGATTTCTGACTCCCCGCAGGCGCGCAGCGTGGTTCGGGTCACGCGACGGGGGCCGCAGGAATCGCCAAATGCCTCCGTGGCCGCATCGTAAGCAGTCTAATCGACTGAAATATCGTGCTTTTGATGGTGATCGGCGAGTGACTTTTCGGGCCAAGCTGCATACCATTCTGCTTTTGTTGTCCGACTGAAAGTCCCGTATGAAGACCAGCGCCGAAATCCGCACCGCTTTTCTCGATTACTTTGCAAGCAAAGACCACGCCATCGTGGATTCGAGTCCCCTTGTGCCCGCCAATGATCCGACCCTGTTGTTCACCAACGCCGGGATGGTGCAATTCAAGGACTGCTTTCTCGGCAAGGAAAAGCGCAGCTATGTGCGTGCGACCACTTCACAGCGCTGCGTGCGTGCGGGAGGCAAGCACAATGACCTGGAAAACGTGGGCTACACGGCCCGCCACCACACCTTCTTCGAAATGTTGGGCAACTTCAGCTTCGGCGATTATTTCAAGCGTGAGGCGATCGAGTACGCTTGGGAGTTTCTTACCGGGCCCCTGGGCCTGCCAGCCGAAAAACTCTGGGTGACTGTCTATGAAGACGACGATGAGGCCGCGGCAGTCTGGCTGGACGAGATCGGGATAAACCCGGCCCATTTTACGCGCATCGGCGACAAGCCGGGTGGCAAACCGTTTGAAAGCGACAATTTCTGGTCTATGGGGGACACCGGCCCTTGCGGACCTTGCTCGGAGATTTTCTATGATCATGGGCCCGATGTATGGGGTGGCCCACCCGGAACCCCGGAAGAGGAGGGTGACCGCTACATAGAGATCTGGAATCTCGTGTTCATGCAGTACGATCGCAACGCCGAGGGTGAAATGACGCCATTACCCAAGCCCTCGGTCGATACCGGCATGGGCCTGGAGCGTCTTGCGGCAGTGATGCAGCATGTGCACTCGAACTACGAGATCGATCTTTTCCAGACGCTGATCAAAGCGGCCGCGGAGGCCACGGGCACCACCGATCTCGAGTCCAAGTCGTTGCGGGTTATCGCCGACCATATCCGTTCCTGCGCCTTCCTGGTGGTCGATGGTGTGACGCCGGGCAACGAAGGGCGGGGCTATGTCTTGCGCAGGATCATCCGACGTGCGATCCGGCACGGCTATCAGCTGGGCCAGCAGCAGCCGTTCTTTTACCGGCTGGTCGACGCCCTGGATGCGCAGATGGGTGATGCCTACCCGGATTTGCGCAGGTCTAGAGATCTGGTGGCACGCGTGCTCAGACTCGAGGAAGAGCGGTTCGCCGAGACCATAGAACACGGCATGAAGATTCTGGACGATGCGATCGCCGGGTTGGATGGCAAGGTCATCCCGGGACATGTGGTGTTCAAGTTGTACGATACCTACGGTTTTCCGACCGACCTTACCGCGGACATCGCGCGCGAGCGGGAAATGGAGATCGATCGTGAAGGCTTCGAGCGCGAGATGGATGCGCAGCGCGAGCGTGCCCGTTCAGCAAGCCATTTCGGCGTCGCACACTCGACCGATGTCGAGATCGAGGGAGAGACAGACTTCACCGGCTATGAGCATCTGCAGGATTCGGCGATCGTGGTCGCAGTGTTCAGCGAGGGTGAGTCCACGGACCAACTGAACGCCGGGCAGACAGGGCTGGTCGTGTTGGATCGCACGCCCTTCTATGCCGAATCCGGTGGCCAGGCGGGTGACGCGGGTTACCTGCGGGTTGCCAACGGGGCCGAGTTTCTTGTGTCGGACACCCGTAAGCAGTCCGGGAGCGTGTTCACCCATGTCGGAGAAGTGACATCGGGTGAGTTGTGTGTGGGCGACAGGGTGACCGCCGAGGTAAACGCCGAGCAACGCGGTGCAACGGCGCTGAATCACTCTGCCACTCACCTGCTGCACGCTGCATTGCGTCACCTGCTGGGTGACCACGTGGGTCAGAAGGGTTCGCTGGTCGAGGCGGATCGTCTGCGTTTCGACTTTTCCCATTACGAACCGGTCACCCGCGAGCAGTTGACCGAGATCGAGCGCCTGGTGAACGAGCAAATCCGCACCAATAATGCGGTCGAGACAAACATCATGGCACTCGATGACGCCAAGGCGGCTGGGGCTATGGCATTGTTCGGCGAGAAATACGACGACCAGGTACGCGTGCTGCGGATGGGTGATTTCTCTACCGAGCTGTGTGGCGGCACCCATGTCAATGCACTGGGTGATATCGGTCTGTTCAAGATCACCATGGAGACGGGTATCGCATCGGGTGTTCGCCGTATAGAGGCGGTGACCGGCGCCAGGGCATTGGCCTGGGTCGAGGCTGAAGAGGCGCGCCTGATGCGTATTGGCGCCCTGATCCATGCGGGCAAGGATGAGCTCGAAGACAAACTGTCGAAGTTGGTCGAACGCAACAAAAAGCTCGAGAAGGAACTGGAGCAGATCAAATCCAGGCTGGCCTCTGCGGCGGGCTCGGATCTGGCCTCGCAGGCGGTGGAGATAAACGGCGCCAAGGTCCTGGCTGCACGGCTGGATGGGGTCGATCCCAAATCCCTGCGCGATACTCTCGACCAGCTCAAGAACAAGCTTGGGAGTGCGGTGATTCTGTTGGCTGCGGTCAATGGTGACCGGGTCAACCTGATTGCCGGCGTGACCAAGGATCTGACCAACCGCCTGCGGGCCGGTGATCTGGTGAAACTTGCCGCTGAGCAGGTCGGTGGCAAGGGTGGCGGAAGGCCTGACATGGCCCAGGCAGGCGGTTCTGACCCCAGCGGAGTGCCCAAAGCGCTCGAGCTGACCAGGAATTGGGTGAGCGAAGGTCTTTAAGTCCACGCTGAAATAGTGTTAAATCGCGCGCTTCCTCGCTACAGCCTGATTCAGGCCTGTGGCGTTCAAGTCTAGGATCCCGATAGCGACATGGCGCTCATAGTCCAGAAATACGGTGGTACCTCGGTGGGCTCGGTGGAGCGCATCCAGAATGTGGCTGCGCGCGTGAAAAGACACCGTGATGCCGGTGAGGATGTGGTGGTCGTGGTCTCTGCCATGTCAGGCGAGACCAACCGCTTGATCG
>CAZCDY010000178.1:0-1071 GCA_964497145.1 uncultured Gammaproteobacteria bacterium
ACTCAAGCCCGACCTGGTAATCAGCACCGGTGACATGGTCGCCGGCCAGCGAAGACCGCACCTCGAGCGGCCCGAAGTCGAACGGATGTGGAAGGCCTTTCACGCGCACGTCAGCGATCCGCTGGCAGCCGCAGGAATCCCCCTGGCGGTCACACCAGGGAACCATGACGGTTCCGCATACCGAGGCTTCGAGCAGGAACGCTCGATCTATCGCGAACAATGGAGACCGCGCAGCCCGGCAGTCCGGTTTGTTGACGAAGCCGAATACCCCTTCTACTACGCCATCGAGGTCGGGGATATTCTGTTTATCTCGTTGGATGCGACCACGGTAGGACACCTACCGCACACACAGATGGACTGGCTGCGCCAGATACTGGCCAAGCATGGCCCCGAAAACAGGCAGCGCGTCATATTCAGTCATGTCCCGCTCTGGCCGTTCACGCAAGGACGCGAGCGCGAGTTCATCGGCGACCCCGAACTCGAGGCCCTCCTCCTTGAAGCCGGTGTCGGGCTCTACCTGAGCGGCCACCATCATGCCTTTTATCCCGGGGTCAAAGACGGCATTGCCCTCGTAAGCCAATCGTGCCTGGGCGCCGGCCCACGCCGCCTGATCGGTGCAGCAAGCAGGTCCGAGCGCAGTTTCTCATGGCTCGAGTTCAAGGGTAACGAGATACGAATCGCCGCTTACCGGGAACCGGGGTTCGAATCGGAAATCGACTGGGCAACACTTCCTCGTCAGATCCACACACCCGCCGGAGATATGGTGCGGGCCGACCTCGTGCCCGGTGACATCGCGCCTATCGAGCCGGCCGGTCTGCGCTGATGGCCACGAAAGCCCTGCAATGAAAGAGGACCCGCTGCCCATGCCGACAGCCCAAGTGCTCAACCCTGTGGACCGGCTCCTCAACCTATTCACCGAGGTCCGGCGCGGCGAGGCCGGCTCCGCCCTGCTGCTGGCGTTGAATATCTTTCTTATCCTGACGACCTACTACGTGCTCAAGCCGGTGCGCGAGGCGCTGATCCTCTCCGGCAATGGTAGTTGTTCCAGGTGCCGGATTTACGGGACATTTT
>CAZCDY010000178.1:1125-2266 GCA_964497145.1 uncultured Gammaproteobacteria bacterium
CTTGAAGTACCAACAAAGAATCCAGAAAAGGGCGACATTCACTGCGGGGGCAGCAGCTGCCAACCAGGGCCAGAGCGTCTCCGGGAGTCGGTCGATGAGCAGGTTCCATGGCAAGCCAATGGGAACAAGGAAAACGCCGGCCAGCGGCCCCCGCTCGCTGCCAAACAGACCGAATGTCCCGATCAGAAGCAGGGCCAATGCGCCTAAATAGAGCAGTCCGAATAGCCAGATGAATTTGCGGCACATAGTCGCCTCAGCAGATCAGAAAGCGAGTATAGGAAAAATCAATGCCGCAACCCAATGCCTCTTCGCCACCTCGTGAGGAAAAACGTTGCACGTTATCGCAGGCAGAAATGCCTGCCTGCTTGTGTTCACTTCGCCACGACGCCAATACGCAAAGGGGTAAACCATTTGCGCTCACGCATTAAGCCCTGATGAAACCTTCGGCTTGATCGCCCACACAATAGCCGGGGGTTCTACCCCCGTTTCCACAGACGTTCTTGTTGTTAACATATCGACATCGCTGAAAATCAGTCCTGGTAGCGTGCCGCGCATCGCGACGATCGACAGGACCAAACATCTGCATACGGGGTAGCCAATGGAAGAACCGTTGGGAACGGGCATGGGGATCATCATCGGGCTGCTGATACTGGGGATATTCGGCGCCGTCGTGGGCTGGGTCGCCAGCCTGCTGATCAAGGGCACGGGACTGGGCCTGATGGGTGACATCCTGCTCGGCATTGTCGGTTCCATCGTGGGCGGTTGGTTGTTCCAGACGCTTGGCCTTTCGATCCGCGGCGGCATCATCGGCGCGTTCGTGCCGGCACTGATCGGCGCGGTCGTGGTTTTGCTCATCGTCAAAGTCATCAAGCGCGCCTGAGTCATGCGCGCAGGAGCGTTATTGCGGCTCTGCCTGGTGGTGGCACCATTTGCCATCCTCGCGGCGTGCTCGTCGAACCGGCAGATTGCAGACCAGCAGGGGGAAACGGGGTCGGCGCAGCTAAACACCCTTGCAACGCTGGTAGGCACGGCCTGGCGACTCGTCGAGATCGTATCGATGGACGACCGGGTGGACGCGCCGGACGATCGCTCGCTCTACTCGATGACTTTAAAGTCCGACGGCGCCGTCCAGATACGAGCC
>CAZCDY010000178.1:2276-3782 GCA_964497145.1 uncultured Gammaproteobacteria bacterium
TTTGCATGACCGCTACCTGGCGCAGTTTCCTTGGGTAAGAAGCTATGTCATGAAGGACGGGCGATTGTTCCTGGCCACGATGGCCGACGGCTCGATTGTGGAGTTCGAGCCCGTGCCAGGGAAATGACAGGCTGCTTTTCAAACAACTTTGACATTGTTCAAGTTCGCAGAGCTGTGTATCGAGACCGCCGGTGGCAGGGTCTGGCGCGGCACCTGCCGAGGCGACCCAGACGAACCGACGTCCTTCGGGATCAATGTCGATCAGGTGTGGACGCCGTCAAAAACCACGAACTGAATCACTGACCGGGGCCAGCGCACCACGACGAAGGGTTCAGGTCAGCAAAGTCCCATTGGCAAATTTTAGGAGCATATCAATGATGAAGGCCTACGTTATTCTTGTCCTTGCAGCCGGTCTCGTTCTGTCTGCCGCCGCCGTGGCAGACGATGCGCGCATCGTCCGCATACAGTTCGATTCCGGGACCAGCAGTGCTGTCGTCACGGACCGGATTGCCGGCCATGAGTACGTTCTCTACAAGCTGAGAGCCCGCGAGGGCCAGTTTCTGACCGTCAGTCTTCGACCTGACAATCAGTCCGCCGACTTCAATATATACATCCCGGGCCGTGGGCCAGGCGACGAGGCACTGTACAGTTCGGCCACCGGCGGCGACCGGAAGTATCACGGACAGCTCTACGCTGGTGGTGATCACACCGTGTCGGTCTTTCTGAACCGTAACGCTGCACGCCAGGAACAGGTCGCAAATTTCGATATCGAATTCGAACTCAGTCCCTTGGAGACGACCGGGTCTGCCGTCAATCCGGCCGAGTCCGCCTGTCTCGCCGCGGTCGCCAAACAGGTAGGCGGCGGTGACGTCTCGACCATCAGTGTCAAGCAGGGCGAGAATGCCACTAACGTGCTGGTGCGCGTGCCCGGCGCGCAGAAGCCCTGGCATTGCGACTATGGTTACACGGACAAGGGTCCCGGTGTGCTGCAGGTCTTCTACACGGGTGAAGGCTGAGAATACTTCCGAATTAGTCCACCCAAACTCTGCTTCGGGTTTCCATGATGCTCATGAACAGCACTTGCCTTGTATTCGTCAGTCTTGCCATCGCCAGTGCCGCATTCGCCCAGGATAAGAGTAGCGACGGGGTGCCCGTTTCTCCTGAAGACGGCGGCCCGCGAAACTGGGAGGTTACCGGCGTTTACCGCGCGCTAAATCTGCGGGCGGAGCCCTCGACCGCAGCGAAGGTCGTCGCCCTTTACGCATCTGGGACCATCCTCGACAATCTGGGCTGCCTGAGCACCGGGGACAGGACCTGGTGTGACGTCCAACAGTTCGGCGGAGGCCCGCGCGGCTATGTCGCGGCCGAATTCCTCTCGCCGGCGGTCTCGCCCGACGGCGCCGTGGCAACCGGTCCTGACACGTCGTCCCTCCGCGCCGGTCAGGGCGATTTCGATGCAACGGGGCAGATCCCTTGCGCACAACACCCCGGTCAACCGATGACGCA
>CAZCDY010000178.1:3792-6985 GCA_964497145.1 uncultured Gammaproteobacteria bacterium
CGTCTGGGACCATCCTCATGCCGTTGTCCTCGGCGGCTGAGGCGCTTGAATCTTTCGGCAGCGAATCCTTGAGACTGAAGCGAGAATCACCTACGCCTTTTCGCGCTTCATAGCAGTCGGCGGGTGAGTTCACCTGCTGCCCGAAGTTTGCCAGGAGTTCAAAGAAAGCCCTGGGTTGGCATCTGAACGCGGGGCAGGCACATCGGCCTGCCCTGTCGAAATCATTCCACGGCTTTCTTGGCTTTCTCGTACGCCTCTTCTGTACCTTCTTTGGTAGCGTCCCAGGCCTTCTCACTGCCTTCCTTGGTAGCATCCCAGGCCTCGCCAGCAGACTCTGATGTCGCGTCACCTACCGCCGACGCCGCCTCGGAGGTCTTCTTTCCCGCTTCGTCCCAGCTGCCCGCCTGTGCAGACATGCCAAGGACGGCGATCGCTGCCGACATCAGAATCGCCGGTATCGACCCCAGTTTTCTCGAACACACGCTGTACATCTTTCCATCTCCTTTCTTGATTGGTTGTTTTGAGAGCTGCATCGGTTTTACGACGCTGAAAGTATAGAAGATTTAGATGCCTATCTTCGCGCTTTTTCAACACCGGCGTTGGCGTCGAGGAGCGCCAAAATGTGCTGCCACAATCTTCTCGAAAAAACCTGGCCAGACAGATTCTCTGGCCGGATTACCCTACGAGCCCAGCGTTTGAGCCAAGCCTCCTGCGGAAACTGCAGGCTGGAGCGACGGGTTAGGTACCGTTGGTCAGCGCACTATGTGCGGGGCCTCGGAAGTCGGTAGGTTCGGCCTGCCCCCTCTTGCTTGCCTTCTCCCGCGCGATCTTGTGGTTCATATCGGCCGGTATGAAGGTAACCGGCTTTCCGGCCTCGCGTGCTTCCAGCATCTCATCTCTGGCTACCATCCCGCCACCGATGGCGACGAAGGACGCACTGCTTTCAACCATCGCTTCCGAGGTTGGTGAGAGTCGATTCGTTCCTGGAACCCGCCCTCCCCAGGTGCTGTCTTTGACATAAAATACATAGTCAACGCAATTCGAGAGTGGAACGCCCTCTTCACGAGCAAGCACGGAGACAATACCCATTGTTGTGAAACCTTTTTGTTTCGCGATTTCATATACCGAGCCGATGCCTTGTGCCGTGGCACCGATATTGATCAATGTTTCCGAAGGCGATTGTGCGTCCAGGACACGTGCAGCCTGCTCCATCATCGCACCTGGGTCCTGATACTCAGCGCCAGAATAGCCGGTAAACGTCAGAACCGCCTTCTGCTTGCCGCGGATAAATAGCTTGATTGACTCAAGGGATGCTTCATGCACTTCGCGCGGGCCTTCACAGGCATCGCCCGAAGCCGGGGTGACGACCACACAACAGGCAAACAGCGCAATCAAGCGCAACATGGAACCGTATCTGCTCATGACGTGACCTCTTGACACCTAACGAGTTGAGCGGCACACAGCGAAGCCGGGGGCCGTTTGAAT
The DNA here is from genome assembly GCA_964497145.1 of uncultured Gammaproteobacteria bacterium. Lineage (GTDB taxonomy): Bacteria > Pseudomonadota > Gammaproteobacteria > Chromatiales > Chromatiaceae > Thiosocius. The sequence continues at coordinate 5,278 of CAZCDY010000178.1, forward strand.
GACTTGTTTATATTTAGTCATCGGGACTTGACCTGACAGTTACGAGTTTCGATCAAAGAACGGCAGCACCACATCGTCCAGTAAGTCAGCCGTCATGGTCGGTGTCTTGGTCGTAAACTTGGCCAATATTCATCTGTTCGATGCCTTCACCCGACTTGGGGAATTAAATTCAATCAGCATTTTACCCTCAAGCCTGGCCTGCGGCCTGCACGCTCAGAGTTCATCTTCGATAGGAAGGTGGCGGAAAAACCAATCTTCTATGCGCTGCATAAACGATATTGCCGGTTGCGCCGTGAGTTTCTGATCACCGGAGACCCAAACCACACGCCCGTCATCATCGAATTGCAATCGCCAGGCATTAGCCGTATCGAAGTCGGGCGCAAGGGCATTTCGAACAGCGGCGTTGAGCGACTCGCTTTCGATCAACAGACCCATTTCGGTGTTCAGGCGCAGCGACCTGGGATCCAGGTTCGCGCTGCCAATGAAAACCTTATCGTGGTCTATCGTCAAGGCCTTGGCATGCAACGCCAGTGCTTTGCTCCCGACAGGGGAGAGTATGTGGATTTGTCTGTCCTCTGCGTCCACCCGTAGTTCATGGAGTTCTGCGCCCCCACGAAGTAGCGTATTGACGTGGTTGCGGTATGCGCTGTGCGCGGCGAGGTGGTTGTTGGAGGCAATAGAGTTAGTCAGGATGCGAATATGGACGCCTCGTTCCATTACCTGACTAACCAAAAACTCGAGGCGCGGCGTCGGTATCAGGTAGGCTGAAACAATTAACACCTCGTCACTTGCGCTGTTGACGACAGCGACCAGGGCAGTAGCATGGCCGTGCCACGATGCGAAGAATCGATCAGCTCGCGCCAGTGCCTCAGGCGGCGTGCTTCGGATCCCTCGTCATGAATATGGGTGTTGCGCTCGCGGACATGTCGTGCCGCGTCGAGATCAGCAGGCGATGTTGCGACATGCGACAGTTGAGCGATCGGAATCGACCAACGGTTGTTCCAATAGTCATCGAACGCCTGTGAGATACGCCGCACGACTGGGCCACCAACGATCAATTCCAGGTCACGGAAATTGGCCTCGTCGTGCAAGCCGAAATACTCGTCGGCTAGGTTACGTCCGCCCACGATCGCGACCCGGTTGTCGACAACCATTGCCTTGTTGTGCATGCGGTGATCGAGTCGGCTGAACTCAGCGAGGTTCAAGGCCCAACGTGTGGCGGCGACGCTCGCGCGGCGTCCGAAGGGATTGTAGATGCGGTACTCGATGTTCGGATGGTGGTGAAGCTCCAGCAGTACCGCGTCCTCGCCAGCGAGGAATGTGTCGTCGATAAGCAACTTGACCTGGACCCCACGGTCGGCAGCCGCCACGAGGTGGTCCAGCAACAAGGCGCCGGTGGTGTCGAAAGTCCACAGAAACGTCTGCAGATCGATACTCTCTGTAGCCGTGTCGATTGCGCGCAAACGCCAGTCCAGCGCCGTGGGACCGTCGTTCAAGAGTACGAACCAGTCATCTTGATGGTCGGCGTCAAGGGCATCCCAGATCTGGCTCTGGCTCGGTGCCGCCGTATACTCGGGCTGCAGTTCGCTCGGAATGAGTCTGGCGCAACCGTTGATCAGCAGCACCAACGCTGCGAGCAACAGAGCATGCGCCCTCCGGGCAATTATGTGTCGATGCGGCATATGAACAGCCCGGTCTGCAGATAATC
>CAZCDY010000179.1:0-5977 GCA_964497145.1 uncultured Gammaproteobacteria bacterium
GGCGTGAGGTCGAGATCGGCCGCGGCTCCAAGGACCAGACCTGCCCCGTCCATGCGCTCGAGCAATGGCTGCACTTCGCCAAGATCGACTTCGGCCCGATCTTCACCGGCACCTCGCGCGATGGCAAACGCGCAGCCGATACCAGACTGAACGACAAGCATGTCGCGCGCCTGATCAAGCGCACGGTCCTGGACGCGGGCATCCGGTCGGACCTGCCTGAGAAAGACCGCCTGGCGCTGTTCTCCGGCCATTCGTTGCGCGCCGGTCTCGCCAGCTCTGCCGAGGTCGACGAACGCTACGTCCAGAAGCAGCTCGGCCACGCGTCCGCAGAGATGACCCGGCGCTACCAGCGCCGCCGCGACCGGTTCCGGGTGAACCTGACCAAAGCCGCCGGTCTCTGAGCCCCTGCCCTATCACGCCGCCTGCCCACTGAGCCTACCATAGAAGCTGCGCTCGAGATGCAGCTCCCCTGCCCCGGCTTTCTCTACCATGCCCCGCAGATAGCCGCCCGGCGAGGCAACCTCGCCCGCACTGTGCTTCTCGAAGACGAGGGCAAACGCGGCCGTGGCCACCTGGGTGCCCATTCGGTCCTGCGCCACGTTCCAGGCATGCTCAGAGATCCCGATCATCGGCCTGAGTTGACCGGCAACCCGGTGCAGATCGCCCCAATCCTTGAGGAATCCACCCAAATTCCGCGCCCAGGACGCGAATTCCGGACAGGCCTGCATGATTGTCGGCAGGTCGAGCGCTGTGCGCTTCTTGCGCACCTCGGCAACCCAGTCTTCCAGCTCCCTGTCAACCCGCTCTTCCGGTGGCGCATTGGGCACCACACCCGCCGCTTCCTCTTTTTCAGAGGAATTACTAGTTACAGGATTAAGTTGATTTGTAATTAGTATATGAGGTTCAGAAATGACCTCCCTGGGGTTCATTTCTTGAGTCTTCTTCATAACTTGGGCGTCATTTTTGTCGGTGTTTTCCACAGGGTTTATCGCACCAGTCGCCTTGAGATAGGCCGCCTCGACTCGTTCCTGAAGTTCCTTGAACCACGCCAGTAGTCGCTCCAGTTGTTCAGAGGCGTGATGGCGGCGCGGAAGTCGGTCCAGAAGCTCCTCGAAGAGACCCGTGAATTGCGTCCAGGGCCCGCGCAACGCGCCGCTTACCGCCGCCTCGATCCGCGCGCGGATCATCCGGCGCGCAACCGTGATCTGACGCTTCAAGCGCTGGCAGAGCTCGCGCTCGGCCTGCAACTCGGCCTGCAGCTCTTCAAACTCCTCGACTCGAGCCGAAAGCGGCGACAGATCGAAGCCGTAGGCCTCGACGATACGCCCCTCAGCGTCTCTGCGGCCCCACCGTTTGCCATTCGGGCTATCCTGGAAAGAGATCACACCGTTCTCTGCCAGACGCCGCGCATGACGCTTGAGTGCCGACAGAGAGAAGCCGGTCTGTTCCATCAGATAGGCGTTAGAGGCCCAGACGATCGGGCGCTGCCCCTCCTCCCAGTCCTGGGCCTGCGTGAAGGCCCCCAGTGTATCGAGGAGCATCATGTCGCCGGCCTTCAGACCGATATGCGCTCCAACGCGCTTGAGCGCGACAAATGCCCGCGTCTTGGGTACTGCTACCCGTTCACCGGCTTGGGCAAGCTGCTCAGCAACCCCAAGACCCGGTGTCGGCTTGCGCCAACCTGTATGTTTCATGCCTGTATCTCACCTCCGGTTGTGTGGAGGCAAAAGAAAGCCGTTCGCTCAGAAGCGTTCGTCGTTGACAGTGAATCCTGTGAGACTTATCTTGAAGGCGACCAAACCATTAAGATCAGCTCTCAGGCCACACCGCTTGGGGGCTTTTCTTTTGCCGTTAATTCACTTGTCGTTCCTTTTTTGCTCCTTGCCTCATCGTTCCGAAGAACATCTCACCAACGCTGTCTTCAGTCGGTATCCTTCTCCGTGTCTTCGACGTTCAAATAGCTTGCGACTAAGTCTCCAAGCTTTTCGAGACGCTCTTGGTCAATCGGCACTCCTGCAACCTTGATTGATAGGTTTCCATCGACGGAAGTGACCGAAAGATTTCGGTTGCCCACCTTGCGCTTTACGGTGAGTTTTTGGGGCTTTGTCTTTGGTTTTGGCTTGGCTTTGTTCGTTCTCTCCAAGCTCGCTAAGGCACCCTGTAAATCGCGAAAGCTCATGTCGTAGACGTTCTTGAACGTGTTCAAGATTTGATCCTGCGCAGCGAAAACGGACCGTGCTCGCGAGACTAGGCTCTCATGCACACCAATTTTCTTGGCGAAGGCCACAGCTGTCAGTTTCTCTTCGCCAGAAGCCAGCGTCTCATACATTTCACCAATCGAAACCAATCGCTCAAAAGGGCTGAGATTCTCGCGCTCCTCATTCTCGCGAAACCGCAGAAACAACATTTCAAACTTGCTGTTCTCAGCGTTTCGCGCGTCAGGCGGAGCAAGTATTGCACGAAGGGGTACACCGAGCTCTGACGCGGCAGCCAGTCGGCGGCGTCCTGTCAGCATCACGAATGGAACCCCCGCGATATTCGACGGGTCCAACGGATCCGGCTGCCAATCCGGATCCTCCGGCCACACTAGAATGGGCGTGTCCTGCCCGTTCGAAGCGATGCTGTTTACCAAAGACCTGAAGGCTTCCTGGGACATCCAGTCTTGTCGGCGGTCGGTTCCCATCGGATCGGAGATTTGATCTGGCGACAGGCTTATCTCATGGCGACCGTTGAGGATATCCAAACAAAGCTCGGCTCTGCTTCGCTCTACTGCAGCTTGCGACTGCGCAAGCGCTCCTGATTTCCAGGCACTGCCGGCCCCCTTGAAAGGAGTCGAAACAGCATCACTCGATTCTGTCCTGCCTTCGGAGCCGCTCGCACGTTCCTTGTTTGTATCGAGATTGGTAGCCTTGCTGACCAGCGACCTTGGAATACTGCGTTTCATGCTTCACCCTCGCCGTCATCTTCATAGAATTCGTCCATCCAAGTATTGGCGTAGCCACGTTCGAGTCCTGGCCAGAGTCGCGATATTATGGCGTCGTTCACGGCGTCGGCATTCGTGATGAACCGGTTGATCCCCTTGCGCTTTCCCGGCGTGTCTGGCTCGTATTCGTATACGGACTGATAGACGTCCGAAGCGTTCGAGATCGCGTCGGAACGCAAATAAAACACGGGCAGAATCTCCGTGGGGCAATGTTCTAGCAGGTTTCCGATGTGGTTAAGATCCTGCGCATTGGACCGTTGAACGATCGTTGGCAACAGCATGTTCGCACCGGTTCCGATCTCGATCCTTTCATGGGCCAGGATGTGCTGAAGCATCCCAAGCAGGCCAGTCACAAAGGTCGACAACGTCGCAATGTCGAACCCCTTCATGGTTTGCGGTATGACCAGCGAAGTCGACGCAATCACGTTATTCAACTGGAACAGTGTGAGCGCGGGTTGATAGTCGATGATGATGACATCCAGCGTCTCCGTTAGTGCGGTGTCGAGCCGCTCCTGGTCGACCTTGCCGTCGACTACCAATTCGTTGGGTAGCGTTTTCGGTGGGTGGCCCGCTTTCCAGCGGTCGATGGCATCGCGTAGGTAGCGGTAAAAGCTCTTTCCTGCGGGGGCTTCGCGGACAAGCCGCGCAATCTGGATCTCACCCTCGGATGTTTCGCCGTGAGCTGGAAGCAGGCGCAGGCCTGGCCAGGAGGTCTTGAGAAGGAAGCTGTCGAGCGTTTGCGCATCGTGGTCGGTATATGGCGCGTCTTCCGACTGAAAGAGTCCAGCAAAGTCCACCATGGAGGCGGTGTTTTCGTCGGGCATTTGGGGAAGGCCCTCTCCCCCGACGAAGTAGAGCGTTATTGTACTTTGCGGGTCAGCATCCATAACACCGACACGCATGCCGTAGTGCAAGCTGAGATACTGGGCAAAATGCGCGGCGCTCAGACTTTTGGCGGTCCCGCCTTTCTGGCTTGCAAACGAGATGACGGGCAAAGGTGCGTCAGGCTTCCGCCAGGCCAGGTAGTCGTACGGCCGCTTTGCCGAGGCTGCCAGAAGGGCCCGCATGTGCATCAATTCTGAAAGCGTGAAAACACGCTCTCTTCCAACATATTCTCCTGCGGGAAAGTCATCGCTCGAATTGGCGAACTTGGTCAGATACTGAATACTCACATTGAGAAACCTAGCGCACTGGCGCATGGACCACGTTCGCTTGATGCGCTGACGCAAGGTGAGTTCCTTGTTCACTGCCACCATCGTGCGCTCAAGCCCACGTGACAGATCCGTCAAAAACTGTTCTAAACTACCGCTCATTTATAAGCCCTGACTTCGGTTGGGTCCGAGTTCGACTCGATTCTGCTTCAATGGTAGCACGGTTCTGAGCAAAAGATAAAGATACCACGCGCCTATAGGTTTCAGGCGCTTATTTTGAGGCTCAGTGGCTCCAGAAACTCCAATCTTGAACGCGTTCAAGATTGGAGTTTAAGTCGGCTGACCAGAGCGAAGCCGATCAATCTTGCATGTTTCACGCCGCGTCTTTCGGACCCCAGGAGATGACCGACCTAGTTCGTGGCTTTGCCCATGTTTGCGTTGAAGCCGTGATCACAGATGCTCACCGTGAAGTAGCCAGCGCCGGTCTCCCCTTTCTGAATCTTCTAGATGCCGCCGCACTCGGTCAGCTTGCCTCACGGGGAGCGTCCGGCGACGCGTTGCGCGAAGGCCGTCCTGTTCGACCTCGCGACGGGTTCGATGGTAATTTCCAGGTCGGAGGTCAAGATGGAGATTGAGCCGAAGCTTTTGGCGGTTTCATTGTCGGCGCTTGTGAAACTGATGCAGCCCGAAGGGTAGCTGGGCGGTTGACCAAGGCCTGACCACGCTGGATGCGAAGCGCCGCATAGAAGGGTAGGGGAGGAAGATGGGCCACAGCCGTTGTAGACGGGGCGGCCGCTGCGATGTGCATTCCATGCAACCGGTACGCACCGGGAGACCTGCGGGGACCGGAAAAAATGCCACAGGGAAATGCGCGGCGTACTTAAAACTGAACAAAACAAGTAGACCCCTTACTCTCGTGCACGCGCGCAACAAGCGTTGCGCTATAGTGCTCTCAACAGCCCGATCCCTTGCTCAAGAGGCACTGCACGAACGCCTTCGGCCACGGGGACGTCATGCTCTCCGGCGTAGATCAACAGCTTCCAGCTGGCCTTGATGTCTTCCGCGCCCACATAGAACCCGCGCGAGACCTTTGGCGCAGTCGTGCGCTTGATCTCAACGGCCCAGATGTCGCCCCCAGGCAGGCGAAGGACCAAGTCAAGTTCAGCTCCGGCAGAAGTGCGATAGAAGAAGGGTTCGGTGCCGGTTGGTGCAGCGGCAAGAAGGGCCTCGATACATAACCCCTCCCAACTGCCGCCAACGACGGGGTGCCCGAGCAAGCCCTCGATTGTCCCAATGCTTAACAGGGCATGCACGACCCCGCTGTCGCGGACATAAACCTTTGGCGATTTCACCAAACGCTTGCCGACATTCTCATGCCAGGGCTGCAGTCGCCGCACCAGCATGAGATCAACGAGCAGATCGAGGTAGCGTCCAATCGTTTGGCCGGAGACGCCCAGCCCCTCGGCGAGGGCTGCAGCGTTCAATAGACCACCTTGCACATGCGCAAGCATTGTCCAGAAGCGCCGCAAGGTTGCGGCTGGAATACGCGGTCCGAGGGCAGGGATGTCACGTTCCAGATATGTACGCAGAAAATCCAGACGCCAATCCATGCTGGCTTGATCGCTTGAAGCCATGAAGCTGTCAGGAAAGCCACCACGCAGCCAGAGCGCATTCAACTGATCAGCCCCCACCTCGGTAAGCTGTAGAGGGGGCATTTCGATATACCTGACACGTCCAGCAAGGGATTCTGCCGACTGTTGGAGTAGGACGTTGGAGGCTGATCCCAAGAGCAGAAACTGGCCCGCTCGAAAACCGGCCCGCCTGCGCTGGTCGATCTGACCAC
>CAZCDY010000179.1:5987-6983 GCA_964497145.1 uncultured Gammaproteobacteria bacterium
GGCTCTTGAAGAGGCCAGGCATCTGCTGCACCTCATCGAGGATGACGAGTTTTCCCGCCTGTTCATCCAGATATAGATCCGGTTCGGTCAGGATCTGCCTGTCCGCATCTCGTTCTAGATCAAGGTATACCGATGGTTGCTCCGAAGCGATGTCTAGAGCGAGCGTGGTTTTCCCAACCTGCCGGGGGCCGAGGAGGACAACAGCAGCTTGGCTCTCGAGCGCGGATTGCACAAAGTGATGAGTTTGGCGCTTATACATACCTTGCAATTACTCCACACGATGGAAGATTTGCAAGGATAAACTGCTTAGCGGGTAAAGTTGCCACTCAATTGGAGATGTCGCCTGATGTGACGAACAGGCTTAGCGTCAAAACTCACTCATAGCATCCCAAGCCGCTTCGCCCGCTCCAGCAACATCTTCACTGATGATGGCTGCCAGCTTGTCCGGCCGCGGGGTGTGCGCTCACGCATGTTCTCCAAGCGGGCGCAGATGGCCTGAAGCGTAATGTCGGGATCGGCGCCCTTGATACCCGCGACGATGGCGGGCAGGCGATCATCTCGCGCACGCGGGCCCGCGCGATCAAGCACGGTCGCGGGGAGGAACCCATCGCGGACGTAGCCGTTCACAGCGCGCAGCAGACGGCTTTGCGTCCAGCGCCGGGCCTCGGGTAGGGGGCCGTTGATGATGCGCACCACATCTTCCCAAGCCAGATCGGGGCGCAGCCGACGCACATGGGGCACCCAGTCCTGCGCAGTTTCATTCAGGCGTTCCATATATCCGTCCTGTCGCGCCAGTCGGACCTTGCGTAGCGCAGCCGGATCCCGGGCGCGCAGGCCAGGGTTTCCGCCGACCCGCCCCTTTGTTCGTGCGCTGGCAAGCCCAGCCTTGGTCCGTTCACGGATCAGGGCGCGCTCGAACTCGGCTGCTGCACCCAGAACCTGCAGCGTGAACTTGCCCTGCGGGGATCCGGTGTCGATCGGGTCCTGAATCGAGCG
>CAZCDY010000180.1:0-6964 GCA_964497145.1 uncultured Gammaproteobacteria bacterium
TAGAGCATAGCCGGAAGGACCCGTCATAGGCGAAAGCGGTCTCTCACGATGTCTCTAGACACCTCATAGCGGCCGGTCGGGAAAGGCTGAATCGGGTGGCTGCTAGGACCGCTTTCTGCCAGAGAGGGTCGTTCGATTAACGCTTGCTAACGATCATCATCACCGTCTCCCTTCTTTCGCCTAGAAGAAAGCACTGCGACCAGCACGACGATCACAACGACAACGATGCCGCCCACGACTGAGTTATCCAATTGATGCTCCCACGAAAACTGACGGAATATACTCAGAAAAATAGCGGGATACGAGCGGCAGAGGTGGGTCGATAGCCGTCATACGAAAAGTTGGCCGCTAACGGCAGCTTTCCCGATAGCAGACACTCCGGGGAGGACTGCCGACTGGCTCCCTTCGGCCGGGAGCAGACGCCTTTGGTTCTGAATTGCTATTTGATTCACAAAGCCTCAATGAAGGCGCCATAACCCCATTTCTTAACGTCATCTTTAACTCGGCTCTCCCAGCATTCCCTGATCGCCGGCCGCTGTAAATTGCGGCGCATGGATTGTAGCGGTCCATCCAGATGCGTTAATTGATCCAGTGAGCGGTACTGCTCATACAGCATCACGTGAGTCCATAACAAAGTCTGGCATATAGACTCAAACCGAGTCGCTTCAAGACCGGCCAAAGGCTCCCCAGAATTTGCCCTCGACCAGATGTCAGCCAATTCGGCATTCGTTGCCACGCTCATTCGAATTTCGTTGAAGTATTCAACGGCTGTTCTCAGGCTCGCGGCGCGGTTTATGCGGTTCGCCTCGTCAAGGGAAGCCTGATTTTGCCGAACTTCAATTGCCAGAAAAACGATACCGGCCATAACTCCTATGTTCGCCAAAATCGTAATGGCCTGTCCCAGGTCGGATGACGGGGGTACGGTCAGGGGGGGGTTGCAGGTTAGCAGACGTGCACGGCAATAATAGCCGACCGACGGCTCATAGATATGAGCGACTCAACAGGTCAGTACCGACAAACCGAAACCACCTGACCCGTTCGGGACAGGTTCGGCTTCGGCAAACCGGGGGGTTCGGCGTCGTGAGAACGACTTAGATCTCTTCGACTTCAGTTGAGAGGTTCACCACTCTCAATGTAGGGGCATGTAGGCATAACCTTTGTTCTGCCAATCGATCATATACACGGGCTTAATTTTGTCGGTATATACAAAGGAGTAAAGTGATTCAGGCTTGATCTTTCGGGCCTTCATGCCCCCACCACACATATCAAAACGAACACCATAATCTTCGACCAATTCCTTTAACAATGGTGCCAGCTTTTTCTGCTGCGCAATAAGCGCTTCATCATCTTTAAACGGCGAGTTCGCAATATCTTCGACGAAGTACCTATAGGAATCACCCGATATGGCGACAACGGCCTTAAACTCATCTCCTTGCTGTTTATAATACTCGGCAATGTGTTTGATACCGCCGAGTAAACGAGATTCAATCTTTTCAGCATCACCCGAGGTCAGATCATAGACCGCCTTTTTATCTTCAGCCTGAGATAAACCACTGAAACCGAGCAACAAAACCGCTACCAGCAAAAAGTTATTCTTCCGCATAAGTACTTCCTTATAAGAGATGAAGGTTTAGGATTGTAGTCTGCACAGGATGCTGTCCATCACCTGATTGTCCGGTAAAGGCGGTTGACTTGCCAATAGCTGTAAGAGGTCCCGCTAGCGCTCAATCACTCCGACCCGATGGTGGCCATGCTATGCGCACCTCTCGAAGACAGTCTGCAATGGATTGCAAACGGCACCTTGGAGCGCAGCAGTTAGGTGATAGGGAAGCAACTGCCAGGGATACCCCCAATATGGCGTTAGCCCCCCCCCCCAACTCCTCTGACGCTATAAACGGAATCGGTCTCGATCGAGCATCAGATCTGTACCGACAACTAAGGCAATGTCGCTCCCGATTCCAGGTAACTTCGGTGCGAATGGCGCAGAGGCTAATTCATGCGAGCTTTCGGGCGATATAGAAACCGTAGCTTATGAATGCCTTGTGACGCTCGTAGAGCGAAATCTCATTTTCTTCGGCTGAAACAATTGCCAGAGCATCTTCACAGCTCTCGTGTCGAGCCAGAAAATCACCGAAACGCCGCTGCATAGGCCGATAGTAATTGTCCAGCCAACAGTGTTCAGGGAGTGGAAAGTATCCTACCGGAGAGAAGCCGAGACGTTCGAGAGTGGCCATTTTTCCAGACGCTGTATCTACCTCCGGGTACTCCTTCTCCCAGTGCCCCTGCAGCTCCTCGGGGCGCTTTTCGGTCAACCAGGTGAGTTCCGACACCGCGAGGATGCCACCCGCCTTTAGGTATTTACGCCATGCGTCAATTCCCGCCGCAAAGCCCATGTTGTAAATGGCGCCTTCCGACCAGATAACATCAAACTCCGCTTCAGCGAAGGGAAGTGCCTCCATCGAGGCCGAGAGCGTCTTGATACGGTGCGCAAGCCCCGCTCGCTCTGCGTTTGCGTCTAATCTGGCCAGGAACTCAGGCAGCAAATCGATCGCGGTGATATCAGCGTCGAGTTCGTTTGCCAGCACGAGCGTTGAAGCACCGGTTCCACACCCGATGTCTGCGACCTTCAGATTCGCTGCTGCCTTCAGGCCCGCAAGCTCTATGGCAAGGCGGGTCTCTTCATCTCCACCCGGGCCCTGGCGCAGCCCTGCGCTATGCAGATCAATCAGAAAACGCAGGTCATCCATGATGCTTGGCCTCTTTGATGTGATCGACGATGCTACATTAACGTTCGCGTATGCGTGCCTTCTCTTTGTCGAGCTACATCAGCTTCCACGCGAAATCGCCGTCTCTCAGGCGCCTGCCAATTCGGGTAGCGGGCGGCAGATTCACTCACGGACCGCATCGCGAATCCGAACTCAAATGTTTCTTAAACCGCAGCGGGTGACGATTGGTAGCTGGAGGTCGGAGACGCTGATCTGACAAATGAAGTGATTCCGATTCAAGGCGGTCTTTAACTTGGTGCTGCATCGCACGCATTTAACGGCCGCGATCGGCCAATGCTTGAAGCTCATAAAGTCAGCGCAAGTTTGTCTACCGCGATAGCTTCGAAACGGCGATCATTAACGCAAAAGATACTCGTGAACATCCAGGTCTCCTATCAACCCGTCCACATAGTCGATGAAGTCGACATCGTAGTTTCCTTTCCGCAAACCCCACACATACTGTATCGATGGCGCGCCAATAGACTGATGAAAGTCTCGTGAAAGGGCTTCCCACAAATGCGCGTCAAGATAGCCGATTCTGTTTTCAAAAAACGCACCTTCCCAAGCACGAAACATATTAGTGATCAGGAGGATAAATCGAACCGATTCTGCGTCAGTGATGTCCTCATAGGATTTGTTGGCGCGGACAAAAATGTCTGTCATATCCTCCGTAGCGAACACCGCCGTTACTTCGCGCAGTTCGCGTGCCATGTGATGCTTAGCGGCGATGCGCGACTGTTTGTTCTGACTGCGAATCTGCATTGCAAGATACACCAGTGATATGACTACCGCCGTAGCTCCAATAATCTCCCCAACTGCGCTGATTGCATCCCAATTCATGCTTGATCCTAATCTTAGAATTACTTCCCGTGAGCTGATATTCAATGAGGAATTACTCAAATGAGCAAGTCCAGAAGCTTGGCGCATCGCGGCTGAGATCGTGGAACGACCACTATCGCCTTCGGGTCGTTAGCTGCCGTTTAACCCCCGCCAGCTCAAACTTCCGCTCTTAGTCGAAAGAGGTCTCTAGCGATGCCTCAAAACACCTCATTGCGGTCATTCCCTAACCTAGACTTGTTTGATATCTGCGGATGCAAGTGACTCTGACTTGTTCGTCATCTGACTCAGAGCTTCGGCATCGCTGTTGACATACTTCTCTAATAATTGAAGCAAACGCTCATTAGGGGATGCCTGAAAGTGCATCGAGGTCGCCATAAAAAAGCCTACGATTAAAAATACTGTGGAGAGCGAAACCGTAGAACGAGGAAACCAACCGGGGCCGGCGTCATTGGCGAAAAGTATGCAACCGCAAATTAATAGGTTCCACGCCAAATATTTGAGGTAACGCCGTCGCTCATAGATAGTCGTGTAGGCCTCGATTTCCTTAGATGTTAGTTTCATTTTTTCGTTCCCGCCTATTCCATGCTGGCCATCTGGGAGCCCATAACGAGGACAAGAAATTGCACCTCCGAAGAACGGCTGGGGCAAGTAAATCCAGGCTGAGGATTATCCTAGCTCAGACGGTTGTGCGTCGAAAGTGTTTATCGTGAGAGGGCAGCCAACACCTCAAAGCTGCCGTTGGTATGGGGAGCAATAATGCTTTGGTGATGGAGGCATCGGCCAATACAAGTCATTCAACAGACTAAATATCGATGTCTAATCCGTCGACATGCCGACGCCTTATCACGCCATATGACAATAGAATTGCCGACACCAGAATAGGCCACGCGAATATAGAGATCGCTGACCAAATTAGTCTCAACTGTGGTGGACGAAATCCCGTCGAAGTCGTGTAGTGAGTACCAATCAAGCCAAACAACAGGCTCACGACAATCGTGACAACGCCAAATTTGACTGTCGCATTCATGCCGAACCCCGACAGCCCGCCGACCACAATTGCAGCATACATGGCAAAGACTCCCATAACAGGGTCAATCATAGTGAAGAAGATCGAGACCAGGATCAGCGCGGCTGCAATCCAGCCGGTAAGGTTCCATACTTTTGCAGATGCTTGGCTCATTGCGTCGACCGGTTGAATCCACAGACAGAAGCGGAAATACTATTCGCTTGGTTTCAGCGACTCAAAATAGGCGAGTGTAGACTACATGCATGAAGACCTGTCCAGTCTGTGATCAAAAGGCTTCCGTTGAAGAGCCAGAATGGAGCGGTGGCCGCTACTATGTGGATTGCAACGTTTGTGGTCGATTTTTCACCAATAAGGTTGTGCTCCAAGAACTCGACAGACTACGAGCGCAAGGAAGTAAACGAGTCGTGGCGATATGTCAGACATTGCAAAGAACTGACGTGGGGCGTTACCTGAACTGGAGTAATACACACAATACGATTTTCTTCGACTGGGAGGTCGAAAAAACTCCTACGAAACGCGAAAAAAAGTCTCGCAGTCGATCCATGAGAAATGGTTCTACTCAAGTTGTCGGTCGTATTTACCAAAATACTAGTAATGGAGAGCAAGACCCCCAGTAAGAAAATGCGGCCGGCCGGTTTGGGTCGGCAGCGCTCCTTTTCAACAAGCGTAAAACAACTTCCGCTCTTAGGCGGAAGCAGTCTTAAGCAATCGCTCAAAACCCCTCATAGCTGCCATTGGCTGAGCTTGAGATCTGGCGATCTGAACGGCAGCAATTAGCCCGCAGCAGCTATCATCGCCAGAGGAAGCCAACACGTGGTTAAAAAGGAGAGCGCCCATGCCTGTGACCTGCAAGCGATTAATGCCTGACCAGCTTTCATCAGCTCGCGAAGCGTTTCTGTTACTTGCCCGGGTGTTTGAGGAGCCCTATGAGGCTCTTGATGATCGCTACTGTGAATCACTATTGGGAAACCCAAGGTTCTGGGTCTTCACTGCCAATGACAGCGACATCATCGCTGGTGCATTGACGGCATGGGAACTTCCGCTAACATCCCGGCAAGAAAGCGAACTGATGATTTATGACCTTGCAGTCGACGAACCACATCAGCGACGCGGCGTCGGGCGACTGCTGTTAAATGCAGTTCTCACTGAAGCAAAGGCAAGTGGTATTGATGTAGCGTGGGTACCGGCTGCTCACGAAGACTCTCACGCGCTAGACTTCTACCGCGCAGTTGGCGGAAGAGAAGAGCTAACGACGGTGTTTGTATTTGGCGAGTAACCCACGCTCCGACGAGGGATAAATAGAGGCCTTCAGACACTGCCCGAGGACGACTGTACTCAAAAGCTGGCGCTCAGTCGGGTAGAGCCGACAGGCCGCCACCGGCAAACAGCGCCAGGATGCCCCTACCTGGAAAGGCAGCCAGCCACAGCGGTCTTTCGTGGGATGATTACAGCGTCGAGTGACGACCCCCTTATGACACGCGAAAGCTGCGGATCGCGGACTGCTGAACGTCCGCTTTTGCTGCCAGGCAGCGACGAAACCGACACAGCCCAACCCGTTCGGGAATCGTTCGGTGTTCGGTACGGCAAAAACCCTTACGCTTGTTGATCTTGCGTCACTGCCCCCCTCCCCCACTGTCACATCCCGTTCGGGATAGGTTCGGTTTCGGCATCCGAGCGAGTCGATGGCAGGGAAAATTGCTTACCTTTCTTCACCTTGCTGCGAGCGCGGCGACCCTCTCCGAGCTCCTCATAATCGATTGGTCGTAGGTTCAAGTCCTACTGGGCCCACCATCTTCGGGATTTTTATAGATATTCTATGATTTTGACCCATCGACTATGGGTGCTGACTCATAGACTGGAGTCGACGAGCTAACCAATTGGTTTTCGCCTGATTCCCGCCTGTTGTATCGTTTGACAATGATCACCATCCACTGCACAAAAAAACTGCTATCGCGATTGCCCGTAGGGGTTGGCGAACAACTGCGCAGTGAGTACTCCAACTATTCCCCTGCCAATGATGCCACCCCCACCCTGCTATCGGGCTGGCATGGCCACCTTGTGACATTACAACGGCGGCAGTGTGTCCTTCTCGTGCACGACACTACCCGATTTCCTGTCTTCATCCCGGCATTGAAAAAGGATGACTTCGCAATCTTCGATCACCACTTCAGCGATAGCTTCATGAACACGCTGCTTAAAACGGGTGCGGAAGACGATTTGATGGAAGTGGCGGTTGCCCAGATTGCGCCGCTAATGATCGAGAACACTGTCAACCGGTCGGTCCTTGGCACCATCAACCAAATGGTCCAACACATACAGTTCGCGATCGAGG
>CAZCDY010000181.1:0-6937 GCA_964497145.1 uncultured Gammaproteobacteria bacterium
CTCTGGCCGCTCGGTCATCGTGGTTGGCCCTACGCTCAAGCTGCATCAGTGTGGCATCCCAAAGAAGATGGCGCTCGAGCTGTTCAAGCCGTTCATCTTCTCCAAGCTGCAGTTCCGCGGTCTGGCGACCACCATCAAGGCTGCCAAGAAGCTGGTTGAGCGCGGCTCCGCCGAGGTGTGGGATATCCTTGAAGAGGTTATTCGCGAACATCCGATCATGCTCAACCGCGCGCCGACCCTGCACCGACTGGGTATCCAGGCGTTCGAGCCGGTCCTGATCGAAGGCAAGGCGATCCAGCTGCATCCGCTGGTCTGTACGGCATTCAACGCCGACTTCGACGGCGACCAGATGGCCGTGCACGTGCCGCTTTCCATCGAGGCGCAGATCGAGGCCCGTACCCTGATGATGGCCTCCAATAACGTGCTGTCGCCGGCCAACGGCGAGCCGGTCATTGTGCCGACTCAGGACGTGGTTCTGGGTCTTTACTACATGACCCGCGAGCGTGTGAACGCCAAAGGCGAGGGCATGGCGTTCAGTAACATCGATGAGGCGCGTCGCGCCTACGAGTCAGGGATGGCTGAGCTTCATGCACGCGTAAAGGTCCGCATCGAAGAGAGCGTGGCCAACGATGATGGTGAGATGCAGACGGCCTGTTCAGTGAAAGAGACGACCATCGGTCGCGCCCTGCTGTGGGAGATCGTGCCCAAAGGTCTTCCTTTCGAGCTGGTGAATCAGGCGATGAAGAAGAAGGCCATCTCGCGCATGGTCAATGCCTGCTACCGCAGGATCGGTCTCAAAGACACCGTGGTGTTTGCCGACCAGTTGATGTACCTGGGCTTCCGCCAGGCGGCAAAAGCCGGCGTATCCATTGGCGTCAATGACATGGTCATTCCGCCACAGAAGGCCGAGATCCTGGGTGCTGCAGAGAACGAGGTCAAAGAGATCGAGAATCAATACGCCTCCGGTCTCGTCACCAATGGTGAGCGCTACAACAAGGTCGTGGACATCTGGTCGCATACCAACGATCAGGTGGCGCGCGCGATGATGGGGCAGCTCGGCAAAGAAAAGGTCACCAATCGAGAAGGCGAGGAGGTCGAGCAGGATTCGTTCAACTCGATCTACATGATGGCCGATTCCGGTGCGCGTGGTTCTGCCGCGCAGATTCGTCAGCTGGCCGGTATGCGCGGTCTGATGGCCAAGCCGGACGGCTCGATCATCGAGACGCCGATCACCGCAAACTTCCGCGAGGGCCTGGACGTACTGCAGTACTTCATCTCGACCCATGGGGCGCGCAAAGGATTGGCGGACACGGCGCTGAAAACCGCCAACTCCGGTTACCTGACCCGTCGCCTGGTCGATGTTGCGCAGGATATGGTCATCACGACGCAGGACTGCGGCACGGAAAGGGGCCTGCTGATGCAGCCCATCATCGAGGGTGGCGACGTGG
The DNA here is from genome assembly GCA_964497145.1 of uncultured Gammaproteobacteria bacterium. Classification (GTDB taxonomy): domain Bacteria; phylum Pseudomonadota; class Gammaproteobacteria; order Chromatiales; family Chromatiaceae; genus Thiosocius. Next base: position 1,449 of record CAZCDY010000181.1, read on the forward strand.
TCGAGCCCTTGCGCGAACGCATCCTTGGCCGCGTGCTGGCACAGGATGTCCTGCGTCCGGGTGGCGATGACGTGGTATGCGAGTCCAATACGCTGCTGGACGAAGACTGGGTGGATCTGCTCGAAGAGGCCGGCGTGGACCAGGTCTTCGTGCGCTCGCCGATCACCTGTGAAACCCGTCATGGAATTTGCCGCAAGTGCTACGGTCGCGACCTGGCGCGTGGCCACGAGGTCAATATCGGCGAGGCGGCGGGCGTCATTGCGGCGCAGTCGATTGGTGAGCCTGGCACCCAGCTGACCATGCGTACCTTCCATATCGGTGGTGCTGCATCGCGTTCGGCCGCAGTCAACAGTATCGAGGTCAAGAGCTCGGGCACGACCAAGCTGCATAACATCAAGACCGTCGAGCATGCCAACGGCAACCTGGTTGCGGTATCGCGCTCAGGTGAGGTCGTGGTTGCTGATGAGGTCGGGCGCGAGCGCGAGCGCTACAAGCTGCCTTACGGTGCGGTCTTGCTGGTTCGTGATGGCGATGCGGTTGAGGGTGGCCAGATGGTCGCCAACTGGGACCCGCACACCCACCCGGTCATCACCGAGGTTGCCGGCACGCTGCGCTTCGTCGATTTCGCCGACGGCGTGACCGTGCAGAAGCAGACCGACGACGTCACCGGCCTTTCATCCATCGTGGTCCTGGATCCGAAGCAGCGCCCTGCCACCGGCAAGGACCTGCGTCCGATGCTGAAACTGATCGACGATAAGGGTAATGACGTGAATATCGCGGGCACCACCCTGCCGGCACACTACTTCCTTCCCGGCGGCGCCATCGTCGGCGTGAATGACGGTGCCAATGTCGGCGTTGGTGACGTGCTCGCGCGTATCCCGCAGGCATCCTCCAAGACCCGCGATATCACCGGTGGTCTGCCGCGTGTTGCCGACCTGTTCGAGGCGCGCAAGCCGAAGGAGCCGGCGATTCTTGCCGAAGCGAGCGGTACGGTAAGCTTTGGTAAGGACACCAAGGGCAAGCAGCGTTTGATTATCACCATGGCGGACGGCGAGCAGAATGAATCGCTGATCCCCAAGTGGCGCCATGTCAACGTGTTCGAGGGTGAACATGTGGAGCGGGGCGAGGTGATCGCGGATGGTGAGCTCAACCCGCATGACATCCTGCGGCTGCAGGGTGTAACCGAACTGGCCGAGTACCTGGTGAAAGAGATCCAGGACGTCTACCGTCTGCAGGGCGTAGGCATCAACGACAAGCACATCGAGGTGATCATTCGGCAGATGTTGCGTAAGGTCGAGATCACCGATGCCGGTGAGACCAGACTGCTGCGTGGCGAGCAGGTCGAGAGGGCGCGTCTGCTCGAGGCCAACGAGCAGGCGGTGGCGGAAGACAAGCTCACGGCAAAGTTCGAGCCGCTACTGCTGGGTATCACCAAGGCCTCGCTTGCGACTGAGTCTTTCATCTCAGCGGCCTCCTTCCAGGAGACGACGCGTGTGCTGACCGAGGCCTCGGTCCGCGGCATGCGCGATACGCTCAACGGCCTGAAGGAGAACGTGATCGTGGGACGCCTCATTCCCGCGGGTACCGGGCTGGCCCATCACAACGAGCGCCGCCGGGTGCGTCAGGAGGCCCTGACCGCCAGCGCGCCGGTGGAAATGGCGACCGAGGAAGTGGAAGAGGCCATCAAGCAGGCCCTGAACACGACCGATCAAGACTGAAGGTGATGAAAAGCTCTCCAGCCGCTGTTGACAGCGGCTGGAGACGCGCTTAGAATTCGCAGCCTTCGCTAAAGGCCTGCCTCCGCGGCAGCCTGAAAAACTGCGACAAATCAGTCGCTTCGCGAACAGTTTTGAGATTCGAGTAATCGCAGCAACGCCCGGCGCTATCTTTAGCAGGTCGGACGGGGTCGGCTACGCGAATTTTTGACGTCGATACTGGTGTCGACGCGCCCCGGAGACGGAAGGTTAGATGGCTACTATTAATCAATTGGTTCGTAAGCCGCGCAAGCGCAAAATCGAAAAGAGCAATGTCCCGGCACTCGAGGCATGCCCGCAGAAGCGTGGGGTCTGTACCCGCGTCTACACCACCACGCCTAAGAAGCCGAACTCGGCGCTGCGCAAGGTGGCTCGTGTGCGCTTGACCAATGGTTTCGAGGTTTCCAGTTACATTGGTGGTGAAGGCCACAATCTGCAGGAGCACAGTGTCGTGCTCATCCGCGGCGGCCGTGTGAAAGACCTGCCGGGTGTGCGCTACCACGTGGTGCGCGGCAGTCTGGATACATCCGGTGTTGAAAAGCGTCGTCAGGCGCGTTCGAAGTACGGCGCCAAGCGTCCGAAGGGCTAGTCAGGCCTGTCGGGTGTCATGCGTTGAATGGGGCTGGCAAGGGCTGGTCACAAGTAGATCAAGAGTGAAGCGAAATGCCTAGAAGAAGAGTTGCATCCAAGCGGGAGATCCTGCCGGACCCCAAGTTCGGTAGCCAGACCCTGGCGAAGTTCGTCAACATGGTGATGGAAGACGGCAAGAAGGCCGTCGCCGAGCGCATCCTTTATGGCGCGCTGGATACCGTTACCGAGAAGCGCGGCGGCGATCCTATGGATACGCTGGAGCAGGCGCTCGAGAACGTCCGTCCGGTCGTCGAGGTCAAGTCGCGCCGTGTTGGTGGTGCCACCTATCAGGTGCCGGTTGAGGTTCGCCCTGTCCGTCGCAACGCCCTGGCAATGCGCTGGTTGATCGACGCCTCGCGCAAGCGCAGCGAAAAGTCCATGGCTGCGCGGCTTGCCGGCGAGTTGATGGACGCTGCCGACCAAAGGGGTTCTGCGGTCAAGAAGAAGGAAGAAACCCATCGCATGGCCGAGGCGAACAAAGCGTTCTCTCACTACCGCTGGTAAATACCAGCTTCTTCGTTCTTTTACATTACGGGGCGGGATAAGACAGTGGCACGTACCACACCCATTGAGCGTTATCGCAATATCGGCATCATGGCTCACATTGATGCTGGTAAGACGACGACTACCGAACGTGTGCTCTATTACACCGGGGTCTCTCACAAGATCGGTGAAGTGCACGACGGCGCTGCAACCATGGACTGGATGGAGCAGGAGCAGGAGCGTGGTATCACCATTACCTCTGCTGCTACCACCTGTTTCTGGAGTGGCATGGGTAAGCAGTATCCCCAGCACCGTATCAACATCATCGATACCCCGGGACACGTAGACTTCACTATCGAGGTTGAGCGTTCGCTGCGTGTGCTCGACGGTGCCGTTTTCGTCCTGTGTGCCGTTGGTGGTGTCCAGCCCCAGTCCGAGACCGTTTGGCGTCAGGCCAATCGTTATAAGGTCCCGCGCATGGCGTTCGTCAATAAGATGGACCGCATGGGTGCGAACTTCTTCCGCGTTGTCGAGCAGTTAGAGACCCGTCTGGGTGCGGTTGCTGTGCCGATTCAGGTACCGATCGGTGCTGAAGAGGGATTCTCAGGCGTGGTCGATCTGCTGAAAATGAAAGCGATTCGGTGGAGTGAGGAGAACATGGGTACTCAGTTCGAGTACATGGATATCCCCGAAGAGCTGGTTGATACCTGTAACGAGTGGCACGACAAAATGGCCGAGGCAGCTGCCGAGGCCAACGAAGAGCTCATGGAAAAATACCTCGAAGGGGTAGAGCTCACTGAGGCAGAAATTCTTGAAGGTCTGCGTCTGCGCACCTTGGCCCTCGAGATCGTACCGATGACCTGTGGCACGGCGTTCAAGAACAAAGGTGTCCAGGCCATGCTCGACAAGGTCATCGAGCTGATGCCGTCTCCCACGGATGTGCCGGCGATCACCGGGATCCTGGACGATGATGAGACTCGTGCTGAGCGCCCGTCTTCGGATGATGCGCCGTTCTCTGCGCTGGCGTTCAAGATCGCGACCGATCCCTTTGTCGGCTCTCTGACGTTCTTCCGTTGCTATTCGGGCGTGCTGAATTCAGGCGATACGGTCTACAACCCAGTCAAGCGCAAGAAAGAGCGTGTTGGTCGTATCCTGCAGATGCACGCCAACTCCCGCGAAGAGATCAAGGAAGTGCGTGCAGGTGATATCGCTGCCGCCGTCGGTCTGAAAGACGTCACGACCGGCGACACCCTGTGCGATGCGAGCCATATCATTACGCTGGAGCGCATGGAGTTCCCGGAGCCGGTCATCTCGGTTGCGGTAGAGCCCAAGACCAAGAGTGACCAGGAGAAGATGGGTATCGCACTGGGCCGTCTGGCGCAGGAAGATCCGTCTTTCCGTGTGCACACCGATGAGGAATCCGGTCAGACGATCATCTCCGGAATGGGCGAACTGCATCTCGATATCCTCGTTGACCGCATGCGTCGCGAATTCAATGTTGAGGCAAACGTGGGTGCGCCGCAGGTGGCCTATCGTGAAACCATCCGCGCCAGCACGGAGGTCGAAGGCAAGTTCGTTCGCCAGTCCGGTGGTCGTGGGCAGTTCGGTCATGTGTGGCTCAGGATAGAACCGCAGCCCGCCGGCGACGGCTACGAGTTTGTCAACGAGATCGTTGGTGGTGTCGTTCCCAAGGAATACATCCCGGCGGTGGACAAGGGCGTGCAGGAGGCGATGGAAGGTGGTGTCATCGCGGGATATCCGGTGGTCGATGTCAAGGTCACCCTGTACGACGGTTCGTATCACGAAGTCGACTCGAACGAGAACGCATTCAAGATCGCGGGCTCCATGGGCTTCAAGGCCGGTGTACAGAAGGCGCGACCGGTCATTCTGGAGCCGATGATGAAGGTTGAGGTCGAGACGCCTGAAGAATACATGGGCGACGTGATCGGTGACCTGAACTCACGCCGCGGCATGATACATGGCATGGAGGATGGCCCGACCGGCAAGATGGTCAATGCAGAGGTTCCGCTGTCAGAGATGTTCGGTTATGCGACCTCTCTGCGCAGTTCGACTCAGGGTCGTGCTTCTTACAGCATGGAATTCGCAAAATACAGTGAAGTGCCCAGCAGTGTTGCTGAGGCAATTATCAAGAAACAGTAACGGTTAGCGGTCGCAAGACCAGACAGGTAAAAGGGGTACAACGGTGTCCAAGGAAAAATTTGAACGTACAAAACCGCACGTAAACGTGGGCACGATTGGTCACGTTGACCACGGCAAGACCACGCTGACGGCGGCGATCACAATGCACCAGGCGTCGAAGTTTGGTGGTGAGTCGAAGGCCTACGACCAGATTGACAACGCCCCGGAAGAGCGTGAGCGCGGTATTACGATCGCGACGGCACACGTGGAGTACGAATCTGAGGCGCGTCACTACGCGCACGTTGACTGCCCGGGACACGCGGACTACGTGAAGAACATGATCACGGGTGCGGCGCAGATGGACGGTGCCATTCTGGTGGTATCGGCGGCTGACGGTCCGATGCCGCAGACCCGCGAGCACATTCTGTTGTCACGCCAGGTGGGTGTTCCGTACATCATTGTGTACATGAACAAGGCCGACCA
>CAZCDY010000182.1:0-6900 GCA_964497145.1 uncultured Gammaproteobacteria bacterium
CTTCGGCTTCGGCTTCGGCTTCGGCTTCGGCTTCGGCTTCGGCTTCGGCTTCGGCAAGCGTGTCGCCTTCCGCCCCGGGGTCAAGCCCGTGCTCGGGCTCGGCCTCAGCCCCGTCCGGGTCGGCAACCCGCTCGGGATCGTTCAGATCGAGCTCGCGATTGATCTCGTCCAGATCACGCAACTCCCTGAGCGTCGGCAAGTCTTCCAGGGACTTCAGCCCGAAATAGTCCAGGAATTCGCGTGTGGTGGCGTACAAGGAAGGTTTGCCCGGCACGTCACGCTGTCCGACCACTCGCACCCATTCCCGCTCGAGCAGGGTTTTCACGATATTCGTGCTGACCGAGACACCACGGATATCCTCGATCTCGCCGCGCGTGATCGGCTGACGGTACGCGATCAGTGCCAGGGTCTCCATCAAGGCGCGTGAATAGCGCGCCGGGCGTTCATCCCACAGACGTGACACCCAGGGGGAGCAGGCCTCTCCGACCTGGATACGCCAACCGCTCGAAACCTCTGCGACCTCTATGCCGCGACCCTGATAGTCTTCCGCCAGATCCTGCAGGACCTCACGCAGTTCTTTCTTGTCCGGACACTCGATCTCGTTGAACAGGGTCTGCATCGTGTCCAGCGACAGCGGACGACCGGCCGCTAGCAGCGCCGCCTCGATGATGTTCTTCAGGTTTGCAGGCAAGGACATAGTCAACCACCACGCGCCTTGACGTGTATCGGTGCGTAAGCATCGGCCTGTACCAGCTCGATGAGCTGCTGCTTGATGAGTTCGAGTATGGCCATGAAAGTCACAACCACACCCTGCCGCCCCTCGCTGATATCGAACAGGTCGGTGAAAGCGCTGAAGCGCTGGGCACTGATCACATCCATCACGCGGCTCATTCTTGCGCGCATCGAAAGCCCCTCACGTGCAATCTGGTGACTCGTGAACATGTCCGCACGGTGCAGTACATCTCGGAGCGCGTGCAGTACCTCCTTCAGATCGACCTCCGGCGGTTCCTGGAAGACATTCTTGTGCGGCGTCTCGGCCACGACCGAAAAGACGTCGCGTCCGAGCTGCGGCAGCTCATTGATATCCTCGGCGGCCTGCTTGAAACGCTCGTATTCCTGCAGACGCCGGATCAGTTCCGCCCGCGGGTCATGTTCGTCCTCTTCCTCGGCCTGCGGTCTGGGCAACAGCATACGGGACTTGATCTCGGCCAGCATCGCCGCCATCACCAGATATTCCGCTGCAAGCTCCAGGCGCAGATCGGTCATGAGGTCGATGTATTCCATGTACTGGGCCGTGATATCGGCAATGGGTATATCGAGAATATCCAGATTCTGCCGACGGATCAGATACAGCAGCAGATCGAGTGGTCCCTCGAAGGCATCAAGAAAGACCTCCAGCGCATCGGGCGGGATATACAGATCTTTGGGCAGGTTGAACTGCGGCTGTCCCTGCACCACGGCAAAAGGCATCTCCTCCTGCTGTGGTGTAACGGCTTCGGTATGTGGCTCAGTCAAGGGGATTATTCCAGGCGGTTCAGTAATTGAGCGACATGGCTCGGCGGACCTCGTCCATGGTCTCGCGCGCGACTATACGCGCACGCTCGCAACCTTCGTCGATGATGCTGCGTACCAGATCCGGCTGTTCAGCGTACTCGCGACCCCGCTCCTGCATCGGCTGCAGCTCAGCCAACACCGCTTGTATCACCGGCTGCTTGCATTCGATGCAGCCGATGCCGGCTGAACGACAGCCTTCCTGCACCCAGTCTTTCGTGACCTGGTCAGAATACACCTCGTGGAACTGCCACACCGGGCAGACCCCCGGGTTGCCTGGGTCGGTGCGGCGCACGCGCGCCGGGTCGGTCGGCATGGTACGCATCTGCTTCTCGACATCCTCCGGCCGGGCATCCAGCGGGATGGTGTTATTGTAGGACTTGGACATCTTCTGACCGTCGAGCCCCGGCATCTTCGAGGCCTTGGTCAACAGGGGTTGCGGTTCCGGCAGTATCGACCTGCCACCACCCTCGAGAAAGCCGAACAGGCGGTCGCGGTCTGCGGCTCCGATGTTCTGCTGTGACTCGAGCAAGGCGCGCGCGGCGGCCAATGCCTCGTCGTCGCCCTGCTCCTGAAAGGCACGCCGGTAGCTGTTGAACAGTTTCGCGTTCTTCTTGCCCATCTTCTTCACCGCCTGCTCGGCCTTTTCCTCGAAGCCGGGCTCGCGTCCGTAGATATGGTTGAAGCGACGCGCCACTTCGCGGGTCAGTTCGACGTGCACCACCTGATCCTCGCCCACCGGCACCATGCCCGCGCGATACACCAGGATATCCGCCGACTGCAGCAGCGGGTAGCCAAGGAAACCGTAGGTCGAGAGATCCTTTTCCTTGAGCTTGTCCTGCTGGTCCTTGTAGGTCGGAACACGCTCGAGCCAGCCGAGTGGCGTAATCATCGACAGCAGCAGATGCAGCTCGGCGTGCTCAGGAACGTGAGACTGAACAAACAGCGTCGCTTCGGCGGGATCCACACCGGCCGCCAGCCAGTCGACAACCATATCGCGGGTGCTCTGAGGCACCATGCTCGGGTCTTCGTAATGGGTGGTCAGTGCGTGCCAGTCGGCGACAAAAAAGAAACACTGGTATTCGTGCTGCAACTCGACCCAGTTCTTAAGAACGCCGTGATAGTGGCCCAGGTGCAGACGCCCGGTGGGACGCATGCCGGACAGGACCCGCGCATGATGTGCAGCTACAGCAGCCAAGGTATTCTCCTAGGGAAACAAGGTGGGCAGTATACCCAAGACAAGGTCGGAACCGGGCAGCAGCTGGATCGTCCCGAAAACCACCGGTGCCAGCACCATCCCCACCACACCACTGACCAGCAGCAGGATCAGGATGATCATCCCGAAGGGTTCGATACGGGCGTACACACGCGCCGCCGCCATCGGCAGCAGCCCGGTGACCACGCGTCCGCCGTCCAGCGGCGGTACCGGCAGCAGATTGATCGCCATCAGGACCAGATTCACGAACACGCCGGCAACCGACATCAGTAACAGCGGCAGTGCCAGTGCCTGCATCGAGTGCATCAGATTGTGCGCCGCCAACAGGACGCCGATCCAAAACAGGGCCATGATCAGATTAACGGCCGGTCCCGCCGCTGCAACGATCGCCATATCGCGCTTGGGCGAACGCAGTCGCTGCACGGATACCGGCACCGGCTTGGCCCAGCCAATCAGAAAGCCGGTAAAACTCAGCATCAGCAGGGGGACCAGTATGGTGCCGACCGGATCGATATGCGGGATCGGATTGAAGGTGATCCGTCCCAACTGGCGCGCGGTGGGGTCACCCAGACGGTCCGCCACCCAGCCATGGGCGGCCTCATGAACGGTAACAGCAAAAATCAGCGGCAGGGCCCAGACCGCAATGCGCTGGACCAGAGTGAGTTCTTCCATGGGCGGGGATTATATCTCGCGGTGAGGGCGGCGGCGCGGGCAAAAGGTCCGCCAGAAGTGCGTATTACCGCATTCTCTCAGGTTTCGGATGACAGGTATCCACTGGCAGCGGCAGGCAAATCCGCTCAGTCCTCGAACAGAGACACATCACCCTTGCCGATCCGCCGAACATTGGGTGGTTCTTCACAGAGATCTATCACGCTGGTGGGTTCATAGCCGCAATAACCGCCGTCGATGATCAGGTCCACAGCATGCCCCAGGGTCTGATTCATCTCATACGGGTCCATCATCGGCATCTCTTCACCGGGCAGAATCAGGGTGCTGCTGAGCAGCGGCTCGTTGAGTTCCTCCAGCAGGTCCAGCGCCACCCGGTTGTCCGGGATTCTCACGCCGATGGTCTTGCGCTTGGCATGCATCAGACGTTTGGGGACCTGCTTGGTCGCCTGCAGGATAAAGGTGTAAGGCCCCGGGGTGAAATTCTTGATCAGCCGGTGGGCCTGATTGTCGAGCTTGGTATAGGCCGATAACTCCGACAGGCTGCGCCCGATCAGGGTGAAATTGTGATCGTGGCTCAGACGACGGATCTGGCGGATACGGTCCATCGCCGATTTGACACCGATCTGGCAACCGATTGCGTAACTCGAATCAGTCGGATAGATGACCACACCGCCATCGCGAATGATCTCCGCAGCCTGGCGAATCAGGCGCACCTGTGGATTCTCGGGATGGATCTGAAAAAACTGAGACATCTTTAATTATCAATGGCTTATTTGCCAATCCTTCCAAACTGCTTTACAGCCATCCGGCAACTTCGGCAGACGCCCCAGCTGGATCCAGGGATGCTCGGGTCCATGATAGTCCGATCCCGCAGACGCCAGGAGACCAAAATCGCGTGCATGCCGGGCCATGGTGAAATAGTCGTCACGGCTGTGACTGCCCGAAACCACCTCGAGCGCCTCGCCCCCGGCCTCGGCAAAGGCCGCGATCAGGCGCCTCAGCTTGCCGCGCGTGACCTTGTAACGCGCAGGGTGGGCAATCACGGCCTGCCCCCCTGCCGACCGGATCCAGCGCACTGCATCCTCCAGTTCCGCCCACTGCCCGGCCACGAAGCCGGGCTTGCCATGCACCAGAAATTTGCGGAACACGGCGCGCAGATCCGACGCATGCCGTTTCTCCACCAGAAAGTGCGCAAAATGCGTCCGACTGATGAGGTGGCCGTTGGAGAATGCCCGTGCGCCTTCGAACGCACCGTCGATACCGTGGCTGGCCAGACGACGCCCGATCTCTTCGGCCCGCCAGTCGCGGAACTCGCGCAGCCCCGCGAGCCCACGGCCCAACACCTCGCTGTCCGGTGCCACCCCGAGGCCAACGATATGCACGGTGATGCCCTCCCAGGTCACCGACACCTCCACCCCCGGTACAAATCCGAGTCCGAGTTCACGTGCGGCAACCGCCGCTTCAGGCAATCCTTCGAGCGTGTCGTGATCGGTCAACGCCATCACTTCGACGCCCGCCGCATGCGCGCGCCGCATCAACTCTGCCGGCGACAGGGTCCCATCGGAGGCAGTGGAATGGGCATGCATATCGTAGCTCGTGAACATGGGGCCGGATTCTAGCAGGATGCCGCCGAACAATTGCAGCCGGCCCCAGGCTGCGCGAGCGGTGCAAACCGCTTGTGCCTGCTGATGGCTGAACCGCGATGCGTGTTAAACTGCACAATCATGAATCTGCCCCCGGTCGACCTGTCATATCTTCGCGAACGCTTCAGCGAACTTGCGGCCCAGGTACAAGATGCCTGGGAGACGTCCGATCACGCCAGTGACGAGATGGACATGCCGATCATGCTGCGCGAGGCCATGTCGCAGCTGGTCGATATACTCAATCACATCGATGAACAGAAACATGACGGTTCCGCCGGGCCGGCAGAGATCAATACCCTGTGCGAATACGGGCTGCATCTGCTCGAGGAACTCTCGCAAGTCGCTTCCAGCCTGGAGCAGGCGGCTCTGGCAGCGGAGATCGAACAGCTGAGTCTCCCTCTCGCCTTGTGGTTCGCCCGCCATGGCGGCGAAATCCGGCAGCTGACCCCAGTGGTCAACGCCCTCGCCTACTTTGCAAACCAGGCCAGCGACCCGAAGGCGATGACCAGCCTTTACACTCACTGCTGTGAGTTGATCGAGGCAACCAGTCCTGCCTGCGAGGACTCCGCCGCCGATAAACCGGAGCACCCCTGGCGCCTGCTGTTGCTCAACCGGGCCATTGTCGCCACCCGCAGCCACAACCCCGAACTGATGGAACCGGCATTCGATGCCATCGTCGAATGCCTGCCGCAGGATGCAACGCGGTTCTTTACCGAGGGCATGGAGCAGATGACCATCATCGATTATCCTGCCCAGGTGCGCGAGGTCGTACGGCGCTACTTTGCCGCCTACGCCTCCCCGAGACGCCTGCATTAATCACAGAGACCCTTTCCACCGATGAAAATGCTCGCTGACCTGTTCCCGGTCATCCTCTTTTTTATTGCCTATCAGCTGTTCGACATCTACGTGGCGACCCAGGTTGCGATCGCCGCGGCCGTGCTGCAGGTCGCCTACCACAAGATCCGCTACGGTAAGGTAGAAAACACCCAGTGGATTACACTGGGACTGCTGACGGTATTCGGCGGTCTGACCCTGGCGCTGCGCGATCCGACCTTCATCAAGTGGAAACCTACGGTCGTAAACTGGCTGTTCGCAGGCGCATTCCTTTTCTCGCAGATATTCATGCGCCGCAGCCTGTTGCGGCGCATGATGGATCACGCCATCGCCCTGCCCGACCTCGCCTGGCTGCGACTGAATACCGCATGGGTGGCGTTCTTCTTCAGCATGGGCGTACTCAATCTGTATGTCGCCTACAACTATTCGGAACAGACCTGGGTGAATTTCAAACTGTTCGGGTTCCTCGGGCTAACCCTTGCATTCATGCTGGCACAGGGTTTCTACCTGGCCAGACACATGGAAACCGATACTTCCACCACAGAGGATTGATGCCATGCTCTACAGCATCGTTGGCACCGACGTCGAGAACAGCCTGCCGTTGCGCAAAAGCGCGCGTGAGGCACATCTTGTTCGGCTGCAACAATTGCAGCAGGAGGGCCGCCTGGTTTTGGCCGGACCAAACCCGGCTATCGACAGCAATGAACCGGGCGAAGCCGGTTTCACCGGGAGTCTCATCGTGGCGGAATTTCCGAACCTCGAGCAGGCCAGGGCCTGGGCCGACGCAGACCCTTACATCGCAGCCCGGGTTTACGCCGAGGTCAGCGTCAAACCATTCAAACAAGTCTTTCCGCAATAGTGATCACAAGACACAAGGAGATTTCGAGTATGCGCAGTAACGCAATGCGGGTTTGTGCATTGGCCCTTTGCCTCAGCATCGGCTCATTGGCCCTGGCCGAGGAACAGGTGGAGCCGCAGACCCTGGTC
>CAZCDY010000183.1:0-6890 GCA_964497145.1 uncultured Gammaproteobacteria bacterium
CGTGGCGGTCTGGCGATTTAGAGTCGCGGTTCCCCCACTTGGTTTTTTATCGCCCCAAGGACGAATACCTCAAATCGCGAGGTTCTGTGTCGTTTAGCGCAACAGCGACAGGACGTTCTGCGGCACCGCGTTGGCCTGTGCCAGCATCGCCGTTCCGGCCTGCATCAGGATCTGAGTGCGGGTCAGATTGGCGGTCTCTGCAGCGAAATCGGCATCCAGGATACGGCTGCGGGCTGCGCTCTGGTTCTCGATGACGTTGGCGTTGTTTCGCACGGTTGACTCAAGGCGGTTCTGCTTCGCGCCGAAGTCGGCACGCTTGGCCGCGATTGCGTCGATCGCCTTATCGAGAATTCCAAGTACTGCCGTACTGCCTCCGCCGGATCCGATACCCGAAGCAGCTGCAGACATGGCAAGGACTGATGCCAACCCGCTTCCCCCGGAAGCAGTGCCGGTTTTAAGATTGACCGTATTAACATCGATCTGGTAGGCGGTGCCGCTCTTGAAACCGACCTGCATGTTCAAGGTTTTGGTGGAAGCCAGCAGATTGGTGTTGTTGAATTCGGTCGAGTCAGTCACTCGACCAATCTCTTTCACAAGCTCTTTGAATTCCGCATTCAGTGAGTTTTTGTCATCGTTACTCATTGTTCCGTTGACTGATTGAACCGCCAGCTCGCGCATCCGCTGCAGCATATTGCCGATCTCATCCATTGCCCCCTCTGCGGTCTGCAGAAGCGAGATGCCGTCGTTGGCATTGCGGTTGGCCTGCTCCAGGCCGCGGATCTGGGAGGTAAAGCGCTCACCAATGGCCAGACCGGCCGCATCGTCCTTGGCGCTGTTGACGCGCAGACCGGAGGACAGACGCTGCAAAGAAGTCGCCATGGTTGCCTGCGAGTTCATCAGCGAACGCTGCGAGTTCAGGGACATGACGTTAGTGTTGATTACCTGTGCCATTTTCTTTCTCCCGATTGACGATCAACCGCACAAGTTGACCGAGGAGTGAGTAATTGGCGGATATACGATCAGTCGTATCTACCGCCTCCAGTTGGCTCGACGTTGCAAGCCCGGATTGCTGAAACGATCAGCGATCCAAATTCTCTTGGCGGTATCAGGTATTCAGAAAGATGGGGGGTTGCCGCTAGGGCTGCTCGACATGGCACTTGGCCATCATGAATCCCACAGATTGCAGGACCCGAAAGTTGCAGCACTTGGCTGCGGGGGCAGTTTCGTTATCAAGACGAACGAACTGTCAACTTTCCGCGATCGACCGGCGCTAAAAGCTGCCTGGAAAATCGCTGTTTTGCCGAGGGGATATGCTGACCCATCTGTCTGCATTTACCGCCTTCGCTGAGTAGAGCGGCGATCCATCAGGATTCTTTAATACCTAGAATCTCCAATTTCACTTTATTTTCGCCCCGGCTGAAAGCGACAGTACGCCGTTTCAAAACACCTGCCGCGCCAATTGTGTTGGCATTGTTTCTGCATACACCCTTGCAACAGGGACCATGCGTCAAATTTCCGCTGCAATGGCGATTCGACCAACCGGTTCCATCAAAAGGACGTATCAAGCCGATCTGAGATTCGGAGGAGAAGACCAATGTCGTCAGCCCAGCCCATCATCGAGAGCGGAGAGCAGCGCATCGAGATCAACACCCACTTCGGCAAACAAGACGTCGATCCCGCATCCGTCATCCATTTCCCGCAGGGACTGGCCGGCTTCGAACAGCTGCACGACTACAAGCTGTTCCACGAAGACGGCAAACAGACGGTGTTTTACCTGCAGTCGCTCCAGGACCCCGATGTACAGTTCCCGGTGGTGAATCCTGACAGCTGCCAGGTCAACTACGAGTGTGCACTCAGCGACGAAGAGGCAGCGACCCTGCAGCTGGATGATCCAGCGGATATCGCGGTGCTGATTACCCTCTCGCAGCCAGGAGGTAAGGATCGCGGGATCCACGCTAACTTTATGGGCCCCATCATACTCAACACCAGGAAGCGCATCGCCCTGCAGAAAATCCTCAACCAGATTCAGAGCAACGTGGTTATCCGCGCCGAATAAAAGGGACCGCCAGGCAACAGCCGGCCGGTCACGCCTGCGGCTGAACGGCAAGCCCTTGCCGCTTCGTTAAGGCGTAGGCCACATCCCCGCCCTTGTCGGAACCCCAACCCCTCTCGGCGCACTGCCGGCAGGGGTTTTTTATTGCAGTATCGGCTGATTCTGACCTCGTATCCCCGCCATGCCGATGCATTTCGATAGTTGGCATCAGGTTTGCAACGCCAAGAGCGTGACACGATCGACCGGTGCCTTGCCACTGCTGCGATCTGCCTGATTCTGAATAAACATGAGGCCCTGAAAATGCCACAAGTAATCAACACCAATATGATGTCGCTGAACAGCCAGCGCGCACTCAACAGCTCGCAGGAAAGCATGGCGACCTCATTGAAGCGGCTGTCTTCCGGTCTGCGTATCAACAGCGCCAAAGACGATGCGGCCGGTCTCGCCATATCCGAACGGCTCGGTGCCCAGATCCGCGGCATGGAGCAGGCCAACCGCAACGGCCTGGACGGCATCTCCCTTATGCAGACCGCAGAAGGCGCGCTGGACGAGGTCGGCAATATGCTGCAGCGCATGCGCGAACTCGCTGTGCAGTCAGCGAACGGCACGGTCAGCGATCCGGACAAGCGCTCGCTGAACGACGAATTCCTCGAGCTGCGTGCCGAGATGGAAAGGATCTTCAAATCTGTCGAGTTCAACGGTGTCAATCTGCTCGGCACAACTTCTTCGCTGACCTTGCAGATCGGGTGGAAGGCCGGCTCGGCCGGCTCTTATCAGATAAAGGTATCCACCTATGACATGGCATCTCGAGGCTATAGCGCCGGCGGCATATCCTTTATCGTCGGCGCCAGCGCTAGCGTGTACAGGCAGATCTCTACCACCAGCAAAGCCCTGGGGATGCTGAGCAAGCTGGACGCCGCGATCGACAACATCACGCAAAAGCGGGCGGACTTCGGTGCCAAGCAGAACCGAATCGAGGCGACCCTGCGCAACAATGCCAACATCATCGAGAATCAAAGCGCTGCACGCAGTCGAATCCGCGACGCAGACTTTGCCAGCGAAACCGCCAACCTGACACGCAGCCAGATTCTGCAGCAGGCAGGAACGGCCATGCTGGCGCAGGCCAACCAGTTGCCGCAGAACGTCCTGCAACTGCTCGGTTAGACTTGGGGGGCATGAATGGCATACAGGCGCATCGGCCGGGGACCGGCAACTCAAGGCCCCGGGCGATCTCTGAAACCGCTGCCCCGTCGTTATGAACAAACTCCAGTTCTTCGTAAACAGCTTCGGCGACCGCTATCTGCATGACGTGAATCGCGGGGTATTCGACCGCCTCGGTGCAACCGCCGTATTCGAGCAGCATTTTGGTACGAAGCTGTTCGCCAAAGACGCCCTGCATATCGTGGTCGGTACGGATTCCGGTGCGCTGGTACGTCACGTTCGACGCAAGGGCGTCCCGGAAGGCTCCCGCTACCTGTTTCTCGAACTGGACGGCCTGCTGCCGGTCATCCGGGCTGAACTGGCCAACGAAGAACTCGACGAGAACATCCATCTCGTCGGCCAGGACGGACTCCCGGGTTCCCTTCATGAGGTACGTTTTCCGGACTATGCCAGTATCGGCGCCATCCTTCTGCACGAGTCCATTGGTGCACTGGACGGCTACTGCTTTGACTATCGACTTGCCTCGAGTGAAATCAAACAGCAGCTCGACAGCATCCTGTGGGTCTACAACACACAGCTCAGCAACCCGACGTTCATTCGCAGCCAGCTGAAAAATCTGATCGAAGAACATGTACCGGCAACTGCGCTACGCGACACGATGGTGGGCCATACCGCTGTTTTGCTGGGTGGCGGCCCATCGCTCGACGATATATTGCCCTGGGTACAGCAGCACCAGAGCGATGTGGTGGTCTTTGCCGTATCACGCATCTGCCGGCGACTGCGTGACGCGGGTGTGACACCGCATATCGTGGTCTCGATAGACCCCACCGAACTCAGTTTCGACATCAGCAAGGAACTTCTGCTGCTCGACCCCCGTGTCATCTTCGCACATGCAAACCACGTCCATTTTCCCCTGCTCGCGCAATGGCGCGGCCGCAGTGTTTACATGGACCGCCTTTACCCCTGGGATAACGAAACCGAAACCGAAAACATCCGCTCGATCGGGCCGACGGTGACCAACACCGCATTCGGGCTCGCTGGCGCCATGGGCTTTACCCGTATCGTTTTTGGCGGCATCGACCTGTGCCTCAGTGCCGAGGGTTTCTCACACGCCAGGGGCAGCAATGAGTACGATGCAGGCCCCCGCCTAGGCGGCGCCGGCATGCGGGTGAAAACCAACAGCGACGCAAACGCGGAGACAACACCAGACTTCTTCAATGCCATTCAGTCACTTGGTGGCCAGGCGAGCAGAGCAGGCCAGGCAGGCATAAAGGTACTCAACCCTGCTCCGGGGGCGGCCGCGATCGAAGGCGTGGATTACGTTGCACTCGACGATATCGACATCGAGCCCTTGGCCAGCGGACCGTTCGAGTTGCTGCATGCACGTCTGCCCGAAGATTCGGCCGCCGAACGCACCTGTCACCTGTCTGCGATGCAAAAGGAACTGGCGCGTTGCAATGGTCGACTGCGCAAGGTCGTCGACCTGGCCGAACAGGCGCTCGAATGCAATGACGGCCTGTTTGGCCGCAACGGAAAAGTCGCCGACTTCAAGTTCAAGAAACGTATGGACAAGATCGAGCGCCAGCTCGACAACAAACTGAAAGACGTATCAGAGATCGTCAAGATGTTCAGTGCACGGGCCTTTCTGCATATGCCACCCTCGGACCGGGAGTGGACCGACGAAGAAATCGAACAGGCAGGCAAGACCTACTATACCGCCTACCGCGACAACGCCCGAGAAGTCGTGAAACTCGTCGAAGAGGCCCAGCAGCGGATACAGGTCGCAGTGATCGAAGAGGCCGATGCGCCCGATTTCGAGCGTTTGTTGGCGCAATGGAAGAAAGATGGCATACCCGGTCGCGCAGGGACCTGGTGCTACCGACACCCCGAGGCAGCCACTCAGCTGCCCGATGCAGTTCGCGCCCGATTCAACGAGATGGATGCCCTATTTGAAGAAATCCTAAAGAAACGCGAGACCTCGCATCTGGAGAAAGTACGCTCAGAGGCCAAGCTGGGACCGGTCAGAAGCAAACTGCAGCTGTTGTTCAGAGAGCAGAATGCGGACGAGCTGACCAACACCTTGGCGCAACTGTTGCGGCAGGACGGCAGCGAAGCCAGGCAACTCGAACAGCTCGCTCGTGGTTATTTGTCGGAACTCAGCGAGAACCCCGCGGAAGCATTTGAACAATTCGCAAACCTGATCGAGCTGGCACAGGAGGACCTGGGTGCCGGTGTAATAGGCGATGCAAACCCGCGCCTGGAGGACGGGTTGCGGCGTATGGTGGTCATCGCAATGTCAGAGGAACGCTTCGATAAGGCACTGCTGATACTCGAGACCCTCTCGGATCTGGCACCGACCTACAAGCCGCAGTATGCCGAGTTACTGCGCCTGTCAGGCGACCCGGAGGCGGCAGCCAACGTCTACACCGACTACCTGAGCAAGGCGCCAGGTGACCTCGCTACCATGTTACGCTTGGGCAAGCTTTATCAGGGCATGGGCGTCGCCGATGCAGCGAAAACCGCCTTCAGTTACGTGCTGAAGAATGAGCCCGAGAACACAACGGCAAAAACGCTACTGCAACAAGTTGAGACAGCCGCCTGACAATGAAGAAAATACTGGTAACCGGTGCGGACGGATTCATCGGCTCACACCTGTGTGAAACCCTGGTCAGGGCAGGCCATGAGGTCCGTGCCTTCGTCTACTACAACAGCTTCGGGCATTGGGGATGGCTCGACAGTTCGCCCCCTGAGGTTCGCGATGCGCTCGACATCTTTGCCGGCGATGTACGGGACCCACATGGCGTCCGAACCGCCATGCAGGACTGCGACACCGTGTTGCACCTTGCAGCGCTTATCGGCATACCCTATTCCTACCATTCGCCAGATGCCTATGTCGACACCAACATCCGCGGCACCCTGAACATTGTCCAGGCGGCGCGCGACCTTGGCGTCGACAAGGTCGTTCATACCTCGACCAGCGAGGTGTACGGCACAGCGCAGTTCGTACCCATTACCGAAGACCATCCCTTGCAGGGCCAGTCGCCCTACTCGGCCACCAAGATAGGCGCCGATCAGATCGCACTGTCCTTCCATCGCTCATTCGAGACACCGGTAGCGGTAATCCGGCCTTTCAATACCTTCGGCCCCCGGCAGTCCGCACGTGCAGTCATCCCAACCATCATTACCCAGATCGCCGCGGGGCATCGACAGGTCAAGCTCGGCTCCCTGCATCCAACCAGGGACTTCAGTTACGTCGCCGACACGGTACGGGGCTTCGTCCGCGTGGCGGAAAGCGCCGCATCGGTCGGCAATGTCATCAACATCGGCAGTAATTTCGAGATCAGCATCGGCGATACGGTCGATCTGATCGCGCAGCAGATGGACGTCGATATCGAGACAGTCAGCGACGATCAACGTACCCGCCCCAAGGACAGCGAGGTCGAACGACTGTGGGCAGACAACAGTCTTGCACGCGAACTGCTGGACTGGACGCCGAAGTACGGCGGCAAAGAGGGCTTCGGCCGCGCATTGAAAGAGACCATCGACTGGTTCTTGAAGCCGGAGAATCTCAGCCAATACAAGCATCAGCGCTACAACATCTAGCGTTGTACCGATCAGGTTCTCTCCTGTCCCGGTCAGCTACCCGAGAACCGGGCCCGCGTGAATCCGTATTTCG
>CAZCDY010000184.1:0-6799 GCA_964497145.1 uncultured Gammaproteobacteria bacterium
ATCCGCGAGGACTGCACCACGCTGCTCTCCGATCTCTCAGCCCAGATCGTCGGAGCATGTGCTGCCGCCACCGAGCAGTGGCGGAGTGGGGATTGTTCTCGCGGCCACCGCTGTCGGTGGCCTGTTCGCCTGGGAACACCCCTACCTGCTCTGGGGGGTGCTTGGATTAGGGGTTCCGATCGCCTTTATCGGATTGCTGGACGATATCCACCACCTGTCCATCGGTATACGCATTGCGGTGCAAACGGCGGTTTTCGCCGGTTTGCTGGTATTGCTGGGTGACATGCCGCCGCTGACATTGTTCGGGGGTCTCGCACTTGATGGCGTATTCCTCTGGTGCGTCTTACTCGTATCGGGCGTCTGGTGGATCAACCTGTTCAATTTCATGGATGGCATCGACGGTATCGCCGGATCACAGGCGGTGGTCATGCTGCTGCTTGCAGCGGCACTGACCGCCTGGTTCAACGTTGATGCGATCACGAGTCCGGTCTGGATACTGATTCTTTGTATCGCGATGGCCACCGTGGGTTTCCTGTTTCTCAATTGGGCGCCGGCCAGGATATTCATGGGCGACGTGGGCAGTAACTGGCTGGCCTTCACCATATTTGCGGTCGCATTGCTGACCATCCAGGCGGGTTGGATGAGCTATGCCGCATGGCTGGTGTTGGCCGCCGTTTTCGTGACAGACGCCACCGTGACACTGCTTACCCGTATGGCACGGGGTGACCGATGGTACGAGGCGCACCGAAGCCATGCCTATCAGCGCCTTTCCCGTCGCTGGCGGGATGACCGCAACAAAGGTCATCGATCAGTGACAATACTGGTCACCCTGACAAACATGCTGTGGCTGGGGCCGCTCGCCTGGGCCTGCCTGGCATCGCCGCATTGGGCACTCGTTTGGCTGGCGATGGCCTACCTGCCACTGATTTTCGGTGCGATCATTCTGGGTGCGGGAAAGCCCGACAGGGTCGGCACAACGAGCACATAGCAACCCCATTCAGCGGCTTGATGCGGCCAAGGGCGACCATTCGAAGTCCTTTCACCACCATTCCGGTTCAGAATCCGTCGGCCTGATCGCGCCTGACAGAAGCCCCCGTATGAACTGGCCGCGCCCTGGCCCGGATAGCGACTGGTAATGCCTGAAAACCTTTACGCCGAAACCACTGGGGTTCAACCCGTAGAAAGTCGAGGACATCTCGCCGATGCCGCCGAATGCAGCCAGATCGTAGCGCTGCAGGATCTCCGAGCGCGTCTCTGGCTCCATGGTCGACAACTGAGCGGCATACGCGATGTACTCCTGGGCAACGACTGACGCGGGACGGATTTCGAAGTGCTGGCCCGCAATCGCGTGTGCGATCTCGTGCACCACGACGCCCACATAGAGCGCTTCATTCATCTGCATGCCGAAGAGAGAATCCTTGAGAGTCTGACGTTTGGCACGCTCGAAAGTCAGCAGTTCGACCTGATCCTTTTCCGCATCGTACAGACCGATATGGTTGGCACGCTCCACGATACCTGCAGCGTGCAAGCGGATGCGGATCTGCCGCTCTACGCCAATCCCGTGGGATCGAAAGAATACACGGGCCTTGGCGGCCCCATCACACACCAGGGCGCGATCCTCCGCAGACCCCGCACCCTGATCGACGACGATAGCGGGACAGGTGGTTGTGTCGTGTTCCGCAGCAAAGGCGGACATCCAAGCCCCGTGGGCCCCCAACAAAGCTGCAAGACAAAGCCATGGATGAAAACGCACGCAGTTGTCTCCAGGGGCACCACCTGCCCGATCCGGGATCGGACCGACTCTGATCGGATCATAACCGGTATCGGGCCCTGCGATTTCTTCCGGCAAGACTCCATTGAACGCGTTCTCGATGAAGAACGTCAGGTTGCCGGCATCGCGGGGAAGCCTACCTCATGGCAGAATCCACCAGAGCTGCATTCCGGCACCGGGCCAAAACGGGAAACCAAGTCGCCCTCTTTGTTAAGATGAAAGATGAATAAATGATCTTAAATTACTGTATTTAAATGCGTTGATGGATTATTACTGACCAAGCAGCGACAAGAGAATCAACTCGAACCCGTCGTTCTCCGGGGAAACGCTCAATACGGATGACATGGGCTTATATTCCATCACTTCAACTTGAAGGAGCTGTATCAGGTGCCAAAAACAATCAGAGCAGGCTTGTGCGGATTACTGATCGCGGTGTCAGCGGTCTTGACGGCACAGGCGGAGAGCATTTCGGTCTTCAGCGACTTCAACGGCGAAAGCCGGAAGCTGGAAGACTACACGGGTAAAGGCGAGTGGCTGGTGGTCATGATCTGGGCCTCCGATTGCCATATCTGCAATGCAGAGGCCGCAAGCTACGCCCGATTCCACGAGTCGCAGCGTGACAATGGCGTGGGCGTTCTGGGCATCAGCATGGACGGCGAAGAAAAAAAGGCGGCCGCTCTCGCCTTCATTGAGCGCCACGAGCTGCCTTTTCCAAACCTGATCGGCGAACCAGGAATGGTCGGCCTGTATTACGCGTCCCTGACGAAAGAATCCCTCAGGGGCACACCCAGCTTTCTGATCTTCGACCCGAGCGGTGAACTCGCCGCCGCCCAGGCAGGGGCCGTTCCGCCGGAGGCAATCACGCGATTCATCGCCACACAAAATGCAGCCCGGTCTGCCCGCAAATAGAACGACCCAAGCTCGGCGGCCAGGAGATCAGGGCTCCAGCTCTATCTGATGCAACATGCCCATGCCGTCGGTGCAGACCCAGACGCGCGACTCGCTGTCGATACTGATCCCTTCGGGAACGTCTTGCTTCGATGTTTCGATCACATAGACGCGCACCAAAGCAAGCGCTTCGCCTTCGAGTCGCATCTCGGCAATATGGCCACGCTTTCCGCTCAGAAGCAGGATACGGCCATTGCCATCGACGGCGATATCATTGAGTTTGCCGATCGCCTCACGCGCATCCTTAGGCAACCGCAGCAGCGCACGTTGTTCTAGGGTTTCAGCGTCAAACAGGCCAACCCTGCGTGGCTTGGCCTGGTGCGCAGCCACCAACAACTCGTGCGAATCCAGGGCGCCGGCGGGGGCATAGGCGACTCCCTCCCAGCCACGGTTTTTGTTTTCCGATAGTTGAACCAACGCCCCAAGCCGCTCTCCATCGCGGAGATCGTTGCCGTCTATGCGAAAACGCCACACGCTGCCATCGTCTTCAGACAGGACGCTGGCGAACTTCCCATCGTGCGTAATGGTAATGCCTTCCAGGTCCACCAGGTCACTGCCCGCATCGAGTTGCACCGATCTGCCGTCGGGCGCGCAATGAAAGATGCCCTGCCCGTCATCCACGACGAAAAAAGAACCGTCGCCAAGATGCGCAAGACCGCTCGCTTCCCGCACGCCCAAGGCTCTACTTGCCAACAAGCGCGCCGTTCCGTACTCAACTTTTCTAACTGCCATTACCCTGACCTAGACTGTTATCTTGCCGGCAGTCGCGGCACCGTCCACTTCCAGATGAACGTGCTGAGCGCAACATCAATAGAATCCATCCAGCCGATCATATCAGCACCTTTCCGGCACGCCGCCCCACTTCAGCCGGCCATTATCTGCGCATAGATCGCCGGATCGGTCACACCTTCCGATCCGATCAGCAGAACCCGCGACTCACTGTCGAATCCACAGGCCGATCGCAAGCCCGGATTGCTGGCAATGGCAATGGATGCGGCAAGCCCGGCGACGCCCGATTCCCCGGCCTCGATCGATGGGTCGTTCGTGACCGGACGGGCAAGCATCCGCATCGCCGGCCCGATCAGACTGTCGGGTATGGTCAGAAAATCGCTCGCCTCTTCGCGCAGAATCGCCCAGGCCAGCGCAGAGGGTTCGCCGCAGGACAGCCCCGCCATGATGGTTTCCTCGCCAATGTCGACCGGGTGAAGTTCGCCGGCACAGGCGCTCGCACAAAGACAGGCGGCCTGTTCCGGCTCGACGACAATCACCCGGGGGGCACTATCCCCCCAACACTGGCGCATCGACGCACAGACCGATGCCGCCAGACCACCGACACCGCCCTGCAGTATCACGTGGCTCGGTGGCTGTTCCAGGACCTGATTGATTTCGTGGCTCATGACACCGTATCCAGCCATGACGTCACGCGGCGTTTCGGTATAACCGTCCCATGAGGTATCCGAAACCACGTGCCAACCATTGGCCCCGGCGTCCTCCCGAACCCTCCGCACCGCGTCGTCATAGTCGCCATTGATACGGAAGACCTCGGCCCCGTAGGCACGCATGGCCTCTACCCGGCCTGCGCTGACCCCGGCATGGACGTAGATCCGACAGCGGGCACCGAAGCGTTGCGCGCCCCATGCCAACGACCGACCGTGGTTGCCGTCGGTGGCGCAGACAAGGGTGATGTCGGCGGCATGCCGCGCATGCCTGCGATTTCGGACATCGGCCATGGTGACCGGGCCACCTGAAATCCGACCGATCTCCCGTTGCAGTGCGCGCGCGGCCGCATAGGCCCCTCCGAGTGCCTTGAAACTGCCGAGACCGAAGCGGGGCCCCTCGTCCTTGTACAGTACCAGCGCGAGCTCAAGCGCTTGGGCCAGACCGTGCAAACGATGCAGGGGCGTAGGCCCGTACCCCTCCCAGGCGCTGATCTCGGCAATCGCTGCAGCAAAATGCTCGCGCCGCAATACCGTTTCCGCAGCATCACCGGATCGCGGCGGTACATGGCGATGAGAAACAGCCGCTTTGGCAAACAGATCAAACATGCGGAGCCTTGTACTTTCCTCGAGACCTGCGGCCGGCCTTTCAGACTCAGCGGGAGACTGGTGCCCTGGCGTCCTCGATCAAGGCTGCGATACCGGCCATCTGGCCCGTGGTGGGCTCTACGAACCAGACACCGACCTGGTACTCCTCGCGCGACAGCCGGCGCACATGCCTGACTCGGCATTCCAGCGTCAGACCACCCTGCGCTGACGGATTCAGCGTACCGGACAGGATCAGCTGAAAGCGGTCGCCGGTATTCAGAAGCGAGCCACCCTGGGCCATCGCGACGACCACATTGCGTGACAACAGCAGGCTGATGCCGCTGACCGAGATTTCGCAGGAGCTGCCCTGATAACGCACGCCCCGTCTATCGCGGAGTTCGACCGGCTGCGTGTAGGTGTAACGGGGAGTAAGGCGGCGCTCTTGCATTAAGGGTGAAGTTTAATCGCAATTGCACCTAACGACTGCGAAAACTGACACAAATCCGACGAAAAACGCCCGAAAGATCTGTGTGCTGCACACCAGTCAATCATCCTGACGTCCCGATTTACCCAACAGGGATGCCAGGTCGGCGAACGGCTGGTGCTTGGTTGTCGTTGCGGTCTTGCCGCCTGTCGCATCGCCGTGCGCACTGTCGAGATGGCGCGCATGTTCATTGTCATGACAATACAGGCACAGCAACTCCCAATTGCTGCCGTCCGGCGGATTGTTGTCGTGATTATGGTCTCGGTGATGGACCGTAAGCTCGCGCAGATTCGCCCGGGTGAACTCACGCGCGCAGCGCCCGCATACCCAGGGATAGAGCTTCAGCGCCCGCTCACGGTACCCCTGCTCCCGCTCCTCGCGCGCTCGCCTGGCATCGGCGACGACACGATCGAGTTTGTCGATATCTTTAGCCACAACTGTCATCCCCCAAGCTGCTGCGACAGACGGATGCCCGCCGGTCGCCGTCCACCTTTATCGGCCAAGCGCAGTCTAGCCGCTCGGCATCCCCGTTTGAAAGCCCAGGGCCCAGGCCCCCCGGCCACACCCCCCGCGTCAATCCAATCTCCGCCCCTGGCAGAACCTCAGGCCGGCTTCCGCCCGATAATCTCCCCCGCCCTTATGGCCAGCACCTCACCGGTGCCCAGCGGAAGCCAGGCCTCATCCGTCAGCGGGGCACTCGCCACCAGGGTCAAAGACTGCTGCACGGTGGTCAGAGTGATACCGGAGTCGGACATATCAGGCACCTCTTCTGCGCAACCGCGTTCGAGCACGTTCAGTCCGGGCATCACCTTTTCGGTACCCGGCGGAATGCGGTGATCGGAATGCACGAAAAGGACATCACCATCCGCATACAGGAAATTGGCTATCCCCAGCGCGCGCAGACGCGCGGCAAAACCGGCCACCACCTCGAGCCGCGCATCGGTAGCCGGGGGCTCTGCGCCCGTTTCGTCCCAGAGTGCGGCCAGACTGTGCAGCAGACTGCAAAAGGCCGCCTCGGAATCACTGCCGCCGATAGGGCGAAAGCGCGGGTTGGCTGCCCCGGGCAGACGGCGCAGACCATCCAGTTCACCGTTGTGGGCAAACATGTGGCTTCGCCCACCCAGTTCGCGCAGAAACGGCTGGGTATTGTGCAAGGCACGTTCGCCCCTTGTGGCCAGGCGAATGTGCGAGATGACCAGCTCGCTGGGAGGGCCATGCTGCTCGATATGGCGTACCAGGCCACTCTCGCTGGCCGCGGCCGGCTCGCGCAGCAGCAAGACGTCAGGCCCGGCATAGTAGCCGACACCCCAGCCGTCGCTGTGCGGACCCTCTGCCCCTCCCCGGCGCGCGAGCAGCTCCAACGAAAAACCAACCGTTGTCGGCCTTCGGCTCGACATCGCGAAAAGCTCACACATGATTCGCTACCCGGCACCCTGCTACGTCAGAGGGTCTCAGGATAACCGGTATTGACCCCCGCGATGACCAGCGGTTGTTATGATCAAATCTGCACTACGGCGGAACCTTTCCTGCCGCAGCCGTGTCTACCAGCGGGATTTGCAGATGCGCGATGAT
>CAZCDY010000185.1:0-6759 GCA_964497145.1 uncultured Gammaproteobacteria bacterium
CGCTTTTCGGGTGAAGACGCCGCAGGCGCTTTTCGGGTGAAGACGCCGCAGGCGCATTTGTGTAACTTGGGAAACCATGTCTAAAGTAACGATCAGCACGCTCGACAAAATGAAGGCCGCCGGCGAGAAATTCGTCTGCATCACCGCCTATGACGCCACCTTTGCACGCCTCGTCAGCCAGGCCGGTGCAGAAACCATGCTCGTCGGCGACTCCCTCGGCATGGTGCTACAGGGTCATGACAGCACCATACCGGTGCGTATTGAGGACATGGAGTATCACACGGCCTGCGTAAACCGTGCGGCACCGGAATCACTGGTGATCGCCGATATGCCTTTCATGACCTACAGCAATGTCGATGAAGCCATGCGCAACGCCACGCGACTCATGCAGGCCGGCGCACAGATGGTGAAGATGGAAGGCGGTGTCTGGCTGAGTGATACGATCAGCGCACTGGTAGAGCGCGGCATTCCCGTCTGCGCCCACCTGGGACTCACGCCCCAGTCGGTTAACGCCTTCGGCGGTTATCGGGTACAGGGGCGCACGCCGAAGGAAGCAAAGTCCATCCTCGCCGACGCCGTCGAAATTCAAGACGCAGGCGCGAGCCTTCTGGTGCTGGAGTGCATCCCCACGCATCTGGCGAGCGATATCTCGCGCAAGCTGGATATCCCCGTGATCGGCATTGGCGCCGGTGCCGGCACTGACGCCCAGGTGCTGGTAATGCACGATTTGCTCGGCCTCTCAGACCATCAACCGCGCTTCGTACAAAACTTCATGTCAGGCAAGGCCAGTGTGCAGGAGGCTTTGCGGGCCTTTGTCGAAGCCGTCAAAGACGGTAGCTACCCCCGGGAAGAGCACAGCTACAAATAGGCCGGAACACCGCCTCGCTTCGCCATTTCCCAACCGGCAAAATAGTACAAAAAGTTACAAAGCCGATCCTTTTGGTAACATATTGTTACATCAAGGCAAGAGCCGTCGTGCTTGCCCGACCCTGTTGAAAACTGCATACTCAGCCGCCCTGAGCGGGAAAAACCCGCCACAACCTGGGTCCCACGGCATAGCGGGCCCACCCTGACCGCAAGCGGGGTAGCAAAATGCTGACTATTGACAGCAAGACCGGGCTGCAACACGCGCTGGAACGTCATCGTCGCGCCGGCGAGCGGATCGCTTTTGTACCTACCATGGGAAATCTCCATGAGGGCCATCTGGAACTGGTCCGCCGCGCACGACAGCTGGGTGACATCGTCGTCGTCAGCATCTTCGTGAATCCGATGCAGTTTGGCGTCAATGAAGATCTGGATGCCTACCCCCGTACACTCAACGCCGACCGGGAAAAGCTGTTCGCCGAGGGCGTGAATTACCTGTTCGCGCCGTCCAATGAAGACATCTATCCGCAGGGACTGGCGGCGCAAACGGTGGTGCGCGTGCCAGATCTCTCCGAAACCCTCTGTGGCAGCGACCGTCCGGGACATTTTGATGGCGTCGCGACGGTTGTGAGCAAGCTCTTTAACATGGTTCAGGCCCAGGTCGCAGTCTTTGGGGAAAAGGATTTTCAGCAGCTGTCGATCATCCGCAAGATGGTCGAAGACCTATCAATTCCCATTCAGGTGGTTGGGGTCCCGACCGTTCGGGCTGAGGACGGTCTTGCGCTGAGCTCTCGCAACAACTTCCTCAGCGCAGACCACCGCCGTCTCGCGCCGCTACTGCACAAAACCCTTCTGGACTGCCGAGACGCCATTGCCTGCGGCTTTGACAACTTCCTGCAACTCGAATCCCATGCGCGCATGCAGCTTCTGCAGGCAGGTTTCGCTCCGGATTACTTTGCTATCCGCGATGCCCGCACGCTGCAGGCCGTGGGTGAAACGACGGAAGACATCGCTATCCTCGCTGCGGCGCGCCTCGGCACCACCCGCCTCATCGACAATGTCCGAATCACCCTCAACCCGGCATCGGACTGGGGCATGCTGGCAGCGCGCTAAAACTCGCTGTAGTCCAACGCTGCGCGAAACCGTTTCGGGTTTCGATCGGGATGGCCTTTGAGCGCAGGCCTTTGCGCTCTATGCTTGGGCCTTTCAATCCGCACCGCAAACAATGACACCGGGGGTCACGCCATGTCCGAATCCACTGTTTATCCCGTTCCTGAGAATTTTGCCGACGCGCACATCAATGCCGACCGCTACGCGAGCATGTACCGTCGCTCCCTCGCTGACCGCGACGGCTTTTTTGCTGAGATGGCGGAAGAATTCCTTAGCTGGGACAAACGCTGGGATGAAGTCTGCTCCTTTGATTTTGTCAAAGGCCAGGCCAGTTGGTTTACGGGGGGGAAGCTTAACGTCAGCGTCAATTGTATTGATCGTCATCTGTCTGAGCGTGCCAATCAGACCGCAATCATCTGGGAGGGCGACGATCCAGCGGACAGTAAATCCATCACATACGCTGAGCTGAAAGACCAAGTCTGCCGCCTCGCAAATGCCCTGCGCGCACGCGGGGTTCGCAAGGGCGATCGCGTATGCCTGTATATGCCCATGGTCCCGGAGGCCGCGTATGCCATGCTCGCCTGCGCCCGAATCGGTGCAGTGCATACCATCGTTTTTGGGGGTTTCTCTCCCGAGGCCCTGAAAGATCGCATCCAATCCGCTGAATGCAGCGCAGTCATCACCAGTGATGAGGGTCTGCGCGGGGGGCGAACCATTCCGCTCAAAGCGAATGTGGATAAGAGTCTGGAGGATTGCCCCTCGGTCAGCACCTGCATCGTGCTGCGTCGAACCGGCGCAGCCGTGACCATGCAGGAAGACCGGGACGTCTACTACGACGAGATCACCCGGGATCAGAGCACTGACTGCGAACCCGAGTCCATGGACGCCGAAGATCCACTGTTCATCCTCTACACGTCCGGCTCCACAGGAAAACCCAAGGGTGTACTGCACACCACCGCCGGCTATCTCCTGCAGGCGAGCATGACCTTCAAGTATGTGTTTGATTACCGCGATGGCGAGGTGTACTGGTGTACCGCCGACGTGGGCTGGGTCACCGGACACTCCTATATCGTATATGGCCCCCTGGCAAACGGGGCCACCACGCTGATTTTCGAAGGCGTTCCCACCTACCCGGATGCGGGTCGCTGCTGGGAGATCGTCGACAAACATGAGGTCGCCATTTTTTACACCGCACCCACCGCGATCCGCGCATTACAGGCCAAGGGCAATGCGTACGTCACGCGGTCATCGCGCAAGAGCCTGCGGATTCTCGGCACCGTGGGAGAACCCATCAATCCCGAAGCCTGGGAGTGGTACTTCCACGTTGTCGGTGATGGCCGCTGCCCGATCGTCGATACCTGGTGGCAGACCGAAACCGGTGCGCATATGATCAGCCCCCTGCCTGGCGCCACGCCGATGAAGCCCGGCTTCGCCTCTGTGCCCTTTTTCGGTGTGGAGCTGGCATTGCTCAACGAAGATGGCAGCGAGATTGAGGGGCCCGGTGCCGGCTATCTGGTCGTCAAGTCGTCCTGGCCCAGCCAGATCCGCTCCGTCTACGGCGATCATCAGCGAATGGTCGACACCTACTTCAGTCATTATCCCGGGTACTACTTTACCGGCGACGGGGCAATGCGTGACGAAGACGACTACTACCGGATTACCGGTCGCGTAGACGATGTACTCAATGTATCCGGCCACCGCATGGGCACCGCAGAGGTAGAGAGCGCCCTGGTTCTGCACGAGAAAATCGCTGAGGCGGCCGTAGTCGGTTACCCTCATGAGCTCAAGGGCCAGGGCATCTACTGCTATGTCACGCCCATGGAAGGCGTTGAGCCCAGTGACGAACTCAAGGCTGAACTCGTGCAACTCTGTGTGCAGGAAATTGGGCCGATCGCCAAGCCCGATATCATCCAATGGGCACCCGGCCTGCCAAAAACCCGCTCCGGAAAAATCATGCGCCGGATTCTGCGCAAGATCGCCGAGAACGAGTTGGAAAGCCTGGGAGACACCTCGACCCTGGCCGATCCTACGGTCGTCGAGGATTTGATTTACAACCGAGCCGGCTAGCAAGGGGCAATAAAAAGGGGCGCCGAAGCGCCCCTCTGGGAAGCTTACGTTCCCCCGTTAGGCGTCTTCAGCGTCTTCAACCGGCGCAGGTGCGGGAGCCGCGTCCTGCTCGTCTTCAAGCAACTCTTTAATAGAGAGCTTGATACGCCCACGCTGATCTACATCCAGTACCTTGACGCGCACTTCCTGACCTTCCTTGAGGTAGTCAGACACATTCTCGACGCGCTCATTGGCGATCTGGGAAATGTGCAGAAGGCCATCCTTGCCGGGAAGGATGTTCACAAAGGCACCAAAGTCGACAATACGCTCTACCGTACCGTCGTGGATCTAATCATCGCACCGCCCTTGCCGATAATGTCGCGGATCTTGTCCGAATCGACCTTCAGCGTGAGCATGCTCGGCGCATTTTCTGAAGTCACCGTGCGCGGCGCATCCAGAACCGCATTCATCTGACCCAGAATATGCAGTCGCGCCTGCATCGCCTGCTCCAGGGCAATCTCCATGATCTGCTCGGTGATGCCTTCGATCTTGATATCCATTTGCAGAGCCGTAACGCCCTCTGCAGTTCCGGCCACTTTAAAATCCATGTCGCCGAGGTGATCTTCGTCGCCCAGGATATCTGTCAGAACCGCGAACTGATTGCCTTCCTTGACCAGACCCATGGCAATACCGGCCACCGGCGCCTTGAGCGGCACACCCGCCGTCATCAGTGCCAGAGAGCCTACACAAACGGATGCCATTGAGCTGGAACCGTTTGACTCGGTGATTTCGGAGACCACGCGGATCGTGTAGGGAAAATCGTCAACGCTTGGCAGCACCGCCGCAAGTCCGCGACGCGCCAGGCGACCGTGGCCGATTTCACGGCGGCTGGTAAAGCCTACACGACCTGCCTCACCCACGGAGTAGGGAGGGAAGTTGTAATGCAGCATAAAGGGATCACGACGCTCGCCTTCCAGCGCATCAATTATCTGTGCATCGCGGGTTGACCCCAGCGTAACCGCCCCGATCGCCTGCGTTTCACCGCGGGTAAACAGCGCCGAGCCGTGTGCCTTCGGGAGGACGTCAACTTCACAGGCAATCTGACGCACGGTGCGCGTATCCCGCCCATCGATACGCGGCTCACCGGCGAGAATGCGCTTGCGCACCAGACTCTTCTCCACTTTCTTGAAGTAGTCCTTGACCGTCTCTGCGCTCGGGCCGCCCTCAACTGCAAGCGCGGCAACACAGGCTTCGCGAATTTCGCCAACGCGGGCGTAACGCTCAGCCTTGTCAGTGATGCGATAGGCCTCGCCAACGCTTTCCTTCACCTGAGCTTCAACGGCGCCGAGCAGTTCCTCATCAACCGCCGGTGCCTGCCAGTCCCAACGGGGTTTGCCGGCTTCAGCGACCAGTTCTTCGATCGCCTTGATAACGACCTGCATTTCTTGGTGTGCGTACAGGACCGCGCCGAGCATCTGGTCTTCGGTCAGCTGGTCTGCCTGGGACTCAACCATCAGAACCGCATCGGCGGTACCGGCGACGACCATCTCAAGCTTGCTGGTGGGCAGCTGATCGTAGGTCGGGTTGAGGATGTAACCCTCGGCATCGTTAAAGCCAACCCGGGCAGCGCCGATAGGGCCATTAAACGGACAACCAGAGATCGCCAGTGCCGCCGAGGCGCCAATCATTGCAGGAATGTCCGGATCGATGTGCTTGTCGGCAGACATCACAGTACAGATCACCTGTACTTCATTCATAAAGCCATCGGCAAACAGCGGACGAATCGGGCGATCGATCAGGCGAGAGGTCAGTGTTTCCTTTTCGCTCGGACGCGCTTCACGCTTGAAGAAGCCACCGGGAATCTTGCCAACAGCATAGGCCTTTTCCATGTAGTGCACGGCCAGCGGGAAGAAGTCACGACCCTCACGGGCGGTCTTTTCGGCGACGACGGTTACCAGCACGCTGGTGTTTTCGACAGTGACAAGCACTGCACCGCTTGCCTGACGGGCAATACGGCCTGTTTCCAGCGTGACGGTCTGGCCGCCGTACTGGAAGGTCTTAGTAACTGGGTTCACAATTTTTCTCCAATTCAGAATAAAGCAACCGGGGCCTTGGCCCCGGTTGCGGCAGCGCTTAGCGGCGCAGGCCGAGTCGCTTGATCAGCTCAGCGTAACGGGCTGTATCCTTGCGCTTGAGGTAATCCAGCAGGTTTCGGCGCTGGTTTACCATGCGAATCAGGCCACGTCGCGAGTGGTGATCATGCTTGTGGGATTCGAAGTGATCGCGAAGCTGTTCGATGTTTGCGGTGAGCAGTGCCACCTGTACTTCCGGGGAGCCGGTATCACCGTCGCTAAGCTGGTAATCGCGGACAATCTCCGCCTTACGTTCTGCGTTCAAAGCCATTTCTATTTCCTCAATGTAACCTGCCCAGATCAACCGGATTTCGCGAACATCAGGTTCACGATGCGCGGTTTCTATCCCCGCGCTCAGGCTTCACGCCTGACTTTCTCCCGGTCAATCAACCAAAGAAGGAGCCTGCCCGTGCAGATTTACAGACAGGTTCCAGTCAGCTTTTTATCGCTAAAGAGTTGCTAAAACTCTCCACAAACAGCTTTAGCGACCACTGACAACCAGACGGCGGGGCGCAACGCGCCCGTCGTCCAGAATTTCACCCAGCCCCAGAAACTCACCGGTCTCCAGAGCGACGCGCACCATACCATCACAGGGCGCATTTGGCAC